>CALJZN010000032.1 GCA_937983405.1 uncultured Paracoccaceae bacterium
GCTCGAGGCGGCCGGCGCGCCTTGGCATCGTGCCGGCCGCTTGCGTGCGGACTGCGGGCGCCGCTCCGATCGTCTGCCGCCGCCGTGCTGGGCCCGCGCGGCCGGCCGGCGGCGGGCTGCGGGGCATGTCCCCGTGCCGCCCCCGTGCCGCCCGGATCGCCACGCCCCGGCCGCGCCGCGGCGGCTGCGGGCGCCTTGTTGGCCGCGGCGATCGCCGCTATCAGGCCGCTACCCCGCAACGCCGCCCCCCCCCGCGAAAGGCCCGGCCATGATCCCCCGCTATTCCCGCCCCGAGATGGCCGCGATCTGGGCGCCCGAGACGAAGTTCCGCATCTGGTTCGAGATCGAGGCGCATGCTGGCGACGCCATGGCGGCGCTGGGCCTCATCCCGGCCGAGAACGCCGCCGCCGTCTGGCGCGCGCGCGACGTCCCCTTCGACATCGCCCGCATCGACGCCATCGAGCGCGAGACGAAGCACGACGTCATCGCCTTCCTCACCCATCTGGCCGAGATCGTGGGGCCCGAGAACGCGCGCTTCGTCCACCAGGGCATGACCTCGTCGGACGTGCTGGACACCTGCTTCAACATCCAGCTCGTCCGCGCCGCCGACATCCTGCTGGCCGACCTCGACGCACTGCTTGCCGCGCTGCGGCGGCGGGCGTTCGAGCACAAGCTCACCCCCTGCATCGGCAGAAGCCACGGCATCCATGCCGAGCCCACGACCTTCGGGCTGAAGCTTGCGGTGGCCCATGCCGAGATGGCGCGCAACCGTGCGCGGATGGCGGCGGCGCGGGCCGAGGTGGCGACCGGGGCGATCTCGGGCGCGGTGGGCACCTTTGCCCATGTCGATCCGCGGGTCGAGGCACATGTCTGCGCGGCGATGGGGCTTTCGCCCGAGCCGGTCTCGACCCAGGTGATCCCGCGCGACCGCCATGCGATGTTCTTCGCCACGCTGGCCGTGATCGCCTCGTCCGTCGAGCGCATCGCGACCGAGATCCGCCACCTTCAGCGCACCGAGGTGGGCGAGGCCGAGGAATATTTCGCGCCGGGGCAGAAGGGCTCGTCGGCGATGCCGCACAAGCGCAACCCGGTGCTGTCGGAGAACCTCACGGGGCTGGCACGCCTCGTGCGCGGCTGTGCCCTGCCGGCGATGGAGAACGTGGCGCTGTGGCACGAGCGCGACATCAGCCATTCCAGCGTCGAGCGGGCGATCGGCCCCGACGCGACGGTGACGCTCGACTTCGCGCTGGTCCGCCTGACCGGGGTGATCGAGCGGCTGGTGGTCTACCCTGCGGCGATGGCGGCGAACCTCGACCGGCTGCACGGGCTGATCCATTCCCAGCGGGTGCTGCTGGCGCTGACGCAGAAGGGCCTTGCCCGCGAGGCCGCCTATGCCGCCGTCCAGCGCAACGCGATGCGGTCGTGGGAGACGGGCGCCGACTTCCGCGCCCTTCTGGCGGCCGACCCCGAGGTGGCGGCCTGCCTGTCGCCCGCCGAGATCGAGGCGCTGTTCGATCTGGGCTGGCACCTGCGCCATGTGGACAGCATCTTCGCCCGGGTGTTCGGCGAGGGTTGACGCGGCGCGGCCTTGGCCCACCTCTTGCGGTGACCAAAGGGCCCTTGCACACACGCCGGGGCGCCCACGCCGACCGGAGACACGCCGATGCTGCATCGACCTTCCGCTCTCGCCCTCGTTCTGGCCCTGGCGCCCCTGCCCGCCCTCGCCGTGAGCGGCGAGACCAGCGCGCCGCCCACCCCGACCGAGACGACGACCGTCTGCCCCGACGGCACCGTCTGGAACCCCACCGACCAGGTTTGCGCCCCGCCCAAGGATGCCCGTCTGGACGACGAGGGCCTGCTGCGCGCCGCGCGCGAGCTGGCCCACGCCGGCCGGGCCGAGGATGCGCTGCGCGCGCTCGACGCCATGGTGCAGGCCGACGGCGACACCGCGCTCGCCGTGCGCGGCTTTGCGCTGCGCCGGTCGGGCCGGACGGCCGAGGGCATGGCCGTCTACGAGGCCGCGCTGGCGCGGAACCCCGACAACCTGCTCGCCCGGTCCTACATGGGGCAGGCGCTGGTCGCGATGGGCCGGCGCGCGGCGGCCGAGGCCCAGCTGGCCGAGATCGTCGCACGGGGCGGCGCGGGCGGCTGGCCCGAGATCGCGCTGCGCCGGGCCATCGAGACCGGCCAGGTGCTGACCTATTAGGCAGGCCTCACGCGAGGCCGCGCAATTCCGTTGCTGGATCGCACCCGCCGGCGCAAGACTCTTGCCTTGGGGGATCGGGCCCTATCTAATGTGTATCGCCACCAGAAAGGAGTCCTGCGATGAAGAAGAAGCCTGCCCTGCTCGCCGTCCTCGCGCTTGCCGCGATGCCCTCGATCGCCGCCGCCATGTGCTCGGACGGCCACGCCCCGGTCGTCCGCACCTCGTCGCAGTGCGCCGAGGGGCAGGTCTGGGACGCCACGCTGCAGACCTGCGTCGCCGCCGTCCACGGCTGAGGTCGGTCCGCCGCGGTCTCCGGCCGGGGTGCCACCCGGCCGGAGACCGCGGGTCGGGGATTCGGGCGCGCGTGTTGGGGCCTCGGGCAAGCCTGCGTTAACCCGGCTCTGCGAGCCTGCGGGCGTTGCGTCCGCCGTCGCCCGCGACGGCCCTGCCGCCCGGAGGCCCGATGACCACGCCTGCCCCCCGCGCCGCTCCCCCCCGCGGCCTTGCCGCTGCCGGCGCCCCGGCGCCTACCCCCGCCACGACCGCCCGGCCGGCCCTGACCGGCCGGCAGAAGGCCGCGGTGATCGTGCGGCTGCTGCTGGCCGAAGGCGCGCCGCTGCCGCTGGCCGCCCTGCCCGACCATCTTCAGGCCGCGTTGACCGAACAGATCGGGCAGATGCGCCTGATCGACCGCGAGACGCTGCATGCCGTCGTGGCCGAGTTCATGGCCGAGCTCGAGGGCGTGGGCCTGGCCTTTCCCGGCGGGATCGATGGCGCGCTTGCCATGCTTGACGGCCACATCAGCGCCTCGGCCGCCAACCGCCTGCGCCGGCTGGCCGGGGCCAGCGGCAAGATCGATCCCTGGGAGAGGATCGCGCGGCTCGATCCCGACCGGCTGATGAAGCTGCTCGAGGCCGAAAGCGTCGAGGTCGGCGCGGTCCTTCTGTCGAAGCTCGCGGTGCCGCGCGCAGCCGAGCTGCTGGGCCGGCTGCCCGGCGACAAGGCGCGCCGGGTGGCCTATGCCGTCTCGCTCACCGGCGGCGTCGATCCCGAGACCGTGCGCCGCATCGGCCTTGCCCTGCTGGCGCAGATCGAGGCCGAGCCGCCGAAGGCCTTCGACACCCCGCCGGTCGATCGCGTCGGCGCCATCCTCAACGTCTCGCCCGCCGACACCCGGGAGGAGGTGCTCTCGGGGCTCGAGGCGACCGATGCCGACTTCGCCGAGCGGGTGCGCCGGGCGATCTTCACCTTCGCCCATCTGCCCGCGCGGCTGGAGGCGCGCGACGTGCCCAAGGTGGTCCGTCTTGTTCCCCAGCCGCAGCTGCTGGCCGCGCTGGCCTCGGCGCTGGCGCTGCCCGACAGCCCCGAGGCCGGGGCGGCGGAGTTCCTGCTGGCCAGCATGCCGCAGCGCATGGCCGCGGCGCTGCGCACCGAGCTCGACGAGCTCGGGCCGGTGAAGCCCAGGGACGGCGAGGCCGCGCGCAACGCGGTCATCGGCGCGGTGCGCGAGCTCGAGGCGCGCGGCGAGGTGACGCTGATCGAACCGGCGGACTAGGCGCAGCGGGGGCGCCGGCGGGCCGCGGGTTGCGGCCGGGATGGGCGACGCGCTATGCCGGCATCGTCGCCGCCCCGCACCGGACATCCCATGCCCGCCCCGCTCCAGACCGCCGCCTACTGGCTTGAGGACCGCCTGTTCCGCAGCCTGCTGGCGCTGGCGCTGCGGCTGCCTTATCCGCGGCGGGTGGCGCTGTTCGGGCGCGTCGCCCGCCTGGTCGCGCCGCTGATCGGCTGGCGCCGGCGCATCCGCGCCAACCTCGCCCTTGTCCGCCCCGACCTGCCCGCGGCCGAGGTGGAGCGGCTTGCGCGGGCCGTGCCCGACAACGTCGGCCGCGCCCTGATCGAGATGTATTCGGGGGCCGAGTTCCTCGCCCGTGCCGGCGCCTCGCCCGTCGCGGGCCCGGGGCTTGCCGCGCTCGCGGCGGCGCGCGCCCAGGGGCGGGCGGTGCTGATGGTCACCGCGCATCTGGGCAACTATCTGGCCGCCCGCGCCGCGCTCGCCGCCCGTGGCCACGCGATTGCCGGCCTCTACCGGCCGATGAACAACCCCTTCTTCAACCGCCACTATGTTGCGGCGATGGAGGCGCTGGGCAGGCCCCTGTTCCCGCGCGGCCGCCAGGGCCTCGGGGCCATGCTGCGCTTCCTGCGCGAAGGCGGCGCGCTCGGCATCCTGATCGACCAGCATGTCAGCCGCGGCGCGCCGCTGACCTTCTTCGGCGCACGGGCCTACACCGCGCTGTCGGTCGCCGAGATGGCGCTGAAGTTTGATGCCCTGGTCATCCCCACCTACGGCATCCGCCAGCCCGACGGGCTGAGCTTTGCGGTGGTGCTCGAGGCGCCCGTGCCGCACACGACGCCCGAGGCGATGACCCAGGCGCTGAACGACAGCCTCGAGGCGCAGGTGCGCGCGCATATGGACCAGTGGCTCTGGATCCACCGCCGCTGGCGGGCGCCCACGCCTCAGCGCGGGGCGCGGGCCGCCGCCAGCACCGGGCCGTGACCGCCGCCCCGCTGCAGGATCACCACCGCCGGCTCCTCGCCCTCGGCCCGCGCCTCGACCCGAAAGGCGCCCTGACCGTCCCAGCGCGCAAGCTCGTCCCAGGCGGTGACGATGTTGCGGTAGGTCACCGTCCGTCCCGCGTTCTCGCCCCGCTCGATGCGCACCGTCGCCGAGGGGCGGTAGCGGACGAGCTGCACCACCACCGTGCCCTCGATCGGCCGCAGCGCCTCGGCCAGGATCGCCACGCGCATGCCGTGGCGTTCCAGCGTCAGCCGCACGGGGGCGCCGCCCGCCTTCGCCGCCTCGATCAGCTCGATCACCTGCATCGGCCGGAAGCCGGCGACGCGCGCGGTGCCGCCGACGATGATCTGCGGCGTGTAGACGGTGCGGTGGTTCGCGGCCCGGGCATAGGCGCGCTGGCGGTCGGAAAAGGCGTGCTGGCCGAAGCTGTCGCGCCAGCCCATATAGTCCCAGTAGTCGACATGCAGCGCCAGCGCGATCACGTCCGGCCGGTCGGCGAGGTCGGCAAAGAAACCGTCCACCGGCGGGCACGAGGCGCAGCCCTGCGAAGTGTAGTATTCCACCACCACCGGCGCGGCCGCCTGGCTCTGCCCCTCGGCGCGGACAGCCCCCGGCAGGCCCAGCGCCGCAAGCACGGCCAGCAGCACCGCGGCGCGGATTGCCTGCTGCATGCCTCCCCCCCCCACCGAACCGGACCGCAGCCTAGGCGCGGCGCGGCGGCTCGGGCCAATCAAGGTTTTGCGAGGGGGCGGCGCGGCGACGCCGCTGCGGCCGGAAACCGGTGCACAATGGTATACAAAATTGCCGCACCCCCCTTGATCGCCGGCCGCCATTGCGGCTAGACGGCAGGCCAGCCACCCCCCGTTTCACCCCCATCCCCGCCGGAGGCCCGCCATGACCATCACCGTCGGCCAGGACGCCGCGAACACCCGCCGGAGCCTTTCGGCGGGCGGCAGGAGCGTCCACTACTATTCGATCCCCGCCGCCGAGGCCGCCGGGCTGGGGCGCTTCTCGAACCTGCCCGCCAGCCTCAAGGTCGTGCTCGAGAACCTGCTGCGCTTCGAGGACGGCGGCCGCACCGTCAGCCTGGACGACATCCGCGCCTTCGCCGCCTGGGGCGCGAACGGCGGGCGCAACCCGCGCGAGATCGCCTATCGCCCGGCGCGCGTGCTGATGCAGGACTTCACCGGCGTGCCCGCGGTGGTGGACCTGGCCGCGATGCGCGACGGCATCCAGGCGCTGGGGGGCGACCCCGCCAAGATCAATCCGCTGACCCCGGTCGATCTGGTGATCGACCATTCGGTGATGGTGGACGAGTTCGGCACCCCGCGCGCCTTCCGGCTGAACGTCGAGCGGGAATACGAGCGCAACATCGAGCGCTACCAGTTCCTGAAATGGGGCCAGCGGGCCTTCGACAACTTCCGCGTCGTTCCCCCCGGCACCGGCATCTGCCACCAGGTCAACCTCGAATACCTTGCCCAGACCGTCTGGACCGACCGCGACCAGACCGGGGCCGAGGTGGCCTATCCCGACACGCTGGTGGGCACCGACAGCCACACCACCATGATCAACGGCCTGGCGGTGCTGGGCTGGGGCGTCGGCGGAATCGAGGCCGAGGCGGCGATGCTGGGGCAGCCGATCTCGATGCTGATCCCCGAGGTGGTGGGCTTCCGGCTGACGGGACAGATGCGCGAGGGGACCACGGCCACCGACCTTGTGCTCAGGGTCGTGCAGATGCTGCGCCAGAAGGGCGTGGTAAACAAGTTCGTCGAGTTCTGGGGCGACGGGCTCGATCATCTGCCGCTGGCCGACCGCGCCACCATCGCCAACATGGCCCCCGAATACGGCGCCACCTGCGGCTTCTTCCCCATCGACGACGAGACGCTGCGCTACCTGCGCCAGACCGGGCGCGACGAGGCGCGCATCGCGCTGGTCGAGGCCTATGCCAAGGCGCAGGGCCTGTGGCGCGGGCCCGACTATGCGCCCGTCTACAGCGACACGCTCGAGCTCGACATGGGCGAGATCGTCCCCGCCATCTCGGGCCCCAAGCGCCCGCAGGACTTCCTGCCGCTGACCGAGGCCAAGGCCGCCTTCCTGCGCGAGATGGAGACGGGCTTCAAGCGCCCCCTGGGCAAGACCGTGCCCGTTGCCGGGCAGGACTGGGCGATGGAGTCGGGCAAGGTGGTGATCGCCGCGATCACCTCCTGCACCAACACCTCGAACCCATATGTGATGATCGGCGCGGGGCTGGTGGCGCGCAAGGCGCGCGCGCTGGGGCTGGCGCGCGCGCCCTGGGTCAAGACCTCGCTCGCGCCGGGCTCGCAGGTGGTGTCGGAATATCTGCAGGCCGCGGGGCTGCAGGACGACCTCGATGCGCTGGGCTTCAACCTCGTGGGCTACGGCTGCACGACCTGCATCGGCAATTCCGGGCCGCTGCAGCCCGAGATCTCGGCGGCCATCGCCGAGGGCGACCTTGTCGCGGTGGCGGTGCTGTCGGGCAACCGCAACTTCGAGGGGCGCATCAGCCCGGACGTGCGGGCGAACTACCTCGCCTCGCCGCCGCTCGTGGTGGCCTATGCCATCGCGGGCCGGATGGACATCGACCCGATGACCGAGCCGCTGGGCCACACGCCCGAGGGCCGGCCGGTGTTCTTGCGCGACATCTGGCCTTCGAACGCCGAGATCGCCGAGCTCGTCCACCGCACCGTGACGCGCGAGGCGTTCCTGCGGAAATATGCCGACGTGTTCAAAGGCGATGCCCGGTGGCAGGCGGTCGAGACCTCGGAGGGGCTCACCTACGACTGGCCGGCGACCTCGACCTATGTGCAGAACCCGCCCTATTTCCGCGGCATGAAGCCCGTGCCGGGCAGGATCGCCGACATCGCCGGGGCGCGCCTGCTCGCGATCCTGGGCGACATGATCACCACCGACCACATCAGCCCTGCGGGCAGCTTCAAGGAGACCTCGCCCGCCGGCCGCTACCTGATCGAGCGGCAGGTGCCGGTGCGCGATTTCAACTCCTACGGCGCGCGGCGCGGCAACCACGAGGTGATGATGCGCGGCACCTTCGCCAACATCCGCATCCGCAACGAGATGCTCCCGGGCGTCGAGGGCGGCTATACCCTCGGCCCCGACCGACGGCAGACCTCGATCTTCGAGGCGGCGATGGCCTGGCAGGCCCTGGGCGTGCCGCTGGTGATCGTGGCGGGGCAGGAGTATGGCGCCGGCTCCAGCCGCGACTGGGCCGCCAAGGGCACCGCGCTTCTGGGCGTCAAGGCGGTGATCGCGGAAAGCTTCGAGCGCATCCACCGCTCGAACCTGGTCGGCATGGGGGTGATCCCGTTCGAGTTCACCGGCGGCACCACCCGCAGGACGCTCGGGCTGACGGGGGACGAGACCTTCTCGATCACCGGCCTGTCGGACGATCTGCGGCCGCTCGCCCTGGTGCCCTGCACCGTCACCTATGCCGACGGCAGCACCCGCACCATCGAGCTGCGCTGCCGGATCGATACCGAGGTGGAAATCGAGTATGTCCAGAACGGCGGCGTGCTGCACTACGTCCTGCGCACCCTCGCCCGCGCGGCCTGACCGGCAACGCAGTGTTTCCAAGGAAGGCCATGATTTTCATGGCCTTTCTCTTTTATGCCCACGGCCCGCGTGGCATCGTTCAAGGATGAGCCCGCTTCGCGCCCTCCGCCTGCCCCTGCCTTTGGTCGAAGCTCTCGGCCTGATCCTGATCGCCCTGGCCTACGCCCAGGGCGGCTGAGGGGGGGCCCGGGCTGCCGCCGCGGGGGTGGCGGCCGGCTGGCGGGGGTCAGCCGCCGGCGGCGGCGATGGCGGGCGCGACCGTCTCGGCCAGGGCGCGCGGCGTCACCGGGCCGCGGAAATGCAGCACCACGCGGCCCTGCCCGTCGATCACGAAGGTTTCGGGCATCGCGATCACGCCCCAGTCGAGGCCGTTGCGCCCCGCCGTGTCGGCCACGAGGCCGGCATAGGGGTTGCCGAGTTCGGCCAGGAACGCCGCCGCGTCCTCGGGCCGATCCTTGTAGTTGATGCCGAAGAGCGGCACGCCGCCCGCGGCAAGCTCGGTCAGCACCGGATGCTCGGCCCGGCAGGGCGGGCACCAGCTGGCCCAGAAGTTCACCACCGTCACCCGTCCCGCCCGCAGGTCAGCATCGCCGAAGGGCGGCGTGCCCGGCATCCCGGCCGCGCGCACGGCGGGCGCAGGCCGCCCCTCGCGCGTGGTGGGCAGCGCGTCGGGGTCGTTGCGGAACATTCCCGCCAGCGCCAGCGCCGCGAAGGCCGCAAACAGCGTAGGCGGCAGCAGCATCAGCGGCGGGACCCTAGCCATGGCGCCGCTCCTGCCGGTCCTCGACCTCGCGCAGCGCGCGGCGCACCCGGGCGTCCTGCAGCAGCGTCCAGACCACGAGGCCCGCGATCAGGACGATCGTCACGCCATAGGCCGACAGGACCGCAACGGCATATCGGCCGAGATCGGGCATCATGCCAGCCGCTCGCGCGCGATCAGGGCCTTGAGGCGGCGCGCGCGGATCTCGGTGCGGGTCCGCGCCAGCACGAGCGCCAGAAACAGCAGGGCGAAGGCCGCCATCGCGACATAGAGCGGCAGGCGATAGACGATGTCCATTCGCTCGCCCGGCGCGACCGAGAGCGACGCACCCTGGTGCAGCCCCTGATTCCAGAAGTTCACCGCATAGCGCGACAGAAGCGCAAAGACCGAGCCGACGAGGCAAAGCACCCCCGTCAGGTCGGCCGCCATGTCGGGGTCCTCCACCGCCTCCCACAGCGCGATGTAGCCGAGGTAGAACAGGAACAGGATAAGAAACGAGGTCAGCCGCGGATCCCAGGCCCACCAGGTGCCCCACATCGGCTGGCCCCACACCGCCCCGGTGACCAGCGCGACGAGGGTAAAGACCATCCCCACCGGCGCCGCCGCCTTGGCCGCCAGCGCCGAGACATGGTGGCGCCGCACCAGCCAGATCAGCGAGGCCACCAGCATCATCACCCAGGCATTGATCGCCATCATCGCTGCCGGCACATGCACGAACACGATCCTGACGGTCGCGCCCTGGCGGAAGTCGTCCGGCGTCAGGAAGAAGCCCCAGACCAGCGCCACGGCCAGCCCCGCCGCCGCAAGTCCGGCCACCCAGGGCAGGAGCCGGGCCGAAGTTTCCATGAACTTCTTGGGGTTGGCGTATTCCCAAAGCGACATGTGCGCTCTCTAGCCCCTTCGAACACGCCGCTCAAGCCAATAGCGTGTGAACGCTCAGCGCAGGTTGACGCGGATTGCCGCAGCCGTGGCGAAGGGCAAGAGCGCCACCGCCCCCGCCGTGATGCCCGCCAGCAGCAGCAGGGGCGTCGCCGCCGGCAGACCCGCCGCGCCGCGCGCCACCGCCTCGGCCCCGAACACCAGCGTCGGGATGTAGAGCGGCAGCACCAGCAGCGACAAGAGCAGTCCCCCGCGCTTCAGCCCCACCGTCAGCGCCGCGCCGAAGGTGCCGATCGCCGACAGCGCCGGTGTGCCCAGCGCCAGCGACGCAACGAGCCAGCCCGTCCCCTGCCCCGGCAGGTTCAGAAGCACCCCGACCAGCGGCGCCGCGGCGACCAGCGGCAGCCCGGTCGTCAGCCAGTGCGCGGCCGCCTTCGCCGCTGCCACCGCCTCGAGCGGGATCGGCGCGGTCGCCAGCAGCTCGAGCGAGCCGTCCTCGCGGTCGAGCGCGAAGATGCGGTCGAGCGACAAGAGGCAGGAAAGCAGCGCGCCCACCCACAGGATGCCCGGCGCGATGCGGGCCAGCGTCGCGCCCTCGGGCCCCACGCCCAGCGGCACCAGCACCGCCACGATCAGGAAGAACGCCAGCGACAGGCCGAACCCGCCGCCCGAGCGCAGCGCCAGCCGCAGGTCGCGGAGCAGCAGCGCCCTCATCCGAAGGCCGCGTCGAAGTCGCCGCGCGTCACCGGCCGCAGGCGGGCGCGGAACGGCGCAAGCTCGAGCACCCCGGCCTCGGGCAGGGCAAGATCGGCATGGGTGGCGATCAGCGCCGCGCCGCCGCGGGCCAGATGTCCGCGCAGCACCTCTGCGAAGCGCGCCACCGCCGCCGCATCGAGCGACACCGTGGGCTCGTCGAGCAGCCACAGCGGCCGGCCCGTCACCAGCAGCCGCGCCAGCCCCAGCCGCCGCTTCTGCCCGGCCGAAAGGTTGCCCGCCGGACGGTCGGCCAGCGCCGCAAGGTCGAGCGCCGCAAGCGCCGCACCGGCGGCATCGGTGCCGTGGACCGCGGCCCAGAAGCCGAGGTTTTCGGCCGCCGTCAGCGTGGCCTTCAGCCCGTCGGCATGGGCGGCATAGGCGACGGCCTCGGGGGCGGCCAGGATGGTCCCCGCCGCCGGGGGTTGCAGGCCCGCCAGGGTGCGCAGCAGCGTCGTCTTGCCCACGCCGTTCGGGCCGCGCAGCGCCAGCGCCGCCCCGGGGGCCAGCTCGAGGTCGAGCCCCTCGAGCACGAGCACCCCGCCGCGGGCGCAGGCCAGCCCCCGCGCCGCCAGCAGCGGCGTCATCCGCCCACGGGCAGCAGCGCCGCCGCGACCCGCCGCGCCTCGGCCAGCAGGACGTTGTAGGTGCGCGCGGCCGGCGGGCTGGCCATCGCCTCGACACCGAGGCCCGCCGCCTCGAGCGCGGCGACCAGCCCCGCAGGCGGGCGCGCGATCTCGGCCCCCATGCCCAGAAACAGCACGTCGACCTCGCCCGCCAGCGCCAGCAGCGGCGCGGGGTCGTCCAGCCCGCCCCAGCTTTGCGCGCCGGTGCGGGTGACGATCACCGGCCCCGCGATGACCTGCCCCCCGATGCGGAAGAAGCCCGGACCATAGCCCTCGACCGGGCGGGCATCGCCGAAGGCGATTTCGGTCAGGCGCATCGCAGCAACCTCCCTTCGATCAGGCGCCGCCGTCCGAAAAGCGCGTGCCCGCGCCGTCCCCCGGCTTCGGCCCCTCGCGGTTCACGCCCAGCCAGAGCACGACGTTCTTGGCGACGTAAACCGACGAATAGGTGCCGATGACGATGCCCCAGGCGATGGCGAAGGCAAAGCCTCGGATCACGTCGCCGCCGAGGACCAGCAGCGAGATCAGCGCGAGCAGCGTGGTCCCCGAGGTCATCAGCGTGCGCGAGAGGGTTTCGTTGACGCTGAGGTTCATCACCTCGCGCAGCGGCATCTTCTTGTACTTGACCAGGTTCTCGCGCAGCCGGTCGAACACCACGACGGTGTCGTTGATCGAGTAGCCGAGGATGGTGAGCAGCGCCGCGATGATCGCAAGGTCGAAGCGGATCTGGAGCAGGGCGAAGACGCCGATGGTCACGATCACGTCATGGACCAGCGCCACCACCGCGCCCACCGCGAACTGCCACTCGAAGCGCAGCCAGATGTAAACCATGATCCCGGCGGTCGCCGCCAGCACCGAAAGCACCGCGGTCCAGATCAACTCGCCCGAGACCTTGGGGCCGACCGATTCGACCGAGGTGAAGCGGATGTCGGGCACCACCGCGCGCAGCGCCGCCTCGATGCGCGCGACGTCCTCGGGGCTGGCGGCCTCGCCCCCCGGCTGGGCCTGGACGCGGATCATGGCCACGTTCTCGTCGGCGCGGAAGGTGGGGTCGAAGACCTCGGCGATGGTGACGTCGCCCAGGTTCAGCGGCGCCAGCGCGGCGCGATAGGCGCCCACGTCCACCGGCTGGGCCGAGACCGTGCGGATCGAAGTGCCGCCGCGGAAGTCGATGCCGAGGTTCAGCCCCAGCACCGCCACGAGCACGAGCGACAGCAGCACCGCCACGGCCGAGGCGCCGAAGGTCGCCCGGGCATAGCGGAAGAAGTCGATGTTGGTCCTTTCCGGCACCAGCCGCAGCCGCATCGCGCCTCTCCCTCACACGGTGATGGTCTTCGGGCGCCACCACTCGAACCAGGTGACGACGATCAGCCGGGTCACGAACACCGCCGTGAAGACCGAGGTGAGGATCCCCAGCCCCAGCGTGATGGCAAAGCCGCGGACCGGGCCCGAGCCCAGCGCGAACAGGATCGTGGCGGTGATGAAGGTGGTCACGTTGGCGTCGATGATCGCCGACAGCGCCTTTTCGTAGCCGAGCTCGATCGCCCGGGCAGGGCCGCGGGCGGTGCGCAGCTCTTCGCGGATGCGCTCGAACACCAGCACGTTGGCATCGACCGCCATGCCGATGGTCAGCACGATCCCGGCGATGCCGGGCAGCGTCAGCGTGGCGCCGATGGCCGAAAGCAGCGCGAAGATCAGCGCCACGTTCAGGCCCAGCGCCATGGTGGCCATCACCCCGAACCAGCCGTAGGCGGCGATCATGAACAGCACCACGCCCGCCATCGCCACCACCGAGGCGATGCGCCCCGCGCGCACGCTGTCGGCGCCGAGCTCGGGGCCGATGGTGCGCTCCTCGAGAAAGGTCATCCCCGCCGGCAGGGCGCCCGCGCGCAGCAGGACGGCAAGGCGCGTCGCCTCCTCGACCGTGAAGCGGCCCGTGATGATGCCCGAGCCGCCGGGGATGTGGCTTTGGATCACGGGGGCCGAGATCACCTCGTCATCCAGCACGATGGCAAAGGGCTGGCCGATGTTCTGCGCCGTGTAGTCGCCGAACTTGCGCGCCCCCGAGGGGTTGAAGCGGAAGCTGACGGCGGGGCGGTTGTTCTGGTCGAACGACGGCTGGGCATCCACCAGCTCTTCGCCGGTGACCACCGGCACCGCCTCGATGACGTAGAACAGCCCGCGCTGGTCGGCCGCGGGCAGCAGCCGGTTGCCCGGGCCCGGCACCGTCGCCGGATCGGCGGTCTGGCGGACGACGGGGTGGAAGGTCAGCTGCGCGGTGGTGCCGATCAGCGCCTTGAGCTCGGCGGCCGAGCCGACGCCGGGCACCTGGATCAGGATGCGGTCGGCGCCCTGGCGCATGATGGTGGGCTCGCGGGTGCCGACCTCGTCGATCCGCCGCCGGATGATCTCGAGCGACTGCTGCATGGTGCGGTCGTCCATCGCCGCGCGCTCGGCCTCGGACAGGGCCATCACCAGCACGTCGCCCTCGGCCCGCACCTCGTAGTCCGAGGCGCCGATCCCGGTCAGCGAGATGACCGGGCGCACCAGCGCGCGGGCGATCTCGAGCGCGCGCGCCATCCCCTCGGGCCGGCCGATCTGCACCCGCAGCGTGCCGCCCGGCGCGGCAAGCCGGCGCACCGGGCCCACCGCCTCACGCTCGCGCACCAGCGCGTCGCGCAGCTCGGGCCAGAGCGCATCCATCCGCGCCGCGTGGACCTCGGCGACATGCACCTCGGCCAGCAGATGCGCCCCGCCGCGCAGGTCGAGGCCGAGGTTGACCAGCCGCGAGGGCAGGACCGACGGCCAGCCCGCGATCGCCTCGGCCTGCGCGGGCGTGGCCGCCCCGCCGGCGGCGGCGACCTGGGCGCGCGCGTCGTTGTGCCGCTCGACCCGGTCGTAGAACAGGTTGGGCAGCGCCATGAGCAGGCCCGCCGCGCAGACCGACCAGATGATCAGCCGCTTCCACAGGGGGATGTCGAGCATGGCGCGAAGGCTCAGCCGTTGGCCGGTTCGGTCCGCTTCAGCACCTGGGCGATGGTGTGGCGCGGGATGCGGACGGCGACGTTGGCCGCGATCTCGACCTCGAGCTCGCCGTCGTCCTTGACCTTGCGCACCTTGCCGATGATGCCGCCCTGGGTCAGCACCTCGTCGCCGCGCTTGATCGCCTCGACCATCGCCTTGTGCTCCTTCAGCTTGCGCTGCTGCGGCCGGATCAGCAGGAAATACATGATCAGGAAGATCAGGATCAGCGGCAGGAAGCTGAAGAAGGCATCGCCGCCGCCGGCGGACTGGGCGTGGGCGGGAGTGACGAACATGGCAGTCCTCTCGTCGGGTCGGGGCCGGGGCTGAGCGCAAACCGGGCGGTCGCCACCTGCCAACAGTGAACGGGGGGTACGGAAGGCCGCCCCCGGGAACATCGGCCGCACCCTATCCGCGGGTCCGGCCAAGCGCAAGGCGCCGCGGTGGCGCCTGGCCGGGGCGATCAGGTGGCCGGGGCGATCGGGCCGGGCGTCAGAAGCCCAGGCGCAGCCGCAGGCTGATCGTCTCCTCGCCGGGGTTGAAGTTGACCAGCCGTCCGTTCGAGCGGTGATGGACGGCCAGCGACAGCGCCCGCCCCGCGCCCAGCCGATAGCCCAGCCCGATCAGGCTGCGGAACTGCAGCGCCCCGCCGAGGCGCGTGTCGCGCTCGCCCACCGCATGCGCACCGGGCATCAGGCTGGCCTCGACGAACCAGCGCGCGTCCAGCGGCAGGGTCATCGCAAGCCCGGCGCCCGCCCATCCGGCGCCGCCCCCGTCGAGGATTGCCGCCACCCCGAAGCCGACATCGAGCCGCCCGAGCGCGGCGAAGGGCCGCGAATGCCACTCGACCGCAACCGCCGGCCGCGTCGCCTGGTCGTAGAACGCCACTCCGCCGCCGACCACCCAGCCCTCGGCCGCCGCCGCCGTCGGACCCGACGCCATCGCCAGCGCCCAGAGCGCCGCAACCGCAACGCCGTGCCCCCTGCCCGTCATGCCGCCCGCCTCCACGACTCGCGGTGCAACCCTAGCCACCCGCCCGGGCCGCGGAAAGACCTGTCGCGCCGCCCCGGGCGCCGCCCGGGCCGCTGCGGTGGGCAAAGGCCCGCCGCGCACCCGCCGGAGAGGCGGGGCAGCCGCGCCCGGCCGCTGCCGTGCGGCGGCGGGGGGGCGGCGGGATGCGGCGGCGGGATGCGGCGGCGGGGGGCAGCCGGATCGACGGGGGCCGCGCTGCGGCAGCAGCGCGCGTGGCGGGCAGGACTCGGATGCGCCGGCTTTCCAGCCGCGCAGGGATCGGGCATAAGCGCCGCGACGACAGGAGCCCCCCATGCACGACATCCGCCTCATCCGCGAGGCCCCCGCCGCCTTCGACGCCGCCCTGGCCCGCCGCGGGCTGGCACCGCAGGCCGAGGGCATCCTGGCCATCGACGCTGCCCGCCGCGCCGCCATCGCCGCCGCCGAGGCGGCGAAGGCCGCCCAGAACGTCGCCTCGCGCGAGGCGGGCGCGGCGAAGGCGCGGGGCGATGCGGCCGAGTTCGAGCGCCTGCGCGCCCGGGTGGCCGAGACCAAGGCCGAGATCGCCCGGCTCGAGGCCGAGGCGGCCGCACACGACGCCGCCCTGCGCGACCTTTTGCTGGCGCTGCCCAACGCCCCGCTGCCCGATGTTCCCGACGGCCCCGACGAGAGCGCCAATGTCGAGCTGCGCCGCCGCGGCGCCCCGCGCGCCTTCGACTTCGCCCCGCGCGAGCATTTCGACCTTCCCGCGGTCGCCGGGCTGATGGACTTCGAGACCGCGGCGAAACTGTCCGGGGCGCGCTTCGTCGTGCTGCGCGGCGCGCTTGCCCGCATCCACCGTGCGCTGGCGCAGTTCATGCTCGACCTGCACATCGCCGAGCACGGGCTCGTCGAGGTCAACTCGCCCGTGCTGGTGCGCGACGAGGCGATGCTCGGCACCAACCAGCTGCCCAAGTTCGCCGAGGACAGTTTCCGCACCACCGACGGGCGCTGGCTGATCCCGACCTCGGAGGTCACGCTGACCAACACCGTCGCGGGCGAGATTCTCGACGAGGCCGCGCTGCCGGTCCGGCTGACGGCGCACACGCTCTGCTTCCGCTCCGAGGCCGGCAGCGCCGGACGCGACGTGCGCGGCATGCTGCGCCAGCACCAGTTCGAGAAGGTCGAGATGGTTTCGGTCACCACGCCCGAGACCAGCCGCGCCGAGCACGAGCGGATGACCGCCTGCGCCGAGGCGGTGCTCGACCGCCTCGGCCTGCCCTATCGCACCGTGGTGCTGTGCACGCGCGACATGGGCTTCGGGGCAAGCCGCACCCACGACCTCGAGGTGTGGCTGCCCGGGCAGGGGCGCTACCGCGAGATCTCCTCGGTCTCGCTCTGCGGCGACTTCCAGGCGCGGCGGATGAACGCGCGCTACCGCCCCGCGGGCGGCGGCCGACCCGAGTTCGTGCACACCCTGAACGGCTCGGGGCTGGCGGTTGGCCGCACGCTGATCGCGGTGCTCGAGAACGGGCAGGAGGCCGACGGCTCGGTGCGGCTTCCCGCGGCCCTCGCGCCCTGGCTCGGGGGCGCGACGCGGCTGACGGCGGGGGGCGACCTTGCCTGATCCGGGGCCCCACGATCCGGCGCCCCGCGGCGCGGACATCGACGCCCGCCGGCTGCGGGCGGTGCTGCTGCTGACGGCGGCGCTGGCCTTCGCCGCCGCGCCGCTGGCGACGGGGGGCTTTGCCGGCTTTGCGCCCGATGCCTGGCCCGTGCCGCAGGTCGCCCCGCCGGTGCAACCCGCCGGCTGGGCCTTCGCGATCTGGGGCGCGATCTATGCGGGGTTGCTGGCCCATGCGCTGTGGGGCCTGGTGCGGCGCAGCGACGCGGCCGCCTGGGACGGGCCGCGCGCGGCGCTGATCGCAAGCCTCGTGCTGGGCGCGGCTTGGATCCCGACCGCGAACCGCGACGCCGGCCTCGCCACGGCGATGATCTGGGCGATGCTCGGGCTGGCCGCGCTCGCCCTTCGCCGGGCCGCGCCGCCCCTGCCCGCGCTCGCCCGCCTCCCGCTCGGGCTCTACGCGGGCTGGCTGACGGCGGCCGCCTGGGTCGCGGTCGGCCTCGGCCTGGCGGGGTTCGGGGTGATGTCGCCCGAGGCGGCGGCGCTGGTCGTGCTGCCGCTGGCGGTGGCCTGCGCCGCCGTCGTGCAGCTGCGCCTCGTTCCCTTCGCGCCCGAATACGGCGCGACGGTGATCTGGGCGCTGGCCGGGATCGTCGCCGCCAACCTCGGCCGCGGCGTGCTGGTCCCTGCGCTCGGCCTCGCCGGGATCGCCGCGATGGCGGCGGTGCTCCGGCGCGCGGCGCGGCGGTAGACGGCTTCAGGCGGCCGGCATCCGCGTCTCGACGATCTCGGCCCACCACGAGCAGCCCGCGGGAATCGCCGCGTCGGCGAACTCGTATTCCGGGTGATGCACCGGCGCGCTGTCGCCGTTGCCGAGCAGGATGTAGGCGCCGGGCCGGACGTTGAGCATGTAGGCGAAATCCTCGCCGCCCATCACCAGCGGCGCCGACGCGCAGGCGCCCGCCACCGTGGCGGCGGCCGCGGCGGCAAAGGCGGTCTCGGCCTCGGCGTTCACCATCACCGGATACCCCGGCCGCCAGTCGATCAGCGCCCGGGCGCCGAAGGCGCGGGCGACGCCCTCGGCCAGCGCCCGGATGCGCGCCTCGGCAAGGCTGCGCACGCCCGCATCCATCGTGCGCAGGGTGCCGCGCAGCGTCGCCCGCGGCGGGATCACGTTGAACGCCTCGGACTCGGTGCGGAAGGCAGTGACCGAGACCACGATCTGCTGCACCGGATCGACGTTGCGCGCGACGACCGACTGCAGGGCGACGACAAGCTGGGCGGCGGTCAGTGTCGGGTCCACCGTCTCGTGCGGCTTGGCGGCATGCCCGCCCCCCCCTTCGACGACGATCTCGAACTGGTCGGTGGCGGCAAAGAAGGCGCCGGCGCGGATCGCGAACTGGCCCACGGGCAGGCCGGGCATGTTGTGCATGCCGTAGACCTCCTGCACCCCGAAGCGCTCCATGATCCCCTCCTCCACCATCACCCGCCCGCCGCCGCCGCCCTCCTCGGCCGGCTGGAAGATGACGACCGCGGTGCCGTCGAAATGGCGGGTCTCGGCCAGATATTTCGCCGCGCCCAGCAGCATCGCGGTGTGGCCGTCGTGGCCGCAGGCGTGCATCCTGCCCGGGACGGTGGAGGCATGGGGCAGCCCCGTCGCCTCGAGGATCGGCAGCGCGTCCATGTCGGCGCGCAGGCCGACCACCCGGCCCGAGGCGGTGGAGCGGCCGCGGATCACGCCGACGACGCCGGTGCCGGCGATGCCGGTGGCGACCTCGTCGCAGCCGAAGGCGCGCAGCCGCTCGGCGACGAAGGCGGATGTGCGGTGGCAGTCGAACAGAAGCTCGGGGTTCGCGTGGAGGTCCCGCCGCCACGCGGCGATCTCGGGCAGAAGCTCGGCGAAGCGGTTTCGGACGGGCATGGGCGGCGCTCCTTGCAGGCTGGGGGCAGACTGTCGCATCGGCCGCAGGGGTTCAACCCCGCCGCCGACCGAGGCCAAAATCCTTCGCCGAAGGATTTTGGCCGCCCCCCCCGCCGCCCCGGGGGCGCGACCGCGCCAAAATTCTTCGCCGAAGAATTTTGGCGCCCCCGGGCGGACGAGGTCAGATCGTCGGTCCCGGCGCCAGCTGCGAACCGTCGGAAAACCGGCCGAAGCGAAAGCGCGCGAGGTCGTGCCCCGGGGCGCGCCCGGTCACGAGGTCGGCCACCACCCGCCCCACCGCCGGGCCGATGCCGAAGCCATGCCCGCTCATCCCCGTGGCCAGCGTGAGCCCGGGCAGGGCCGGGACATCGTCGATCACCGGCACGACATCGGGCAGCGAATCGATCATGCCGCCCCAGGCGCGGGCGATCGCGACCGTCCCGAGCGCGGGGAACAGCGCCGAAAAGGCCGCGCGCAGCCAGGCCACCGTCCGGCCGTGGGGGCGGGGGTCGAGCACGCGCATCGCCTCGAAGGGGCTTTTGCCCTCGGCCGTCCAGCGGCGCCGCGTCGTCCAGCCGTCGGGAAAGCCCCGCGGCGCCCAGGGCAGGACGCGGCTGCCGCGCAGCTCGTCGCGCAGATGGCCCCGCCAGGCGGCGACGTGGCGGAAGCTGTCGGGCCCCAGCAGCACCTCGTGGCGGGCGGACGGCGCGAGCGTGTAGCCGCCGTCCGCGCGCCGGCGGAAAGCGAAGCTGCGGTCCGACGCGCAGCCGTCGAACACCGGCGGCAGCGGGCCGGTGGCGGCCACCGTCGCCAGCACCGACAGTTGCGGAATGGCCACCCCGTGGTTGCGCAGCAACAGCGACGACCAGGCGCCGCCCGCCAGCACCACTGCCGGCGCGGCGATGCGCCCGGCCTCGGTGACCACCCCCGCGACGCGGCCCGCGGCAAGGTCGAGCGTGCGCGCCGCGCAGCCCTCGACCAGGCGCACGCCCCGCGCCGCCGCCAGCCGCGCGAGTGCCGCCATCGCCGGCCCGGGCTCGGCCCGGCCGTCCGAGGGGGTCCACAGCCCCCCCTCCCAGCGCCGCGCGGCGGCCGGCAGCATCGCCGCCACCTCGGCCCCCGACAGCGCCCGCGTGTCGAGCCCATGGGCCCGCGCGACCCCGAGCCAGCCCTCGTATCCGGCCATCCGGCGGGGGCTGTCGGCGGTGAACAGCACGCCCGTCCGGCGGAGGCCGAGGGCGCGGCCGGTCTCGGCATCGAGCCGGTCCCACAGGCGATGCGCCTCGATCATCAGCGGCAGTTCGGCCGGGTCGCGGCCTTGGGCGCGCAGCCAGCCCCAGTTGCGCCCCGACTGCTCGGCGCCGATCCGCCCCTTCTCGAGCAGAACGGTGCGCACCCCGCGCTCGGCCAGAAACAGCGCCGACATCAGCCCGACGATCCCGCCGCCGATCACCACCGCCGCGGCCTCGGGCGGCGGCGGGCCCGGCCAGGCCAGCGGGGGCGCCGCGGTTAGCGCCGCGCCGGCCCGGGCGGTCACACCGAAAGCTCGGCGAGCAGCCGGCGCATGAAGGCAGCACCCTCGGCCAATTGCGCGAGGCTGATGAACTCGTCGGGCTGGTGCGCCTGGGCGATGTCGCCGGGCCCGCAGACGACGCAGGAATAGCCGCGCGCCTGGAACTGCCCGCCCTCGGTGCCGTAGCTCACCACATGGGTGCCGTTGTCGCCCGTCAGCCGGCGCACCAGCGCCTCGGCCGCGCCGCCCGTCTCGGGCACCAGGGGCGGCACCTCGAATAGCGGCGCAAGCGTGATGCCGGCCTCGGGCGCAACCGTCTGCATCGCGGCGGTCAGGCGCGCGGCCTCGGCGCGCAGCCGCGCCTCCCACGCCGCGGCATCCTCGCCGGGCACGATGCGGATCTCGAGCGGAAAGCGGCAGTCGCGGGCGGTGATGTTGTGCGCGGTGCCGCCGGCGATCGTGCCCACATGCAGGGTGGTGAAGGGCGGATCGAACAGCGCGGCCAGCGGCCCCGGCCGTCGCGCCGCGGTCTCGGCGTTGCAGGCGTTGGCCCAGCCGATCAGACGCGCCCCCTCCATGATCGCCGAGACGCCCTGGGGCAGGCGCGCGGAATGCACCTCGCGCCCGCGCACGCCGACCATCCAGCCCAGACCGCCCTTGTGCCCGGTCACGCAGCGCATCATCGACGGCTCGCCCACGATCACCGCCGCCGCGCCCGGCAGATCGCCCCGCAGCGCGTCGATCATCGCCGGGGCCCCGGTGCAGCCCACCTCCTCGTCGTAGGAGAGCGCGAGTTGCAGGGGTCGCTTCAGCCCCGCCCCCGCCGCCTCGGCCAGCGCCCAGATGGCGAGCGCATCGAAACCCTTCATGTCGGCCGTGCCGCGGCCGTAGAGCCGCCCGCCGCGCTCGGTCAGGCGCCAGGGGTCGGCGGTCCAGGGCTGGCCGTCCACCGGCACCACGTCGGAATGGCCCGAAAGCACCACGCCCCCCGGCGCCCGCGGACCCGCCTCGGCATAGAGCGCGGCCTTGCTGCGCCCCTCGTTCCAGACCCGGCGCGCGGCGATGCCGTGGTGGGCAAGATAGGTCTCGACCCAGTCCACGAGGTCGAGGTTGCTGTCGCGGCTGACCGTCGGAAAGGCCACGAGACGGTCGAGGATCTCGACTGGCGTCAAGGTGCTGCCCATCTCCGTTCCCCGTGCGCGCGGGACGCTCCGTTGCCCCGCCCGCTACCGTGCGGCCCCGCCGCGGCAAGGTCAAGCCGCCGCCGCCCGCGCCGGCCCCCGACTGCCCCTGCCGCGGCGTCGCGCGGCGCGGATCGAAAGGATGTTGCCGGATCGCCAAAAGGTGCTACGCTTGGCTGCCGGGTCCGGACGCGCCGCAGGGCGGGCCAGAAAAAACGATAAAACAGAACGATAACCGAAAACGGGGAGTCCACGATGCCCGATGGGGCGACCGCCGTGCTGGCGGTGAACGGCCTGAAGACCGTGTTCCGGACGCGCGGCGGCGAGGTGCATGCCGTCAACACGGTCAGCTTCCGGCTGCGCCCCGGCGAGGTGCTCGGGGTCGTGGGCGAAAGCGGCTCGGGCAAGTCGGTGACGATGATGTCGCTGCTGGGGTTGCTGCCCTCGCCCCCGGCCGAGCTGCGGGCCGGAGAGGTGCTGTTCGAGGGCCGCGACCTGACCAGACTGCCGCCCGAGGCGCTGCGGCGGGTGCGGGGCGCGGGCATCGGCTTTGTCTTTCAGGATCCGATGACCTCGCTCAACCCGGTGTTCACCGTGGGCTTCCAGATCATGGAGCCGCTGAGGAAGCACCTCGGGATGACCCGCGCGCAGGCTGCGGCCCGGGCGGCCGAGCTTCTCGACCTCGTGGGCATTCCCGATCCGCGGGCGCGGCTGAGGGACTATCCGCACCAGTTCTCGGGCGGAATGCGCCAGCGCGTGATGATCGCCATCGCGCTCGCGTGCAACCCCAAGGTGCTGATCGCGGACGAGCCGACCACGGCGCTCGACGTCACGATCCAGGCGCAGATCCTCGAGCTGGTGCGCGACCTGCGGCAGAAGCTCGGGATGGCGATCATCTGGATCACGCATGACCTGGGCGTGATCGCCGGCATCGCCGACCGGGTGATGGTGATGTACGGCGGCCAGGTGGTCGAGGAGGCGCCGGTGAAGCGGCTGTTCTCGGCGCCCAGGCACCCCTATACCCGCGCGCTTCTGGGCACGATCCCGCATATCCGCGGCCCCCGCGCCCCCCGGTTGCGGGTGATCGAGGGCCAGCCGCCGATCCTGCGCGCGCATCCCGCGGCTTGCCCGTTCCGCGCCCGCTGCGCCCATGCGCTGCCGCGCTGCGCGGCCGAGAACCCGCCGCGCTTCCCCCTCGGCGGGGGGCACGACGTGGCCTGCTTCTGGGATGCCGACACGGGCGCCGCGCGCGAGGCCGCCCCGCGCGAGGGCGGGGCGCGCCATGGCTGAGGCTGGGCGCGGCGACCGCCCGCTGGTCGAGGTGCGCGGCCTGACGATGCATTTCCCGATCTACAAGGGCCTGTTCCGCCGCCGGGTGGGCGAGGTGCGGGCGGTCGACGGCGTGTCGTTCGACATCCGGCAGGGCGAGACGCTGGGGCTGGTGGGCGAATCGGGCTGCGGCAAGTCCACCTGCGGCCGGGCGATCCTGCGGCTTTACGACATTACGGCCGGCTCGATATGCATCGACGGGGTCGAGATCGGGCGGGCCTCGCAGGCGACGCTGCGGCCGATGCGGCCGCGCATGCAGATGGTCTTTCAGGATCCGCAGGCCAGCCTGAACCCGCGCATGACGCTGGCCGCGATCATCGGCGAGCCGCTGATGGAACACACCCGGATGACGGCGGCCGAGCGCACCGCGCGGGTCTACGAGCTGATGGACGCGGTGGGGCTGAACCGCACCTTCGCCAACCGCTACCCGCACGAGTTTTCGGGCGGGCAGCGCCAGCGCATCGGCATCGCCCGGGCACTCGCGCTGAACCCGCGCTTCGTCGTCTGCGACGAGCCGATCGCGGCGCTCGACGTCTCGATCCAGGCGCAGGTCGTCAACCTGCTGGAAGAGCTTCAGGACCGGTTCGGCCTGACCTACCTTTTCATCAGCCACGACCTGAGCATGGTGCGCCACATCGCGACCCGGGTGGCGGTGATGTATCTGGGCCGCATCGTCGAGATCGCCGGCCGCGAGCAGCTTTATGCGTCGCCGCTGCACCCCTACACCCAGGCGCTGCTGTCGGCCGTGCCCGAGCCCGACCCCGACTACGAGGCCGCGCGCCGGCGGATCATCCTGACGGGCGACGTGCCCTCGCCCGCGCGCCCGCCCCCGGGCTGCCGCTTTTCCACCCGTTGCCCGAAGGTCATGGACATCTGCCGCCGCGTCGCGCCCGAGCTGGCCGAGGCCGCGCCGGGGCAGTTCGTGGCCTGCCACCTCTACCCCGCGACAACCCCAGAACCGACCGCCGGGCGAACCGGCGGCACCGAGGCGCGACCCCGGGCACCCGCCGGGCAGTTCCAGCAAGGAGAACCGCAATGAAGCTCAAGACAGCCCTGATGGGCGCTGTCGCCGCCGTGGCCCTCGCTCCCCAGGCGATCGCCGAACGCGGCGCAGACGGCCATGTCAACATCATCTACTGGCAGGCAGTGTCGATCCTGAACCCCTACCTGTCGGGCGGCACCAAGGACATCGAGGCCGCCTCGATGATCATCGAGCCGCTCGGCCGCTACGACAACAACGGCGTGCTTGTCCCCTGGCTCGCCGCCGAGGTGCCCACGGTCGAGAACGGCGGCGTGGCCCAGGACCTCACCTCGATCACCTGGAGGCTGAAGCCCGGCATCCTGTGGTCCGATGGCACGCCGCTGACCTCGGCCGATGTGGTCTTTACCTGGGAATACTGCACCCATCCCGAAGGCGGCTGCGCCCAGGCGTCGAAGTTCGACGGGGTCGTTTCGGTCGAGGCGCTGGACGAGCTGACGGTGAAGGTCACCTTCGCCGGGCCCATGCCCGTGCCCTATGGGCCCTTCACCGGCGGCCAGGGTCCGATCCTGCAGAAGGCGCAGTTCCAGACCTGCCTCGGCGCGGCGGCGCCCACCTGCACCGACGCCAACTTCGGCCCCGTCGGCACCGGCCCCTTCGTGGTGACGGACTTCCGGCCCAACGACGTGATCCAGATGGCCGCGAACCCCAACTACCGCGACCCGGCCAAGCCGCGCTTCGCCACCGTCACCTTCAAGGGCGGCGGCGATGCCGCCGGCGCCGGCCGCGCGGTGCTCGAGACCGGCGAGTTCGACTATGCCTGGAACCTCCAGCTTGCCCCGCCGGTGCTGGCGGGCATGGTGGCGGCCGGCCGCGGCAAGGCGATCTCGGCCTTCGGCACGCTGGTCGAGCGCATCGAGATCAACCTGACCGACCCCTCGCCCAGCCTGCCCGAAGGCGAGCGGTCGACCCGCAAGCACCCGCATCCGATCCTGTCGGACCTCCGCGTGCGCAAGGCGCTGTCGATGGCCATCGACCGCGAGACGCTGGTCGAGATCGGCTATGGCCAGGCCGGGCGGCCCGCCTGCACCATCGTCCCCTCGCCGCCCAACTTCGCCTCGACCCGGACCGACTGCCTCGCGCAGGACATCGCCGGGGCGAACGCGCTGCTGGACGAGGCCGGCTGGGTCCGCGGCCCCGACGGCGTGCGCGGCAAGGACGGCCGGCGGCTGTCGCTGCTCTACCAGACCTCGACCAACGCGGTGCGCCAGGACTTCCAGGCGCTGATCAAGCAGTGGTGGAGCGAGATCGGCGTCGAGACCGAGCTGAAGAACATCAACGCCGGCGTCTTCTTCGGCGGCGACCCGGGCTCGCCCGACACGTTCCAGAAGTTCTATGCCGACGTCGAGATGTATGCCAACAACTTCGACGGCACCGACCCGCAGGCCTACCTTTCCGCCTACCGCTGCGGCAACGAACCCCGGCCCGAAACCGGCTGGCAGGGCGAGAACATCAACCGCTACTGCGACCCGGCCTATGACGCGCTGCTGGACGAGCTGGCCCGCACCGCCGACTTCGAGGAGCGCGGCCGCATCGCCCGGCAACTGGCCGAGATGCTGACGGTCGAGAGCTACACCATTCTGCCGCTGGTCGACCGCGGCCGCGTCTCGGCCCATGCCAACACGCTGGGCGGCGTTGTCCTGAACACCTGGGACAGCGAGCTGTGGAACGTGGCGGACTGGTACCGCATCAAGTGATCCGGCGGTGCCGGGCGGACAGTCCCGCCCGCCCGGCACCCCGCGCGGGGGGGGCGCAGGCCCTCTCGCCGCCCCTCCGGCACAGGGCGCGCAGCCGTCGCCCCCCGCGCCGGGCTTCCTTCGCCCACGTTCCATCCGATCCGAGGCGCCGGCCGATGCTGACCTACACGCTCCGACGCTTGCTTTTGTCGATTCCGACGCTGATCTTCATCTCCCTCGTCATCTTCCTGCTGCTCGAGCTTGCGCCGGGCGACCCCCTGGCCGACCAGCCGCTGACCATCCCGCCCGAGGTGCGCGAGCGGATGCGCGCCGCGCTGGGGCTGGGCGAGCCCGTCTATGTCCGCTACTGGAAATGGCTGGTGCAGTTCTTCTGGGTCGAGCCGCGGGTGATGCTGGATGCCTGGCTTGGCACCGCGATGGCCGTGGGCGAGCAGCGCATCATCTCCTGGCAGTTCCGCGCGCCGGTGTTCGACGTGATCTGGCAGCGCCTGCCGCAGACGCTGTGGGTCGTCGGCATGGCCTACATCATCGGCGTGCTGATCGCGCTGCCGATCGGCATCATCTCGGCCTACCGGCAGTATTCCTGGTTCGACCAGATCGGCACCTTCGTCGCGATGATCGGCTTTTCGGTGCCCACCTTCTTCACCGGCGTGCTGCTGATCGTCATCTTCGCGGTCAACCTCGGCTGGTTCCCGTCGATCTACGACACCACGCTGCGCGTCACCGACTGGCCGAGCTTCGTGCGGCAGGTGCAGCAGATGGCGATGCCGGTGGCGGTGCTGGCGCTTTACAACGCCGCGCAGATCAGCCGCTACATGCGCGCCTCGATGCTCGACAACCTCAACCAGGACTATGTCCGCACCGCCCGCGCCAAGGGCATGACCGAACCCGTGGTCGTGCTGCTGCATGTCCTGCGCAACTCGATGATCCCGGTCGTGACCGTCATCGCGCTCGGCGTGCCCTCGATCTTCGGCGGCGCGATCATCACCGAACAGGTGTTCAAGGTGAACGGCCTGGGTCAGGCGCTGATCGGGGCGATTTATGCCAACGACCTGCCCATGGTGCAGACGCTGGCCTTCATCTTCGCGATCCTGATCGTGCTGTTCAACCTGGTGGCCGATGTGCTCTACGGCCTGCTCGACCCGCGGATCCGCTATGACTGACGTGCTCACGCCCCCTGCGCCCGAGGCCGCGCCGAAGCCCCCGCGCAGCCCGTGGCGCGACGTCTGGGACCAGTTCCGCAGCCACAGGGGCGCGCTGGCGGGCCTGGTGATCTTCACGCTCTTCCTGCTGGCCGCGGCGGTCGGGCCCTACATCTGGCGGGTCGATCCCACCTTCATCACCATCCGCGCCCGCAACCTCGGGCCAAGCTGGACCTATCCGCTGGGCACCGACCAGCTGGGGCGCGACATGCTGGCGCGGATGATCGCGGGCGGACGCATCTCGATCGCGGTGGGGCTGACGGCGATGGCGCTGAGCCTCGTGCTCGGCACGCTCGTGGGCATGCTGGCGGGGTTCTTCCGCCGGCTCGACGGCCCGCTCATGCGGCTCACCGACCTCTTCCTGTCGCTGCCGCTGCTGCCGCTCCTGCTCGTGATGGTGATGCTGTTCCGCGAAAGCCTGTCGCAGCGCTTCGGGCCCGAGACCGGCATCTTCATCCTGATCGTCTTTGCGATCGGCATCACCTCGTGGATGCAGACCGCGCGGATCGTGCGCGGCGACGTGCTGGCGCTGAAGGAACGCGAGTTCGTGCTCGCCGCCCGCTCGATCGGCACGCCGCCCGGCCGGATCATCACCCGCCACCTGCTGCCCAATGTGATGTCGCCGATCATGGTCTCGGCCACGCTCGGCATCGCCAACGCGATCATCACCGAATCGGCGCTGTCGTTCCTCGGCCTCGGCTTTCCGCCCGACTTCCCGACCTGGGGGCGGCTTCTGTTCGACGCGGTGGACTACATCCGCGACTATCCCAGCCGGGTGATCTGGCCGGGCGTGGCGATCAGCCTGGTGGTGCTGTCGGCCAACTACATCGGCGACGGGCTGCGCGACGCCCTCGACCCGCGCATCCGCGGCCGCTAGCCGCGGGTGCCGCGCTATTCCAGCCCGCGGCGGATGCGTCGGATCGCCAGCCAGACCCCGGCCAGAACGACCGGGGCGAGCAGCGCCGTCAGCATCTCCTTGCTCAGCCCCAGCGGGCCGGCCGCCGGATAGGCAAGGTATGACAGCAGGCTGACCGCATAGTAGCTGATCGCGACGATGGAAAAGCCCTCGACCGTGCGCTGCAGCCGCAGCTGCAGGTCGGCGCGGCGGTCCATGCTGGCCAGAAGCTTCTGGTTCTGCGCCGAGCGTTCGACATCGACCCGCGTGCGCAACAGGTCCGAGGCGCGCATCGCCCGCTCGGCCATCCGATGCAGCCGCGCCTCGCCCGACTTCACGGTGCGCATCGCCGGGTCGAAGCGGCGGTTCATGAACTCGGCGAAGGTCTGAAGCCCGGCGAAGCGCCCCTCGCGCAGGCCGGCGATGCGGTCGTGCACGATCGCCTCGTAGGCGGCCGTGGCGCCGAAGCGGAACGAGGACTCCACCAGCAGCCGCTCGAGCTCGGACGAGATGCGCAGAAGCTCGGACAGCATCGTCTCGGCGCTGCGCCTCTCCTCGGTCATCGCGCCGACCAGCGCGGTAAGCTCGCCGTCGAGCTCGCCCATCCGCGGCCCTAGGCGGCGGACCCGCGCGAGGCCGAGCATCGACATGCTCTTGTAGGTCTCGATCTCGCACAGGCTCTGGACGATGCGGCCCAGCCGCCGCGGCCCGGCATCGGCGCGGGCGAAGACGGCAAAGCGCATGTGCCCCGCGCTGTCGATGCGGAAGTCGCCCGCCACGATGGCCGCCCCCTCGGCCACCCGCGCGCAGGCCAGGCTTTCGGGCACGAACCAGTCGCCCAGCAGCGGGACGATGCGCGCCTCGTCCTCGGGCATGGGCTCGATCCGCACCAGCACGGAGGTCACGCGCGTGCCCGGTGCGCGCGCCAGCCAGTCGGCCGGGTAGACCTCGAACTTCGCCGGGTCGAAGGGGCGTTCGGCCACGCCGCGGGTGAAGGCGGTGTAGGTGACGAACTCGGTGTGGCTTTCCCACTTCAGCCCGTGGCGGCCGATCTCGGTGGAATGATGCGTCGCCCCGGGCGGCGGATGCGCGGCCCCGAACCGGTCGAGCAGCGCCAGAAGATGCGCCCGGTCGGCCGCACGGTCGCGCCCGACGGCGTTCTCGGGCTGCTTGACGGCGAGATAGAGCACATGGCTCGGCGCCGTCATCGCCGGAAAGGGGCGGGCGTGCAGCTCGTTGGCCAGCGTGAAGCGGAGAGGGTGGTCGACGATCGGACTCATGGCGGTCTCTCGGGGCGCGTCTTGCGACAGCTAAGCTTGCCCGGGGCGAAGTAAACCGTCCCCGGCCGCGCGCCGCGCCCCGGCGCGGCACCGTCCGTCGGCGGGGCGGGCGACGGCCCGCGGCACGTCAGCCCCCCTAGCCGATCAGCGGCAGCAGCGCATCCAGCGACTTCTTCGCGTCGCCATAGAACATCCGCGTGTTCTCCTTGAAGAACAGCGGGTTCTCGATGCCGGAATAGCCGGTGCCCTGGCCGCGCTTGGAGACGATGACCTGCTTGGCCTTCCACACCTCCAGCACCGGCATGCCGGCGATGGGGCTGTTCGGATCCTCCTGCGCCGCCGGGTTGACGATGTCGTTCGAGCCGATGACGATGGCAACGTCGGTTTCGGGGAAGTCGTCGTTGATCTCGTCCATCTCGAGCACGATGTCGTAGGGCACCTTGGCCTCGGCCAGCAGCACGTTCATGTGCCCGGGCAGCCGCCCGGCGACCGGGTGGATGGCAAAGCGCACGGTCTTGCCCCTGGCGCGCAGCTTGCGGACGAGTTCCGACACCGACTGCTGCGCCTGCGCCACCGCCATGCCGTAGCCCGGGACGATGATGATGCTCTCGGCGTCGTTCAGCGCCGCCGCCACGCCCTCGGCGTCGATCGCCACCTGCTCGCCCGCGATCTCCATCGCCGGGCCCGTGCTGTTGCCGAAGCCCCCGAGGATGACCGACACGAACGAACGGTTCATCGCCTTGCACATGATGTAGGACAGGATCGCCCCCGACGAGCCCACCAGCGCGCCGACCACGATCAGCAGATCGTTGCCCAGCGAGAAGCCGATCGCCGCCGCCGCCCAGCCGGAATAGCTGTTGAGCATCGACACCACCACCGGCATGTCGGCCCCGCCGATACCCATGATGAGGTGGTAGCCGATGAAGAACGCCAGCAGCGCCATCAGCAGCAGCGTCCACGCCCCCGCCCCCTGCATGTAGAGCACGAAGAGCAAGAGCGAGGCCGCCGCGGCGCCCGCGTTCAGCAGATGGCCGCCCGGCAGCTGGCGCGCCCTGGTGTCCACCCCGACCGTGTAGCCCCAAAGCGTCACCGAGCCGGCGAGCTTGAGGAAGGCGACGACCGACCCGGTGAAGGTGACCGCACCGATGAACACCCCGAGATAGACCTCGACCTTCAGAACGGCGATCTCGGCAGCGGTCTTTTCGGCGACCTTCGCGGCAAAGCCCGATAGCGCCGCCAGCGCCTCGGCCGCGTCCGCCCCCTGCAGGGCGGCCACGCGCACCATCTCGGCCTCGGCGTTGAAGCCGATGAAGACGGCGGCCAGCCCGACCAGCGAATGCATCGCGGCCACGAGCTGCGGCATCTCGGTCATCTGCACGCGCTGGGCGACATACCAGCCGATGGCGCCGCCCATCAGCACCAGCACGACCGAAAGCCCCCAGTTGCCCGCCCCCGGGCCGACGAGGGTGGCAAGCACCGCCAGCGCCATGCCGGCGATGCCATACCAGACCGCGCGCTTGGCGCTTTCCTGCCCCGACAGGCCGCCCAGCGCGAGGATGAACAGGACCGCCGCGACGACATAGGCGGCCGTGGTGAAGCCGTAGTCCATGGCGCGCGCTCCTTCAGGATTTCTGGAACATGGCGAGCATGCGCCGGGTGACGAGGAAGCCGCCGAAGATGTTGATGCCGGCCATGAACACCGACAGCGCGGCAAGCAGCAGCACGAGCCACGCGCCCGAGCCGATCTGCATCAGCGCGCCGAGGATGATGATCGACGAGATGGCGTTGGTGATCGACATCAGCGGCGTGTGCAGGCTGTGGCTGACGTTCCAGATCACCTGGAAGCCCACGAACACGGCCAGCACGAAGACGATGAAGTGCTGCATGAAGCTGGCCGGGGCGAACAGGCCCGCCAGCAGGATCAGCGCGCCGCCCCCGGCGATCAGCCCGACCTGCCGGCGCGTCTGCGCCCGGAAGGCGGCCAGCTCCTGCGCGCGCCGCTCCTCGGGGGTCGGTTCCTTCGGCTTGTCCTTGGGTTTCGCGGCGGCGATGGCGCGCACCTTGGGCGGCGGCGGCGGATAGGTGATCTGGCCGTCATGGACGACGGTGGCGCCGCGGATGACGTCGTCCTCCATGTTCACCACGATCGCGCCGTCCTTCCGGGGCGTGAGGTCGGCGATCATGTGGCGGATGTTGCTGGCATAAAGGCTCGAGGCCTGCGCCGCCATCCGGCTGGGGAAGTCGGTGTAGCCGATCACCACGACGCCGTTTTCGGTGACGATGCGCGCATCCGGCACGGTCAGGTCGCAGTTGCCCCCGCGCTCGGCGGCAAGGTCGACGATCACGCTGCCGGGCTTCATCGCCGCCACCATGTCGGCGGTCCAGAGCTTGGGCGCCGGCCGGCCGGGGATCAGCGCCGTGGTGATGACGATGTCCATGTCGGGGGCGAGCTCGCGGAACTTCGCCAGCTGCTTCTCGCGGAACTCGGGGCTCGAGGGCGCGGCGTAGCCCCCCGTCGCCGCGCCGTCCTGCGCAGGCTCGAACTCGAGAAAGACGAACTCGGCGCCCATCGACTCGATCTGCTCGGCAACCTCGGGGCGCACGTCGAAGGCATAGGTGATGGCGCCGAGGCTCACGCTGGTCCCGATGGCGGCCAGCCCCGCGACGCCCGCGCCCACCACCAGCACCTTCGCGGGCGGGATCTTGCCCGCCGCGGTAACCTGCCCGGTGAAGAAGCGGCCGAAGTTGTTCGCCGCCTCGATCACCGCGCGGTAGCCGGCGAGGTTGGCCATGGACGACAGCGCGTCCATCTTCTGTGCCCGGCTGATGCGCGGCACCATGTCCATGGCGATGACGGTGGCGCCCCGCGCGCGGCAGCGCTCCAGCAGATCGGGGTTCTGCGCCGGCCAGAAGAACGAGATCAGCGTCTGCCCGGGGCGCAAACGGTCGGCCTCGGCCTCGGACGGCCCGCGGACCTTCACCACCACGTCGGCGCGCGCCCACAGCGCCTCGGCATCCGCCACCACCTCGACCCCCGCGGCGGCATAGGCGGCATCGGCGATGCCCGCGGCGGCGCCGGCGCCCGCCTCGACCAGGCAGTCGTGCCCCAGTTTGCGCAAATGGCCCGCGCTCTCGGGCGTCAGCGCGACACGCGCCTCGCCCGGCGCGATCTCTTTCGGAGCCCCGATCCTCACCGTCCCACCCCCTTCCTTGCCGCGCCCGCCCCGGTGCCCGGCGCATGATAGGCGCCGGCGCCGGCCAAAGGCCACCGCGGCGTCATATCACCGCGAAAGGAAATGTCTCAAGCCGCTTTGCAGGGGGTCCGGCACGGCGAAACGGCGCGGGGGGGCACAGCGTCAGAGCCAGCGACGGGTGCGCGCGGCCCAGTCGGCGAAGGCCGCCCCGAACGCGGCGCGCAGCCGCGCCTCCTCGGGCAGCACGAAGCGGCGGTGCAGCACGAGGGCGAGCAGCGGCACCAGACCAAGCGCGGGCAGCGCCCCCCAGATCAGGACGAGGCCCGCCAGGATCAGCAGATCGGCCAGATAGATCGGGTTGCGCGAGAGGCGGTAGACGCCGGTCGTCACCAGCGCCGAGGGCGCGGCGTGCGGCAGAAGGGTGGTGCGGTGGCGGCGGAACTCGACCGCCGCGGCCGCCGTCAGCGCCACGCCGGTCAGCACCAGCCCGGCCCCGAGCGGCCGCGCCCAGCCGCCCCCGCCCCCGGGCCAGAGCTGCGCCATGGCCCAGGCGGCCGCGGCAAAGCCCGCCAGCCAGACCGGCGGATAGTCGAGCGTCGGCCGCATCGTCCCCTCCTCGCGCCGCCCCCGGCCGCGACAGCCGCCATCCTGCCTGCAGTCCCCGGCCCCGGGCAAGCCCGCCGGGCGGATGCCGCGCCCCGGGGGCAGCGGCGGCGGCGTCCTGCGGCGCAAAACCCCTTGACCGCGGCCCCGGCCCGGGGCACCTCCGCCTCTGGACCCGAGGGTTTCCATGACCGATTTCGCCGCCACCCGCGCGATGTTCCACCTGCCCGAGGGGGTGATCTACCTCGACGGCAACTCGCTGGGCCCGCTGCCGCGGGCGGCGGCCGCGCGCGTTGCCGCCGCAGTCACCGACGAATGGGGCGAGATGCTGATTCGCGGCTGGAACGCGGCGGGCTGGATCGACATGCCCGCCCGCGTCGGCGACCGCATCGCCCGGCTGATCGGCGCCCCGCCGGGCAGCGTGGTGATGGGCGACACGCTGTCCATCAAGGTCTACCAGGCGCTGGCCTCGGCGCTCGAGCTTGTCCCCGACCGCCGCATCATCCTGTCCGACACCGGCAACTTCCCCTCCGACCTCTACATGGCCGACGGGCTCTGCCGCACGCTGGGCCGCGGCTACCGGGTGCAGACCGTCGCGCCCGAGGCGGTCGAGGACGCCATCGGGCCCGACACCGCCGTGGTGATGCTGACCGAGGTCGACTATCGCACCGGGCGGATGCACGACATGGCCCGCCTGACCGCCGCCGCCCATGCCGCAGGGGCGCTGACGGTCTGGGATCTGGCCCATTCCGCCGGGGCGATCCCGGTCGATCTGGCCGGGACCGGGGCCGACTTTGCCGTGGGCTGCAGCTACAAGTATCTCAACTCGGGGCCCGGCGGCCCGGCCTTCATCTATGTGGCCCCGACATGGGCCGAGGTCGCTCGCCCGGCGCTCTCGGGCTGGCTCGGGCACGAGGCGCCCTTCGCCTTCGCGCCCGACTATCGCCCGGCGCGCGGGATCGAGCGGATGCGGGTGGGCACGCCGCCGATCCTGCAGCTTGCCGCGCTCGATGCCGCGATGGATGTCTGGGACATCGCCGACATCCGCGACGTGCGCGCCCGCTCGATCGAGCTGTCGCAGGCCTTTCTTGCCGCGGTCGAGGCCGCCTGCCCCGACCTCTCGCTCGTCTCGCCGCGCGACCCCGCGAGGCGCGGCAGCCAGGTCAGCTTTGCCCATCCCGAGGGCTACGCGATCATGCAGGCGCTGATCGCCCGCGGCGTGATCGGCGATTTCCGCGCCCCGGACATCCTGCGCTTCGGCTTCGCGCCGCTCTACCTCGGGCCTGACGAGGTGCGGCGCGCGGCGGCGATCCTCGCCGAGATCATGCAGCACCGGCTGTGGGACCGGCCCGAGTTCAAGCGCCGCGCGCGGGTGACCTGAGCCCATGCGCCCCCGTCCCACCCCGCAGGGCATGCTGTTCCGCCCCCAGGGCTGGGTGGCGCTGTGGCGGCGGATGGGCGCGATGTCGGTCCTGAGCGAAAGGCCCGGGCGGTTCTGACCCGCCCCGTCCCCCTTCGCCCCAGGAGAGCCCCGATGTCCGACCCCTATGATCCCGCCCGCGAGGGCGCCCAGATGGCCTTCGACGGCCGCATGTCCTACTCCGACTATCTCAACCTCGACGCGATCCTGTCCGCGCAGCACGGGCTGACCGGAGCGCATGACGAGATGCTGTTCATCATCCAGCACCAGACCTCGGAGCTCTGGATGCGGCTGGCGCTGCACGAACTGGGCGCGGCGCGGGGCGAGATCGCCGCGGGGCGGCTGCGGCCTGCGTTCAAGATGCTCGCCCGGGTCGCCCGCATCTTCGAGCAGCTGAACAACGCCTGGGACGTGCTGCGCACCATGACGCCCAGCGACTACACGCGCTTCCGCGATTCGCTCGGGCAGTCCTCGGGCTTCCAGTCCTGGCAGTACCGGCTGATCGAATACACCGTGGGCAACCGCAACGCGGCGATGCTGCGGCCCCATGCCCACCGCCCCGATCTGACCGCGGCGCTCAGGGCCGAACTCGCGCGCCCCTCGCTCTACGACGTGGCGCTCGCCCATCTTGCCCGCTGCGGGCTGCCGGTGCCCGAGGAGGTGCTTGCCCGCGACGTCGCCCGCCCCTGGACGGCCAACGACGGGGTGCGCGCCGCCTGGCGGATCGTCTACCAGCACCCCGAGGCGCATTGGGAGCTGTACGAGCTGGCCGAGAAGCTGGTGGATTTCGAGGACTATTTCCGCCGCTGGCGGTTCAACCACGTCACCACGGTCGAGCGGGTGATCGGCTTCAAGCGCGGCACCGGCGGCACCTCGGGCGTGCAGTATCTGCGCCGGATGCTGGAGGTCGAGCTGTTCCCCGAGCTCTGGCACCTGCGCACCGAGCTCTGAGCGCGCGCCCCCCGGGCGCCGCCCCCCCCCTCGGGGTCGGTCGCCGCGGCGGGCGCGCGCCGTCGGGCGTTGCACCGTTCCCACGGTCCTGATTTCCTTCGCGGAGTCGAAGGCTTTCATGCAATCTTGACTTGGCCGCGGCGCCAGCAGCCGGCACAGGCTCGCCGCCAAGGTGCGGGGCCGCCTCCCGGCCCGCGCCCGGAGTGCCCCGATGACGATCAGCCGCCGCGCCCTGCTGTCGCTTCTTGCCCTGCCCCTCGCCGCCGGCTGCGACGGGTTCGAGGGCGCCACCATGCTGTCCACCGCCGAACCGGCCCCCCCGCCGGCGGTCCCGCCGCTGTCCTACGCCGCCTTGATCGACGGCGGGCATCGCCTGCCGGCGGTGGACCTGGCGCAGATTCCGCCCGAGTTCCACCGCCAGGTCGCCGCCTTCGCCACCGACGAGGCGCCGGGAACCGTGGTGGTCGACCCCGCCGCGCGGCATCTGTTCCTCGTGCTCGGCGAGGGCTGGGCGCTGCGCTACGGCATCTCGGTCGGGCGCGACGGCTTCGGCTGGTCGGGCGTGACCTATGTCGCCGGCCGCCGGGCCTGGCCCGTCTGGACCCCGCCGCCCGAGATGATCCGCCGCCAGCCCGAGCTGGCCCGCTGGGCCGGCGGCCAACCCGGGGGCCCGTCGAACCCGCTAGGGGCGCGGGCGATCTATCTTGTCGACGCGGCGGGCATCGACCGCGGCTATCGCATCCACGGCACGCCGGACTGGCGCTCGATCGGACAGGCGGCCTCGTCGGGCTGCTTCCGCATGCTCAACCACGATGTCATCGACCTCGCCGACCGGGTGCAGCGCGGCACCAAGGTGCTGGTGCTGTAGGGCGGCCGCCTCAGGCCAGCCAGCGGTCGTAGTCGCTGACCAGCAGGTGGCGCGGCGCCTCGTCCTCTTCGATCGCGGCAAAGCGGCCGATGGGCTCGCGAAAGACGTTGTCGGTGAGGTCGTCGTTGACGGTCGAGACCTCGCCGATCAGCACGTCGCCGCCCTCGCCCCAGAAGGCGTGCCAGTCGCCGGGCATCAGCGTCACGCTCTCGCCCGGGGCAAGGCGCAGCACTTCGCCCGGGGCGAAGGCGCGCGCCATCCCGTCGCAGCGCACCGTCCCGCCCGCCGCGGGGTCGAAGCCCCCCGACGGGTCCGAGCCGTAGAGCTGCACCGCCAGCGTGGCGCCGCCGCGGTTGATGATGTCCTCGGCCTTCAGCCGGTGGGTATGCATCGGCGCCAGCTGGTCCTGCCGCGAGATCAGGAGCTTCTCGGCATAGCACATGCCCCGCCCCGCGGTCAGGTCGGCAAGCTCGCCGTTCCGCAGCGTGAACAGGAACAGCCCCAGCCGGTCGAAACGGCCCTGGCCGTAGTCGGTGATGTCCCAGCCCATCCGCGCGGCGATCACCCGCGCCGCCGCCGCGCGGCGGGCGCGGAACTCGTCCGGGCTCCACCAGGCGAAGGGCGGCAGGGCAAAGCCGAAGCGGGCGATGAAGCCCTCGGCCTCGGCCATGATCGCGTTGACCTGCGAGCGCTTCATCTCAGGCGCTCCGCCGCAGCACGGCCGGGCGGCGGCCGGCGGCCCAGTCGGCCACCGCCGCGCCGAAGGCCCGGAACAGCGGGCGCGAGACCGGGTCGTTGGCGGCGTTCCATTCGGGGTGCCACTGCACCGACAGGGTGAAGCCCGGCGCGCCCTCGACATGGATCGCCTCGGGCGTGCCGTCGGGGGCGACGCCCTCGATCACGATGCGACGGCCGGGCCGGTGGATGCCCTGGCCGTGCAGCGTGTTGGTCATCACCTCCTCGGCGCCGATCAGGCGATGGAACACCCCGCCCGGGACGAACCGCACCGGGTGGCGCAGCGCGAACTTCTCTTCCAGCGTGCCGTCGGGGGGCATGCGGTGGTTCATCCGCCCCGGCAGGTCGCGGATCTCGGGGTGAAGCGTGCCGCCCATGGCCACGTTGACCTCCTGGAAGCCGCGGCAGATGCCGAGGAAGGGCTGCCCGCGCTCGACGCAGGCGCGCACCAGCGGCAGGGTGACGGCATCGCGCGCCCGGTCGAAGGCGCCATGCGCCTCGGTCGGCTCCTCGCCGTATTCCTCGGGGTGGACGTTCGGGCGCCCGCCGGTCAGCACGAAGCCGTCGCAGGTCTCCAGCAGTTCGGCCACGCTCACCAGCCGCGGATCGGCCGGGACGATCAGCGGCAGCGCCCCCGCCACCTCGGCCACCGCCTGGCAGGTCATCGTGCCGCCGGCATGGGTGTGATACTGGTCCTGGATCAGATGCGAGTTCGAGATGATCCCGACGACGGGGCGCGCCATGACGTTCGGTCCTGCCGTGAAACCCGCTCAGAATATGCCCCGACCGCGCAGCAGTGAAGGGGCAGGCGCGGGAAATCGCCTCGAGTCGGGAAAAAATGCCGCAGTTGCCGGCAGCTTGACCGTGCGCGAACCGGCCGGGCAGCGGCAACCGGCGTCACGCAACGATGAGGCGCCGTCGCCGACGCGCGTGCCGCGCTGGCCGCCGGCCTGACGGACCGGCCGCCTAGGCCTTGCCGTCGCGCGCGGCCGCCCCCCGCGCCGGCCGACTGCCCGCCCGGCAGCGGTCCGAGCAGTAGCGCACCGCCTCCCAGTCCCTCGCCCATTTCTTCCGCCAGGCGAAGGGGCGCCCGCAGGTCGCGCAGACCTTCGTCGGCAGGTCGGCCTTGGACACCCCGCGCGGCATCAGAGGTCGAGGCTCAGCTGCGCCGCCGGGGCCGGGCGGGAGGAGGGGGGGCGGCGGGGCGCCGCACGACGGGGCGCCGCGCGGTCGTTCACGAAGCGCGGGTCGCGGCGGCTGCCGTGCCGCGCGACCAGCTCCGCAGCGGTGGCCGCGAAGCCCGGCGCGCGGCGGATCGCCCAGGCCGCCTCGCGCGCGGCGCGGGCGGCGGCGGCGAGGTCGACCACCGGCTCGGGATAGCGCCGCCCGAGAACGCCGCGCGCCTCGGGCCAGCGCCAGGGCTCGTGCAGGAAGGCATCGGGCACCGGCGCAAGCTCGGGCAGCCAGCTGCGCAGGAAGGCGCCGGTCGGGTCGTGCTCCTGCCCCTGCTTGACGGGGTTGTAGAGGCGGATCGTGTTCATCCCCGTGGTGCCCGACTGCATCTGCATCTGCGGCCAGTGGATGCCCGGCTCGTAATCGGTGAAGCGCCGCGCCAGGATCGGCCCGGTCGCCCGCCAGTCGAGCCAGAGATGATAGGACGCGACCGAGACGAGCATCGCCCGCATGCGGAAGTTGATCCAGCCGGTCGCGGCGAGATAGCGCATGCAGGCATCGACGAAGGGTATGCCGGTTTCGCCCGCGGCCCAGGCAGCCAGCCGCGCCGCGTCGGGCGTGCGCGGGCGCAGCGCCTCGCAGGCGGGGTGCAGACAGGCGGTCTCGATCGCCGGCTGATCCTCGAGCTTCTGCATGAAGTGGTCGCGCCAGGCCAGCCGCGCGGCAAAGGACGCAAGGCTGCCCGCCCAGCGCCCCCCGGGCCGCCCGGCAGCGCGGGCAGCGGCAGCCTGCGCCGCCTCGCGCGCCGACAGCGCGCCATGGGCAAGGTAGGGCGACAGGCGCGAGCAGGCGCGCTCGGCCGTGACGGGCGAGGACATGGCGGCGCGATAGCCCTCGCCCCGCACGGCGAGAAAGCTTTCGAGCGCCGCCAGCGCCAGCCGCCGCCCGCCCGACTGGCGGTGCGGGCAGCGGTCCTCGGCCAGCCGCAGCGCCCGCGCCGAGGGGATCGCCCCGGCCTCGACCCCGGCCACCGGCGCCAGCGCCGGCGGCGCTGCGACCACCGGCGCGGCCATGAAGGCGTCGCGCCGCGCCGCCCAGCCGTCGCGCGCGGCAAGGCGCCGGACCACCCCGCCCTGCGGCAGCTCGGTCCAGGCCACCCCCGCCGCCCGCGCCCAGGCCGCCACCCGGCGGTCGCGGGCATAGGTCCAGAGGTTGCCGGTCTCCTCGTGGCTGACGAGCCGGGTCGCCCCATGCGCCCGAGCCAGCGCCGCGAGCACCGCCACCGCCTCGCCCGTGCGCACCACGAGGGGGGCGCCCAGCGCGGCCAGCGCGGCGCGCAGATCCTCGAGACATTCCGCGACGAAGGCCCATTGCCGGGCCGAGGCGTCGGGCTGCCGCCACAGCTCGGGCTCCACGACGTACAGCGGCAACACCGCCCCGCCGCCCGAGGCGGCCAGGGCCAGCGCCGGATTGTCGGCCACCCGCAGGTCGCGCTTGAACCAGAGGATCGTCGTCATCCGCCCGATGTTCCCGTTTTACCCCCGCAACCATACAGCCCCGCGCGCCCCGGGCAAGAGGGTGGGCGGACCGCGCCGGCGGGCCCTGTCAGCCCTGCGCCGCCCAGACATAGAGCGCGTAGGCGCCAAGCAAGGCCGCCCCTGCCGGCCGCCCGATCGCGGGACGCGCCAGCAGCAGCGCCGCGAACAGCACCGAGACCGCGACCATCACCGGCAGATCGAAGGTCAGGAAGCGGTCGGCCACCGGGATCGGTGCGATCAGCGCCGTCGCGCCGAGGATGCCCAGCACGTTGAAGATGTTCGAGCCCAGCACGTTGCCGATGGCGATGCCCGACTGCCGGCGCAGCGCCGCGACGAGCGAGGTGGCCAGTTCGGGCAGCGAGGTGCCGACGGCGACGATCGTGAGGCCGATGAACGCCTCGGACAGGCCGAAGCCGCGCGCCAGGCCCACCGCCCCGTCCACCAGCAGCCGCGCGCCCAGGATCAGGCCGGCAAGCCCCGCGGCCACCCACAGCAACCCCCGCCAGAGCGGCGCGGGCGGGACCGCGGGGGCGGCGATCGCCTCGGCCGGCGCGCGGAACGCCGCGGCGAGATAAAGCCCGAGGCCCGCCATCAGGCCCAGCCCTGCCAGCCGCCCGAGCGCTCCGGTCCAGAACGGCGCCACAAGCACCGCCGCCGCCGCCACCATCGCGGCGGCGTCGCGCCGCAGCGTCGCGCCCTCGATGCGGATCGGCCGGACCAGCGCCGAGAGCCCGATGATGAGCAGGATGTTGGCGATGTTCGATCCGACGACGTTGCCCAGCGCGATGTCGGGTGCCCCGCGCAGGGCGGCGTCGAGCGAGACCAGAAGCTCGGGCATCGAGGTGCCGAAGCCGACCACCGTCAGCCCGATCAGCAGCGGCGGCATCGACAGGCGCAGCGCGATGCCCACCGCCCCCCGCACCAGCGCCTCGCCGCCCAGGAACAGCCCGGCAAGCCCGACGAGCAGCAGAAGCCACTCCACATCCGTCTCCCTTGCACCCTGATCGGGCCGCCCGGCGCAACCCGCCGGCCGATCCGCAGGCCTCCGCCCGCGCTTGGGCCAGCGTCAGGTGGCCCTGCCGCCGCACGGTTTCAAGGCCGGCCCCGCCCGGGCGCAGCGAGCCCGCGGCCGGCGCGCCGCCCCTTGCCTGCGGGCAGCGGCAGGGCTACCAGCGCGGCATCCGGCCGGCATGCGGCCGGGCCCGGAGACCGCTGCCGATGCCCGAAGCGTTGCCTGCCCCCCGCGCCGCGCGCTTCGGGGTCTCGGCTGCCCTCGTCACGCCCTTCGCCGCCGACGGCGCCATCGACCCGGCCCGCGCCGGCGACCACGCGGCGCGGCTTCTGTCCGAGGGCTGCGACAGCGTCACGCTGTTCGGCACCACGGGCGAGGGCGCCTCGCTCGGCCTGCGCGAGCGGGCGGCGCTGCACGACGGGCTCCTGGCGGCCGGCGTGGCCCCGGAGCGGATCGTCTGCGCGCTGGCCGCCACGGCGCTGGAAACCGCCGTCGACCAGGCCCGCGCGGCGCTGGAGCGCGGCGCGCGGCGGCTGCTGGCCACCCCGCCGTTCTATTTCAGGGGTCCGGCGGACGACGGGCTTTTTGCCTGGTATGCCGCGCTGATCGCGGCGCTGGGCGGCGCCGGGCCGCGGCTGATCCTTTACCACATCCCGCAGGTCACCGGCGTGCCGCTGTCGCTGGCCCTGATCCGGCGGCTGCGGGACGCCTTCGGCCCGGCCATCCTCGGCGTCAAGGACAGCTCGGGCGACTGGGCGACAAGCCGCGCCCTGCTGGACGAGCCGGACCTGGCCGTCCTGATCGGCGACGAGCGGCTGCTGGCCCGCGCCGCCCCCCTGGGCGGGGCCGGCGCAATCAGCGGCATGGCGAACCTCTTCCCCGCGCTGCTGGCCCGGATCGTCGCGGGCGGGGCCGAGCCGGCCGGGCTGGCGGCGCTGGTCGATGCGGTCTGCGCCCATCCGGTCGTGCCGGCGGTCAAGGCGCTGGTCGCCCATCACCGCGGCGATCCCGCCTGGGCGCGGGTGCGCGCGCCGCTGCTGCCCGCGCCGGCGCCGGTGGCCGCGGCGCTGGCGGCGCGGCTCGACGCGCTGTCGGCCGCCTGACGGCCCGCCCTTCAGGCTTCGGGGCAGACCGGGCGCCGCGCGCCGGCCGAGGCCAGCACCGCCTCGAGCACCGCCATGGTCCGCAGCCCCTCGTGCCCCGGCACCAGCGGCGGCGCCTCGCCGCGCACCGCGGCGGCGAACTGGTCGATCTGCCGCACCAGCGGGTCGCCCGCAGGCCGCGGATCGGTGCGGGTGAGGATCGGCGCCCACCAGTCGGGCCGCCCGGCATAGTGCCACAGCCGCCCCGAGGGCAGTTCGAGCGCGCCTGCGCTGCCCCCGATCAGGCAGCAGAAGGCATCGGTGCGCGGATAGGCCGGGTTCTCGCCTGCGGTCAGCTCCCAGCTCCAGGGCGCAGGGATGGCATCGGACAGGTTGAAGGTGCCCAGCGCGCCGCTGGCGAAGCGCAGCAGCACCACCGCCGTGTCCTCCACCGCATGCCCGCGCAGGGCGTTCGAGGCGATGGCCTGCACCTCGGCGATCTCGCCCAGCAGATGCCGCAGCAGGTCGATGTCGTGCGCAAGGTTCGTCAGCACCGGCCCGGCCCCGGGCGCGCGGCGCCAGGCCGCCTCGAAATAGCCATCGGGCTTGGCGATCCAGAACATCCCCGCCGCCGACACCGGCCGGCCGATGGCGCCGGCCGCCAGCGCGGCCTTCGCCGCCGCCACCAGCGGGTTGTGCCGGCGGTGGTGGCCCACGGCCAGCACGAGCCCCGCCGCCTCGGCCGCCGCGACGACGGCGCGGGCGCCGGCGAGGTCGGCCGCCAGCGGCTTTTCCACCAGCACCGGCAGGCCGCGGGCGATGCAGGCCAGCGCCCCCTCGACATGCAGCGCGGTGGGCGTGGCCAGGATCGCCGCCTCGGCCACGCCCTCGCCCAGCCCCTCCAGCGCCGCCGCCCAGGGCACGCCGAGCCCCGCGGCGAGCGCCTGCGCCTCGGGCAGCGGATCGACGACGGCGGCCAGCCGGGCGCGGGCCGAGGCCGCGATCGCCGCGATGTGCCGCCGCCCGATCAGCCCGGCACCCACGACTGCCAGCGCGACCCGTGCCGTCATTGCAGCAGGCTTGCCAGCCGGCGCAGGGCAAGCCGGTAGCCCTCGGTCCCGCAGCCGGCGATCACGCCCTCGGCGCGCAGCGAGACATAGGAGTGGTGGCGGAACGCCTCGCGCCGGTGGATGTTGGAGATGTGCACCTCGATCACCGGCCCCTCGAAGGCGTTCAGCGCGTCGAGGATCGCGACCGAGGTATGGGTGAAGGCCCCGGGGTTGATGATGATGCCTGCGGCCCGCTCACGCGCCGCGTGGATGGTGTCGATGATCGCCCCCTCGTGGTTCGACTGGAACATCGCCACCGCAAGCCCCAGCTCGCGGCCCAGCGCGGCGCAGGCGGCCTCGATGTCGGCCAGCGTCTCGCGGCCGTAGACCTCGGGCTGGCGCTGGCCCAGCAGGTTCAGGTTGGGGCCGTTCAGGATGTAGACGGTCTTGGTCATCGCGTGCTTCCCATGCCCGGCGCGGCGGCGCGGCGCGGCCGGTCCCGCCGCGCCGCGCCCGCGCCCGTCGCACCGGCTAATCCTTCCCTGTGGACAGCGCCAGACGGAAATGGCACCTCTCGGCCATCGGGCCGGTCCTGCGGACCCGCAACAAGACTGGGAGGACATCGATGCCATCCATCCTTTCCCGCCGCGCGCTGCTGGGCAGCACGGCCGCAGCCGCCGCGGCCGCGCTGGCCGGGGCGCCGGCGCGGGCGCAGACGATCACGCTGCGGCTTTCCTCGCCCGCCACGCCCACCGACCGCCGCGCCGTCGCGCTGACCGAGGTCTTCGCCCCCGCGGTCGCCGATTTCGCCACCTTCGAGCCGCACTGGAACGCATCGCTCTTCCGCCAGGGCACCGAGCTTGAGGCGATCGCGCGCGGCAACCTCGAGATGTCGATCACCTCGGCGCAGGAGCTGGCGGTGTTCTTCCCCGAGTTCTCGGTCTTCACGGCGGGCTATCTGCACCGCGACGCCGCGCATCAGGTGGCGGTGTTCGGCAGCCCGGCGATGGCCCCCTTCAAGGCCAGGGTCGAGGCCGAGCTGGGCGTGAAGCTGCTGACGGTGATGTATCTCGGCCGGCGCAACCTGAACCTGCGCATCGACAGGACGGTGATGACCCCCGACGACCTGGCCGGCGTGCGCCTGCGCATGCCCGGCACCGATGCCTGGCAGTTCCTGGGCGCGGCGCTTGGGGCCAACCCGCTGCCGATGGCCTTCACCGAGGTCTACACCGCGCTCCAGACCGGCGCCATCGACGGCGAGGACAATCCGCTGCCGACGGTGCGCGACAGCAAGTTCTACGAGGTGATCAAGCAGATCGTGCTGACCTCGCATCTGGTCGATCTCAACTATCTCGCCTTCTCCCGGCGGGTGTGGGAGCGGCTGACGGCCGGGCAGCAGGCGCGCGTGCAGGCCGCCGCCGACGCCGCGGCCGAAAGCGCCCGCCAGCAGCAGCTCGCGCTCGAGGCCGAGCTGGTGCAGTTCTTCAAGGATCAGGGCCTTCGGGTCTACGAGCCCGACCTGCCCGCCTTCCGCGCCCGGGTGCAGGCGGCCTATCTCGCCTCGGACTACTCGAAGGCCTGGCCGGCGGGGATCGTGGACACGATCAACGCGCTTTAGGGGCGGGCCTTGCGCCGGCTGCTGGGCTGGGGGCGACGCGGGGCGGACGCGGTGGCGGCGGCGATGCTCGCCGCCCTGTTCGCGGCCTTCATCCTGCAGATCGCCTCGCGCTATGCCTTCGGCTGGTCGGTGGGCTGGACGGTCGAGGTCTGCCTCACGCTGTGGCTGTGGCTGGTGTTCTGGACCTGCGCCTTCTGCCTGGACGACCGCGACCATGTGCGCTTCGACATCCTGCTGATGGCGATGCGGGCGCGGATGCGGCGGGCCTTTGCCCTGGTCTCGGCCGGCGCGATCGTGGTCGCGCTGGCCGCGGCGCTGCCCGACACCTGGGACTATGTCGACTTCCTCCGGCTGAAGCGCAGCGCGACGCTGCGGGTCCGGCTGAACTATGTGTTCTCGATCTACATCCTGTTCTCGGTGGCGCTGATCCTGCGCCATCTCTGGATCGGGGTTGCGGCCCTGCGCGCGGCGCCCGACGCAGGCGCCCCCGCGGCCGGCGGCGCGCGGTGAGCACGGCCTTCCTTCTGTGCCTGCTGGCGCTGTTCGGGCTGGCGGCCGTCGCGATGCCCATCGGCTATGCGATGCTGGTGTCGGCCGTGGTCTACCTTGCCGCCAAGGGCCAGGGGCTGGGCATCGCGGGCGAGCAGCTGATGCAGGGGCTCTACGACAGCTTCGTGCTGCTGGCGGTGCCGCTGTTCATCGTCGCGGCGAACATCATGAACGCGGGCAGCATCTCGGAGCGGCTGCTGGCCTTCTGCGTCGCCGTCGTGGGCCGGTTCCGCGGCGGGCTCGGCCATGTCAACGTCGTGGCCTCGCTGATCTTTTCGGGCATGTCGGGCTCGGCGGTGGCCGACGCGGCGGGCATCGGCAAGATCATCGTCGAGATGATGGTCAAGACCGGCCGCTACAGCCGCGGCTATGCCGCCGCAATCACCGCGGCCTCGGCCACCATCGGCCCGATCATCCCGCCATCGATCCCGATGGTGATCTATGCGCTCGTCTCGGACCAGTCGATCGGCTACCTCTTTCTGGCCGGCATCCTGCCCGGGCTGCTGATGGGCGTGGTGCTGATGGCGATGAACGCGGCCATCGCCCGCCGCCGCGGCTTTGCCACGGACGAGGTCGTGCCGGTGCGGCAGTTGCCCCGGCTCACGCTGCGCGCGTTCCCCGCGCTGATGATGCCGGTGATCCTGCTTTACGGCATCTACGGCGGCATCACGACGCCGACCGAGGCCGCCGCGGTCGCCGCCCTCTATGCGCTGCTCCTTGCCGGGCTGGTCTACCGCGCGCTAAGCCTCGGGACGCTCTACGGCATCTTCGCCACCTCGGCCCGGCAGGCGGCCGCGGTCGGCATCGTCATCGGCGGCGCGCTGATCTTCAACTACATCGTCGCGACCGAGAACATCCCCCGCACGCTGGGCGTCTGGATCGACGGGCTGGGCATCCCGCCGCTCGCCTTCCTGTTCGTGGTCATGGCGATGCTGCTGCTGCTGGGCTGCGTGCTGGACGCCTCGACGATCCTTCTGGTGATCGTGCCGCTGTTCCTGCCGGCCTGCCGGGTGCTGGGCATCGACCTGGTGCATTTCGGCGTCGTCGTCGTGGTCAACTGCATGATCGGGCTGATCACCCCGCCCTACGGGATCCTTCTGTTCGTCATCAACGCCGTCACCGGCATCCCGCTGCGCGCGATCATCGTCGAGGTGCTGCCCTTCATCGTCGTGCTGCTCGTCGCGCTGGTCCTGCTGGTCGTCTTTCCCGGGATCACCCTGTGGCTGCCGCGCCAGTTCGGCTATCCCTTCTGACCGGCCCCCTTGCTGCCCCGGTGCCCCCCCGATGACCGACCCCGAGCCGACGCCCCGCGCCCCCCTGCCCGCCCCGCGGCGCCCGGCCGTGCTGGTCGGGCTGATCGGCGCGGGCATCGGGGCCTCGCGCACCCCCGCGATGCACGAGGCCGAGGCCGCGCGCCTCGGCCTGCCGCTGAGCTACCGGCTGATCGACAGCGACGCCCTGCCCCGCGGCCCGGCCGACCTGGCGACGATCCTGCGCGCGGCCGAGCTCTGCGGCTTTGCGGGCCTCAACGTCACCTATCCCTTCAAGGTCGAGGTGCTGGCGCATCTGGACAGCCTGTCCGAGGGCGCGCGGCGGGTCGGCGCGGTCAACACCGTCGTGCTGAAGGCCGGCCGGCGCGAGGGGCACAACACCGACCATTCGGGCTTTGCCGCCGCCTTCGCGGCCGAGATGCCCGATGCCCCCCGCGACCGGGTGCTGCTGATCGGGGCGGGCGGGGCGGGGGGCGCGGTGGCGCAGGCGCTGGTCGAGGCGGGCGTGCGCGAGCTGCTGATCTTCGACACCGCGCCCGGCCGCGCGGCGGCGCTTGCCGACCGGATCGTCGCGCAGACCCCCGGCGCGCGGGCCGCGGCCGCCGCCTCGGTCGAGGGTGCGGCCGCCCGGGGCCTTGACGGGGTGGTGAACGCGACGCCCGTGGGCATGGCCGGGCTGCCCGGCACGCCCTTCCCTGCCCGCCTGCTCGACCCCCGCCTGTGGGTGGCCGACATCGTCTATCTGCCGCTCGAGACCCGCCTGCTGGCCGAGGCGCGCGCGGCCGGCTGCCGCACCATGTCCGGCGCCGGGATGGCGGTGTTCCAGGCCGTCGACGCCTTCCGGCTGTTCACCGGCGCCTGCGCCTCGCCGGCGCAGATGCGCGCCACCTTCGACGCGATGGGGCCCTAGACCCCGACGCGCGCCCCCGCTGTCTGCCCCGCGCCTGACGCCTGCGCCGGGGAAGCGATGCGGGCGGGCCTTGACGCGGACCGATATTGCGAACACTTCTCAGCCTGGGAAACGTTCGCAAGGTCCTGCCGTGGCCCCGCCTCGCACCGCGCGTGCCGTCCTGCTCGCCGCTGCCGTTGCCCTGCCCGGCGCGGCGGGGGCGGCGCCCGCCCGCGTCGTCGCGACCGTCGGCATGCTGGCCGAAACCGCCGCGACGCTGGCGGGCGCCTGCGCCGAGGTCGCGGCGCTGATCAGGCCGGGCGCCGACCCGCATCTGTACGAGGCGACGCCGGGCGACATCCGCCGCCTGCAGGGGGCCGACCTGATCCTCTATCTCGGCCTCGGGCTCGAGGGGCGGCTTGCCGGGGTGCTCGAGCGTCTGGGCGCGCGGCAGAGGGTGCTCGCCGTGGGTGCGGCCCTTCCGGCGGACCTTCTGATGACCGACGGCGACGGGGTGACGGACCCCCATGTGTGGATGGACCCCGCCCTCTGGGCCCGGACGCTGCCGGCCATCGCGGCGGCCCTTGCCACGGCCGCGCCGGACTGCGCCGAGGGGATCGCGGCGCGCGCCGATGCCCATGCCGCCGAACTTGCCGCGCTGCACGCCTGGGCCGCCGCGACGCTGGCCGCCCTGCCCGAGGATCGCCGGGTGCTGATCACCGCGCATGACGCCTTCGGCTATTTCGGCCGCGCGTTCGGCCTGAGGGTCGAGGCGATCCAGGGCCTTTCCACCGCCGCCGAGGCGGGCATCGCCGACATCCGCGCCACCGCGCGGCTCGCGGCCGAGCTGCGCGTGCCGGCGGTGTTCGTCGAGACCACGATCAACCCCCGCACCGTCGAGGCGGTGGTCGCCGCCGCCCGCGACCTTGGCCACGACGTCGCCCTCGGCCCCGCGCTGTACGCCGATGCGATGGGCCCGCCGGGCACGCCCGAGGGCACGCTGATCGGGATGCTGCGCTGGAACGTCGCCGCGATCGCGGGCGCGCTTGGCGCCCCGGCCGGGCCGCTGCCGGCCGCGCTCGACGCCTGGGCCGCGCGCGCCGGGCTCGCGCCGGGGAACTGAGCCCCGCGGCCATGCCCCCCCGTCCGGCCGGATCCCCCGCCTCTGCCCCCCTGCACGAGCCCGACCTTGCCCTGCATGTCGAGGACCTGACCGTCAGCTACCACGACCGCCCGGTGCTGTGGGACATCGACGTGGACATCCCGCCCGGGGTCATGGCCGCCGTGGTCGGCCCCAACGGCGCGGGGAAAAGCACGCTGCTCAAGGCCGTCCTCGGCCTCGTGCGGCCGACGGCGGGGCATGTGCGCCTGTTCGGCCGCCCCTATCCCGAGGTGCGCCGCCGCGTCGCCTATGTGCCGCAGCGCGCGAGCGTGGACTGGGACTTTCCCACCACCGCGCTCGACGTGGTGACGATGGGCACCTACGGCCGGCTCGGCTGGCTGCGCCGCCCCGGCCGGGCCGAGCGCGCGGACGCCCGCGCCGCGCTGGCCGAGGTGGGGCTGGCCGACTATGCCGACCGCCAGATCGGCCGGCTCTCGGGCGGCCAGCAGCAGCGCGTGTTCCTCGCCCGCGCCCTGGTGCAGGGGGCCGACCTCTACATCCTGGACGAGCCCATGGCGGGCGTCGACGCCCCCACCGAGCGCGCCATCGTCGATCTGCTGCGGGGGCTGCGCGACCGCGGGCGCACCGTGCTTGTGGTGCACCACGACCTTGCGACGGTGACGCGCTATTTCGACTGGCTGGTGATGCTGAACCTGCGCATCGTGGCGCAGGGGCCGGTGGCGCAGGTCTACACCGCCGCCAACCTGCGGGCGACCTACGGCGGCGCGGTGGCGCTGCTCGACACGCCCTCCGCCCCGCCATGACCGCTGCGCCGGCCGCGCTGGCGGCCTTCCTGTCGGACCACACCGTTCAGACCGTCGCGGCGGGGGCGGCGATCCTCGGCGCGGCCTCGGGCGCGCTGGGCAGCCTCGCGCTCCTGCGGCGGCAGAGCCTCATCGGCGACACGCTGGCCCATGCCGCCCTGCCCGGCCTGTGCCTGGGCTTCCTTGTGGCGGGCGGGCGCCATCTGCCCGCGCTCATGGCCGGCGCGGCGCTGACCGGGGGGCTTGCGGCGCTGGCGGTGCTGGCCGTGGGTCGCAGCGGCCGGCTCAGGACCGACGCTGCGCAGGGCATCGTGCTGTCCACCTTTTTCGCCGCGGGGGTCGTCGGGCTGACGGCGCTGCAGGGGCAGGGCACGGCGGGGCTGTCGGGCTTCCTGTTCGGACAGGCGGCGGCGATGCTGCGCGCCGACCTCGTGGTGACGGGGACGCTGGCGGCCGTGGCGCTGGGCCTGCTCGCCCTGGTCTGGAAGGAGGCCAAGGTCGTCACCTTCGACCCGGGCTTCGCCGCCACCCTGGGGCTGCCCGTGGCCGCGATCGAGATCGCGCTGACCATGCTCGTCGCGGTGGCGGTGCTGGTGGGCCTGCCGCTGGTGGGGGTGGTGCTGATGACCGCGATGCTGGTGGCACCCGCCGCCGCCGCGCGGCAATGGACCGACCGGCTGGGCCCCATGGTGCTGCTGGCCGCCGCCTTCGGCGCTGCCGCCGGGGTGGCGGGCGCGCTGGTCAGCGCCGCCGGGCGCGGGCTTGCCACGGGGCCGCTGATCGTGCTCGCGGCGACCGCCATCGTCGCCCTGTCCTTCCTGTTCGCGCCCGCCCGGGGCCTTGCGTGGGGTTGGGTCCGCCGGGCCCGGGCGCGCCGCCGCCTCGACGGCGCGCGGCTTCTGGGCACGCTTGCGGCGCTGGCCCGCCGCCACGGCGACCCGGACTTTCCCGCCGAGGAGGGGATGATCGACACCGCCCAGGGCCATGCCACGGGGCCGGGGCTGCGCCGGCTGGCAGCGCAGGGCCTTGTGCGGCAGCTGACGCAGCCGCCCGACACCGCCCCGCGCTGGGCGCTGACCGCGGCGGGCCACGCCCGCGCCGCCCGCGACGCATCGGCCGGCGCGCCCGGCGATGCCGCGCCCGGCCGGAGCCCGGGGACGTGAGCGCGCTCATCGACAGCGTGCCTGCGACGATCGTGCTGACCGGCGCGCTGGTGGGCATGGCCGCGGCGCTGCCGGGCATCTTCCTCGTCCTGCGCGGCGCGGCGATGCTGGCCGATGCGATCAGCCATGCCGTCGTGCTGGGCATCGTCGGCGTCTGGCTTCTGACCGGGGCCACCTCGGGCCCGCTGCAGCTGCTGGGCGCGGCGCTGACCGGGCTTCTGACGGTCTGGCTGGTCGAGGCGCTGACGCGGACGGGCCTCGTGGCGTCCGACGCCGCCATCGGCCTTGTGTTTCCCGCGCTCTTCGCGCTGGGCGTCCTGCTTGTGAACCTCAACGCGCGCAACCTGCATCTCGACGCCGACGCGGTGCTGCTGGGCCAGATCGGGCTCGTCTGGCTCGACACCCTGCCGGTGGCGGGGCTCGAGGTGCCGCGCGCGGTCCTCACCCTGGCGGCGGTGCTGGCGCTGAACGCGGGCTTCGTGGCGCTGTTCTGGAAGGAGCTGAAGCTGGCCACCTTCGACCCCGGGCTGGCCGAGGCGCTGGGCTTCCGCCCCGCGCGCCTCGGCCGGGCGCTGCTCGGGCTCACCAGCCTGACCGCCGTCGCGGCGTTCGAGGCGGTGGGGGCGGTGCTGTTCGTGGCCTTCGTCATCGTCCCGCCCGCGACGGCGCTGCTGCTCACCGACCGGCTGGCGACGGCCGTCGTCCTGGCGGCGGGGGTTGCGGTCGCGGCGGCAGCGGCGGGCTACGGCCTGGCCGAGGCGGGCGACGTCTCGATTGCGGGCAGCATGGCCGGCGTCGCCGGGCTGGCCTTCGCCGCGGCCTTCCTGCTCGCGCCCGGGCGCGGCGCCATCGCCCGGCAGCTGCAGGCCCGGGCCGCCCGGCGCGCGACCGACGTGCGGGCGCTGGTGGCGCATCTTCTCACCCATGGCGGCGCCGAAGGGCGGGCGGGCGCGGAAACCGAGGTCCGCGCGCTGCGCGAGCATCTGATGTGGAGCGAGGCGCGCGCCCGCGCGGCGATCCTGCAGGGCCTCGACCGGGCGCTGCTGCGGCGCGAGGGCGAGACGCTGGCGCTCACCCCCAAGGGCCGCGCGGTGGCCGAGGAGACGCTGGCACCGCATGCCCGCGCACCGGCCGGCGACGCCGCCGGACCCGGGGCAGCGGCGGGCTGATCGCCGCGCCGGCAGGG
>CALJZN010000033.1 GCA_937983405.1 uncultured Paracoccaceae bacterium
CGCCACGACGATCATCCCCATGAGCCCGACCGCGCTGCGCCGGGCCGCGCCTGCGGGCTGCCCGGCCGTTGCTCCAGCCCCGGGTTCGTCCGGTCCGGCCGCGGTCATGGCCGCCCAGGCGGCGCCGGCGCGGCTGCGGGCAGCGTCCACCATCCCGCCCAGCCGCGCGGCGGGCGCGGGCGCCTCGACCCGCGCCTCGACCCGTTCGAGCCTTGCCTCGAGCCGGGCGACCTGATCGCAGAGCCCGGCGATCGCATCCGCTGCGGCTGGTGTGCCGGTGGTGGTGTCGGTCATGTCCGCCCCTCTCAATTCAGCAGCCGCTCGCGGTCGATCTGGCCCTCGCGGTTGAGGCGGACCTCGACGCGCTCGCCGTAGGGGTTGGTGGCCTCGGCCTCGACATGGCGCGGGCCATAGCCGACCCAGCCGATGTCGGTGTAGCGCGCCGCCTCGAGCCGGGCGATCACGCCGGCACGGTCGAGCCCCGGCAGGGGCAGGCGCCGCTCGACCCGGTCCAGCCGGCCGCGGCGGTCGTACCTGATCTCGAGCTCGCTGCCCGCCGCATCGAGGCCGCGCAGCACGATCTCGCCGCGTGGGCGCAGTTCGGCGCGCGTGACCGACTGGAGCCGGTCAGCGCCCTCAAGCCCGGACAGGCGCAGCGGCAGCACCCGGTCGATCACCGGGCGCGGCAGGGCGGCACCGTCGGTCTCCACGCGCGTGACGCTGCCGTCCCACGCACTGACCACCCGGACCTGGCCCGAGCCCAGCCGACCCGACCAGTGAAGATCGCCCGAACGCGAGCGGTGGCGCAGCGCCAGGTCGGTCACGCCTGGCAGGCGCGGGGCGGTTGCGGCCGCGACAAGATCGGTCACAACCCGCGGCACAAGGCGATCCTCGGCCCGCTCACGGCCGCGCGGCCCGCGATCCTCGACCCGGTCGCGCCGATCCTCGGCGCGGGGGCCGTGCGGGGCGGGCTCGACCGTCACGAGATCGGCCGTCAGGGTGCGGCCCTCGAGCCGGCCGTCGGCGATGATGCGGCTGCCCTCGGCGGGGGCGGCCATCCCCTCGGGCAGACGGATCAGCCAGCGGCTGCCGCGGTCCTCGATCGTCACATGGCTGCCGAAGCTTTCGGTCACCCGGCCGCGCAGTTCCTCGGCCAGCACGGGGGCTGCGAGCGCGATCAGGGCGACACCGGCCATCAGGGTCTTCTTCGCAGGAAACATCGCAACGTCCTTTCTGTCTGTCTTGGCGATGGGTCCTCCCTGACCGATTCGCCGGCAACCGATCCGAAACGGGGCCGTTGAGGTTCCGTTGCGCCGGGGGCTGCGATACGCTGCCCCGATGATACGCCCTGTTGTTCCGGTCTGCATCCTCCTCGCCTCGGCGCTCGCCGCCGGGGCCGAACCGCTGACCCCGGCCGAGGCGCTGGCCTGCGCCACCGCGCGGTTCCGCGGCGAGGCGCTGGCGCTGCGCGCGCGCGGGGAAGAGACCGAGATCCGCTGGCTGACCCCGGCGGGAAACGTCCTGCGCATCTGGCTCGAAGGACCGGGCTGCCGGTTTCTCGAGGTCGAGGGCGTGGGCCAGACCGAGGCGCGCATCCTGCCCGAGACGCAGGAATGAAGGTGCTGCTGGTCGAGGATGACGCGGCGCTGGCGGCCGCGCTGGCCGCGGGGCTGGGCGAGGCGGGCTTTCTGGTCGAGACCGCCCCTGACGGCGCGACGGGCGAGTATCTGGGCGCGACCGAGACCTATGCCGCAGCGGTGCTCGATCTCGGGCTGCCCGGAATGGCGGGAATCGAGGTTCTGACCCGCTGGCGGGAACAGGGCATCGCCATGCCGGTCCTGATCCTGACCGGGCGCGACGGCTGGGCCGACAAGGTGGCGGGGTTTCGCGCCGGGGCCGACGACTATGTGCTCAAGCCCGTGCGGATCGAGGAGGTGGCGCTGCGGCTTGCCACCCTGATCCGCCGAGCCGCGGGCCATCCGCAAGCGCAGATTGCCGCAGGGGCGCTGATGCTCGACACCGCCACGGGCATCATCACGCTGGACGGTCTGCCGGTGAAGCTGACCGCGTTCGAGGCGCGTCTGCTGCGGCACCTGATGCTGAACAAGGGCCGGATCGTCAGCCGCACCGATCTGTCCGAACATATGTACGACCGAGACGCGGACCGCGATTTCCGCTCGCTCGAGGTGATCGTCGGGCGCATCCGCAAGAAGATCGGCGAGGGCCGGATCGAGACCCTGCGCGGCGAGGGCTACCGCCTGCGGCCGCAGGACCCGCCGGCATGAGCCGGTCCGGCCCGCCCTCGCTGGCCGGGCGGCTGATGCTGGCGGCGGCAGGGCTGACGGTTCTGGCGCTGGCGGCGGCCTGGGTGGCGCTGTCGGCGCTGCTGGCGGACTTCGTGGACCGACGGCTTGCGGCCGAGCTCGAGGCGGCGCTGCGCGGGGTCATGGCCGCCGCGACCTGGGACGAGGACGGCCAGCTCGCCGTCGATCCGCCGCCGCCCGATCCGCGCTACGAACAGCCCGGGTCGGGCTGGGCCTGGACAGTGGCCGAGGGCGAGGCCGTGCTGGCCGCGGCCCCGTCGCTGCTGGGAGGGCCGATCGCGGCGCCGGGGGCGATCCTGCGCGCCCGCGATTTCACCGCCCCCGGCGAGGCGCGGATGCTGACCGCGACCGTGGCCCTGCCGCAGGCCGAGCGTGCAGCCGCGCTGGACCGGATCCGGCGGCCGCTGCTCGCCTCGCTGCTGGTTCTGGGGCTGGCGCTGGCGGCGGCGCAACTGCTGGCGATCCGGCTGGGGCTGGGGGCGCTGCGCCGCTTTGCGGCCGACCTCGACCGGTTGCGCCTTGGCGGGCTGGACCGGCTGCCCGAGCCGCAGCTTGCCGAACTTGTCCCGCTGGCGCGGGCGCTCAATGGCCTGCTCGAGGCCAATGCCCAGACCGTCGCGCGCGCCCGCACCCATGTCGGCAACCTGGCCCATGCGCTGAAGGGGCCGCTGGCCACGCTGACCCTGCGCGCGCGGGGGGGCGAGGCGGCGCTGCTGGCGCAGATGGACCGGATGATCCGCTGGCACCTGCGCCGGGCGGCGGCCGCCGGGCCCGGGGCGGGGATCGCGCGAGCGACGCCGGTCGCCCCCGTGCTGGCCGATCTGGCGCTGGTCTTTGCCCCGCAGGCGGCGCGGCGGGGGGTGCTGCTCAACCTCGACCCCGGCCCGGTTCCCGCCTTTGCCGGCGAGGCGCAGGACCTGGCCGAGATGCTGGGCAACCTGATCGAGAACGCGCTCGCCCATGCCCGCGGTGCGGTCCGCCTGACCGCGCCCGCGGCGGCGCCGGGCCGGCTGGTGCTGGCAGTGCAGGACGACGGCCCCGGCATTCCGCCCGCCGAACGCGACCGGCTGATGGCGCGCGGCGCGCGGCTGGACGAAGGCGGCGACGGCTCGGGCCTGGGCCTTGCCATCGTCGCCGATCTCGCCGGGCTCTACGGCGGCACTCTGGTGCTCTCCGAGGCACCCCTCGGCGGCCTGTCCGCCCTCCTCGATTTGCCCTCGGCCCGTTGAGGAACCGTTTGGTCGGGCATGGGCATATCGCGGGTGACGGTCGCGGAGGGGTATGGTGACGATCCGGCTACAGATCATCCTGGCAGTGGTTGTCGCGCTCGCCGGCGCGGCCGTGGTCCTGCCGCCCGATCTTCTGGGCAATGCCTCCGATGGCGCCCCGCGCGCCGCGGCGCGTGCTCCCCCGACGCTGCGTGTGGTCGCCGACGTCGTGACCGAAGCGCCGCGGGTCGAGCGGCATGTGGCCCTGGGCAGGCTGCACAGCGCCGAGGTCGCCCCGATTGTCGCCCGGATCGGCGGGCGTGTGCTTGAGGTGCTGGTCACGCCGGGGGCACTCCTGGCCGC
>CALJZN010000034.1 GCA_937983405.1 uncultured Paracoccaceae bacterium
CGGCCCGGGCCGGCGATGCGCGCTGGCGGGCGGGCTCGTGGCGGCGCTGGCGCTGGGCGGGGTCTGGTGGGGCGGCGCGCTGCGCGCGGGGGCCGAGCGCGCCATCACCGACAGTGCCATCCGCGTGCGGCTGGTGCAGCCCGACGCGGCGCAGCACCTCAAGTGGCGCCCCGACATGGCGCGGCTGTTCTTCGAGCGGCAGCTGACCCTCACCGCCGCGCCGGCCGACCCTCTGCCGGACGTGGTGGTGTGGCCCGAGACGGCGGTGCCCTTCCTGCTGGACAGCGGGACGGCCGGGCGCGCGCTGCCGGCGATGGCCGCGGCCGCGGGCGGGGCGTGGCTTGCCTTCGGGGTGCAGCGGGTCGAGGGGCGGCAGGCCTGGAACAGCCTGGCCGTGCTCGACCCCGCGGGGGCGGTCGCGGCCGTCTACGACAAGCACCACCTCGTGCCCTTCGGCGAATACATGCCGCTGGGCGACCGGCTGGCGGGCCTCGGCCTGCGCGGCTTTGCGGTGCAGGAAGGGTTCGGCTATTCGGCCGGCCCCGGCCCCGTGCTGCTTGATCTCGGGCCGGCGGGGCGCGTGCTGCCGCTCATCTGCTACGAGGCGATCTTTCCTCGCAGCATCGCCGCCGTGCCCGAGCGGCCCGACTGGATCCTGCAGATCACCAACGACGCCTGGTTCGGCGAGGTCTCGGGCCCCTTCCAGCATCTCGCGCAGGCCCGGCTGCGGGCGGTCGAGTTCGGCCTGCCGCTGTTGCGGGCGGCCAACACCGGCGTCTCGGCGGTCATCGACGCCCGCGGGCGGCTGCGCGCCTCGCTGGGGCTCGGCGCCCATGGCGTGATCGATGCCGTCGTGCCCTGGCCGCTGCCGCCCACCCCCTATGCCCGCGCGGGCGACGGGCCGCTGGCGCTGCTGCTGATCCTTCTGCTGGGGGTGGTCGCGGCGCTGGGGCGCAGAGGGCTTGACCCCGCCCGGGGCCGCCGCTAGCAGGTGGCTCTCGAACCGTCACAACGGCTTCCTGGCGTGGCGGGGATCTCTGAATGGAGCAGCTTCCATGCCGCGCAAGGACTACGTGTTCACCTCCGAGTCCGTCTCGGAGGGCCATCCCGACAAGCTTTGCGACCGCATCTCGGACGAGGTGCTGGACTACATGCTGCGGATCGAGGCCAACGCGCGCGTGGCCTGCGAGACCTTCGCCACCTCGGGCCTTGTCGTCATCGGCGGCGAGGTCGGGCTGTCGGACAAGGAGCGGCTCAAGGACGTCATGGGCCGGGTCAGCGAGATCGCGCGCAAGGCGATCAGGGACATCGGCTACGAGCAGGAGAAGTTCCACTGGAACACGTGCCATGTGCTGAACTTCCTGCACGAGCAGTCGGCCCATATCGCGCAGGGCGTGGACAAGGACGGCGCGGGCGACCAGGGCATCATGTTCGGCTATGCCGTGAACGAGACGCCCGAGCTGATGCCGGCGCCGATCCAGTATGCCCATGCGATCCTGCGGCGGCTGGCCGAGGCGCGCAAGGCCGGGCAGGAGCCCGAGCTGCGCCCGGACGCGAAAAGCCAGCTCTCGGTGCGCTACGAGGACGGCAGGCCGGTCGAGGTGACCTCGATCGTGCTGTCGACCCAGCACGCGCATGACGGGCAGTCGAGCGACGACATCCGCGCCATCGTCGAGCCGCACATCCGCGCCGTCCTGCCCGCGGGCTGGATCACCGAGCGGACCGAATGGTGGATCAACCCCACCGGCACCTTCGTGATCGGCGGGCCCGACGGCGACGCGGGGCTCACGGGGCGCAAGATCATCGTCGATACCTACGGCGGCGCGGCGCCGCACGGCGGCGGGGCCTTCTCGGGCAAGGATCCGACCAAGGTCGACCGCTCGGCGGCCTATGCCGCGCGCTACCTGGCCAAGAACGTGGTCGCCGCGGGGCTGGCCGAACGCTGCACGATCCAGCTGTCCTATGCCATCGGCGTGGCCAAGCCGCTGTCGATCTACGTCGATACCCACGGCACCGGGGCGGTGCCCGACGCCCAGATCGAGCGGGCGCTGGCGCGGGTGATGGACCTGACGCCGCGGGGCATCCGCACCCATCTCGGCCTCAACCGCCCGATCTACGCCCGCACCTCGGCCTACGGCCATTTCGGCCGCGCGCCCGAGCCGGACGGCGGCTTCAGCTGGGAAAAGACCGACCTCGCCGCGGCGCTGAAGGCCGAGGTCTAGGGGCGCGGGCATGGGCGACGGGCCCGCAACGGCCCGCCCGGAGGCCGCGGCAACGCCGGGCGGAGCGGGCGGCGCGGCCGGCACCCCGCCCGCCCAGCGGCGCAGCTTCCACGGCCGCCGCCACGGCAAGACGCTCAAGCCCCGCCAGCGGGCCTGGCTGGCCGAGGATCTGGCGGCGCTTGCCGTTCCCGGGGTGCGCCCGGCGGAGAACCCCGGCCGCCAGCCGATCGACCCCGCGGCGCTGTTCGGCGACGGCCGGCCGCTGTGGCTCGAGATCGGGTTCGGCGCGGGCGAGCACATGGTGCACCAGGCGCTGCTCAACCCCGGCGTGGGCATCCTCGGCTGCGAGCCCTTCGTCAACGGCGTTGCCATGGCGCTGGGGCGGATCCGCCGCGCCGGTGTCGCGGGCATCCGCATCCATCCCGGCGACGCGCGCGACCTGCTCGACGTGCTGCCGCCCGCAAGCCTGGCGCGCGCCTTCCTGCTCTACCCCGACCCCTGGCCCAAGCGGCGCCACCGGCAGCGCCGCTTCGTCACCCCTGGGCCGATGGCCCAGCTTGCCCGGGCGCTGGCCCCGGGGGCCGAGCTGCGCCTGGCCAGCGACGTGCCCGACTACATCGCCCATGCGCTCGAGGAGGTGCCGCGCCACGGCTTTGCGCTGCGCACCCCGCCCGAGGCGCGGGGCACGCCCTGGCCCGACTGGACGCCTACCCGCTACGAGGTCAAGGCGCTGCGCGCGGGGCGGGTGCCGGCATACCTGACCTTCCTGCGGCGCTGAGGCGCGCGCCGTCGCAGCCGCGTCTTCATCGCAGCGGCCGATGCTTGTCTGCCCGCCCGGGCGGCCCGGGCGGGCGACCGGCCGCGAAAGGACAGCGATGCGCGACATCCAGATCACGAACTGCCACATCCACACCTTCACCGCCCGGCATGTGCCGCGGCGCTATCCCCATCCGGCCGTGGCCTGGATCCGGCATGTTCCCGTCGTCATCGGCGGGCTTGCGGCGCTGGCGCGGTTCGCCGGGCGGGCCGAGACGGCCCAGCAGCTCGACCGGCTGCGCCGCTTCAACCGCGCGGGAATGGCGCCCTCGCAGCGCGCGGTGTTCGAAAGCATCCTGCCCCACTACCCGGGCAACACCCGCTTCGTCGTGCTGCCCATGGACATGGCCCTGATCGGCCACGGCCCGGTGAGGGCCGACATCCGCGAACAGCACGACGAGCTGGCCGCGCTGGCCCGCGACCCGCGCCATGCGGCGCGCGTGATCCCTTTCGCCACGATCTTTCCCGACCGCCCCGGCGCGGCGGACGAGTTCCGCCGCTGTGTCGAGGATCTGGGGTTCCGCGGGCTGAAGCTGTATCCGAGGCTTGGATACGCGCCCGACCATCCGGTGCTGATGTCCCAGGTCTATCCCTACTGCGTCGAGCGCGGGCTTCCCGTGGTCTCGCACTGTTCGCGCGGGGGGGTGCGGGGGGCGGGCATCCCGCCCGCGCGCGCCGATGCCTGGAGCGCGCCGCAGGCCTTCCTGCCGGTGCTTCGGGCGTTCCCCGACCTGCGCGTCTGCCTCGCCCATTTCGGCGGGCTCGCGGACTGGGAGGCCTATGTCGAGCAGGGCCTCAACCCCGACGACCCCGAGGCGGGCGCCCGCAACTGGCAGGTGGCGATCCGCCGGATGATCGCGGCCAAGGTCGCCGACGGCAGCCCGCGCTGGCCGGGGCTGTGGACCGACATCTCCTATACCGTGTTCCAGTTCGAGGATTACGTCCCGTTCCTGAAGCTTTTCCTCGAAGACCCCGCGATCCGCGCGCGCGTCCTGTTCGGCTCGGACTTCTACATGACGCGGCAGGAGCGGCTGTCGGAGCGCGCGGTCTGCGTCCGGCTGCGCGCGGCGCTGGGCGACGATCTTTTCCGCCAGATCGCCGAGACCAACCCCCGCGTCTGGCTGGGCGAGGCCCGCGGCGGCGCGCCGACGGTGGACGCGCCCGCCGCCATCGTCTAGAGCGGCGCTCGATGCGGTAGGACCGCCGCGGCAACAGCGGGGCGGCGCCGTCGCCGTCGCAAGGGGAGCGTGCCGATGTCTCAGACCTCCGGGGCCCAGCCCATGACCGCCCGCGCCGCGGGCCCGCTGCGGGGAACGGCCGCGGTGCCGGGCGACAAGTCGATCAGCCATCGCGCGCTGATCCTCGGCGCGCTGGCGGTGGGCGAGACGCGGATCAGCGGCCTGCTCGAGGGGCAGGACGTGCTCGACACCGCCGCCGCGATGCGCGCCTTCGGCGCGGGGGTCGAGCGCGACGGCCCCGGGGCCTGGCGCGTCCACGGCGTGGGCGTCGGCGGGTTCGCCGAGCCCGAGGACGTGATCGACTGCGGCAACTCGGGCACCGGCGTGCGGCTGATCATGGGGGCGATGGCGACCTCGCCCGTCGCCGCCACCTTCACCGGTGACGCCAGCCTGCGCCGGCGGCCCATGGGGCGGATCACCGAGCCGCTGGCGCGCTTCGGCGCGCGGGCCTTCGGGCGCGCGGGCGGCCGGCTGCCGATGACGCTGCTGGGCGCGGCCGATCCGCTGCCGGTGCGCTATGTCCTGCCCGTGGCCTCGGCCCAGGTGAAATCGGCGGTGCTGCTGGCCGGGCTCAACGCGCCGGGCGAGACGGTGGTGGTCGAGCGCGAGGCCACGCGCGACCACACCGAGCGGATGCTCGCGGGCTTCGGCGCCGCGCTGCGCCTCGAGGAGGCGCCCGAGGGCCGCGCCATCGTGCTCTCCGGCCAGCCCGAGCTGCGCGCCCAGGCGGTGGTGGTGCCGCGCGACCCCTCCTCGGCGGCCTTTCCCGTCTGCGCGGCGCTGATGGTGCCGGGCTCCGAGGTGCGGATTCCCGGCGTCAGCCGCAACCCCACCCGCGACGGCCTCTATGTCACCCTGGCCGAAATGGGGGCCGAGATCGCCTTCGAGGCCCCGCGGATCGAGGGCGGCGAGCCGGTGGCCGACCTGCGCGTGCGCTTCACCGGGGCGCTGCGCGGGGTCGAGGTGCCGCCCGGGCGCGCCGCACGCATGATCGACGAATACCCCGTCCTCGCCGCGCTGGCCGCCACCGCCGAGGGGGCCACGGTGATGCGCGGCATCCGCGAGCTGCGGGTGAAGGAAAGCGACCGGATCGACGCCATGGCCCGCGGCCTTGCGGCCTGCGGGGTGCGGGTGGAGGAGACCGAGGACAGTCTGACGGTGCACGGCATGGGCCCGAGCGGCGTGCCGGGGGGGGCCACGGTCGCGGTGCGGCTGGATCACCGCATCGCGATGAGCTTCCTCTGCCTCGGCCTGGCCGCCCGCGCCCCGGTGACGGTGGACGACGCCGGGCCCATCGCCACCAGCTTTCCGGCCTTTCCCGACCTGATGCGCGGCCTCGGCGCTGACCTCGGCTGAGGCGGTGCGGTGACGGTCGGGGGGATGCGCTTCACGGTTGCCATCGACGGGCCGGCGGCGGCGGGCAAGGGCACCATCGCGCGCGCCATCGCCGCGCGCTTCGGGCTGGCGCATCTCGACACCGGGCTGCTGTATCGCGCGGTGGCGGCGAAGGGCGGCGATCCGGTCGCCGCGGCCCGGGCGCTGACCGAGGCCGATCTTGCCGCCCCGGGGCTGAGGTCCGAAGCGGCGGGCGAAGCGGCAAGCCGGGTCGCGGCGATCCCCGCGGTGCGCGCGGCGCTGCTCGACTTCCAGCGCGCCTTCGCCCGGCGCGAGGGCGGGGCGGTGCTCGACGGGCGCGACATCGGCACGGTCGTCTGCCCCGAGGCCGAGGTGAAGCTCTACGTCACCGCCAGCCCCGAGGTGCGCGCGCACCGCCGCTGGCTGGAACAGGGCGGCGAGGCGGAGGGCGTGCTGGCCGAGGTGCGCGCCCGCGACGCCCGCGACGCCGGCCGCGCGGTCGCGCCCCTGGCCCGCGCCCCCGATGCCCTGGTGCTCGACACATCGGCGATGTCGGTGGACGAGGCTGTGGCCCGCGCGGCGTCGGCGGTGGCGGCGCGGCTGCGGCGCTAAGCCGGCCGGGGGGCCCGCGCGCGCCGAAGCCGCCGCGCGCCGGGTGCGCAGTGCCTGGCCCCGCGCAGCGGTCCGGGGCGGCGGACCGGGGCGCGGCTGCGGGGCGTGCCGAACCCGCTTGCCACCGCCGCCCGCTGCGCCTATAGCCTGACGGTCGAGGCGGCCGTCAGAGCCGGCCGACGAGGGCTTGGGCAGGGTCGGGGCAGGGCGCCGGCCCTGATTGTTTTCACAGACCGGCGGAGCCAACCGCCTGGCCGGAACAGCGACAGAAAAGGAACGTCGAACCGCATGTGTGCCAAAGCGACCAAGGAAGACTTCGAGGCGCTCCTGAAGGAGAGCCTCGCGATCGACACGCCGCAGGAGGGCAGTGTCGTCAAGGGCAAGGTCCTCGCCATCGAGGCGGGACAGGCCATCATCGACGTCGGCTACAAGATGGAGGGCCGCGTCGATCTGAAGGAATTCGCCGGCCCCGGCGAGACCCCCGACATCAAGGTGGGCGATGTGGTCGAGGTCTATCTCGACCGGGTCGAGAACGCCCGCGGCGAGGCTGTCATCAGCCGCGACAAGGCCAAGCGCGAGGAGGCCTGGGACCGGCTCGAGAAGGCCTATGCCAACGAGGCGCGGGTCGAGGGCGCGATCTTCGGCCGCGTCAAGGGCGGCTTCACCGTCGATCTCGGCGGCGCCGTGGCCTTCCTGCCCGGCAGCCAGGTCGACGTGCGCCCGGTGCGCGACGCCGGGCCGCTGATGGGCCTCAAGCAGCCCTTCCAGATCCTCAAGATGGACCGCCGCCGCGGCAACATCGTGGTCTCGCGCCGCGCGATCCTCGAGGAGTCCCGCGCCGAGCAGCGCGCCGAGGTGATCGCAAGGCTCCAGGAAGGGCAGGTGGTCGACGGCGTGGTGAAGAACATCACCGAATACGGCGCCTTCGTCGACCTCGGCGGGGTCGACGGCCTGCTGCACGTCACCGACATGGCCTGGAGGCGGGTCAACCACCCCTCCGAAATCCTCTCGATCGGCGAGACGCTCAAGGTCCAGGTCATCAAGATCAACAAGGAAACCCACCGCATCAGCCTCGGAATCAAGCAGCTTCAGGCCGATCCGTGGGATTCGGTCGAGCGCAACTATCCGATCGGCTCGGTCCACAAGGGCCGCGTGACCAACATCACCGACTACGGCGCCTTCGTCGAGCTCGAGCCGGGGATCGAGGGGCTGGTGCATGTCTCGGAAATGTCCTGGACGAAGAAGAACGTGCATCCGGGCAAGATCGTCTCGACCAGCCAGGAGGTCGAGGTCATGGTGCTCGAGATCGACAGCGCCAAGCGCCGCGTCTCGCTCGGCCTCAAGCAGACCATGCGCAACCCCTGGGAGCTGTTCGCCGAGACCCACCCCGTAGGCAGCGTGATCGAGGGCGAGGTGAAGAACATCACCGAGTTCGGCCTGTTCGTCGGCCTCGAGAACGACATCGACGGGATGGTGCATCTCTCCGACCTGTCGTGGGACCAGCGCGGCGAGGATGCGATCCAGAAATACCGCAAGGGCGAGACCGTCCGCGCGGTGGTCACCGAGGTCGATGTCGAGAGAGAGCGCATCTCGCTGTCGATCAAGGCGCTCGCGGCCGACACCTTCTCGGATGCCATCGAGGGGGTGAAGCGCGGGTCGGTCATCACCGTCGTTGTCTCGGGCATCGAGGACGGCGGCATCGAGGTGGACTACAACGGCCAGAAGTCGTTCATCCGCCGGTCGGACCTGTCGCGCGACCGCAGCGAACAGCGGCCCGAGCGCTTCCAGCTGGGCGACAAGGTCGATGTGCGCGTGACCAACGTCGATCCCAAGACGCGCAAGCTCGGCCTGTCGATCAAGGCGCGCGAGATCGCCGAGGAGAAGGAAGCGGTCGAGCAGTATGGCTCGTCCGACTCGGGCGCCTCGCTGGGCGACATCCTCGGCGCCGCGCTGAAGGGCGGCCGGAGCTGAGGGGGGACCCTGCGGCGACCCCCGGGCCCGTTTCCCGGGGGGTGCCTGCACCGCGCCGGGTCCCGATGCCGGGAAACGCCCCTCGTGCAGCAGCCCGTTGCCGACGGAGGCAGGCGCGAAACGGGCACGGGGACCGCTGGCGCGGGCCTCGGGTGCGGGCACGGCTTGCCGGCGCGGGGCTTTCCCGATTGTGCGCGGGGGCAAAGCGCCTATAGTCACGGCGGCGCCGGCCCACGGGGCCGGGATCCGCAGTTCGGGGAGATGCCGCATGATTCGCTCGGAACTGATCCAGAAGATCGCCGAGGACAACCCCCAGCTTTACCAGCGCGATGTCGAGCGCATCGTGAACACGGTGTTCGAGGAGATCACCGCAGCCCTGTCCCGGGGCGACCGGGTGGAGCTGCGCGGCTTCGGCGCGTTCTCGGTCAAGCGGCGCGACGCGCGCCTCGGTCGCAACCCGCGCACCGGCGCCGCCGTGGATGTCGAGGAGAAATACGTGCCGTTCTTCAAGACCGGCAAGCTCTTGCGCGACCGGCTGAACGCCCGTCGGGACTGAGGGACCATGCGCTACCTGAAGCTGATCCTGCTGGCAATCCTCGGCATCGCCCTGCTCACCGTGGCGTTGGCCAACCGCAGCGACGTCACCTTGCGCCTGGTTCCAGACGATCTGGCGGTGTTGCTGGGCTGGTCCTGGCAGCGCGAGGTGCCGCTGTTCGTCGTGCTGTTCGGCGGCGCCGTCGCGGGGCTTCTGATCGGCGTCGTCTGGGAATGGCTGCGCGAGCATCGCCAGCGCGCCGAGGCCGCCGCGATGCGCCGCACTTTGGAGCGGATGGAACGCGACCTGGTCCGCCTGCGCGGACGCGGGACCGAGACGAAGGATGACGTCCTGGCGTTGGTCGAGGATGGCCGGGGTCGCTAGCGAAGCTCCGCACCCCGGGGCGGTGGACGTGAAGATCTGCGGCCTGACGCGGCCCGCGGACGTGGCGGCGGCCGTGGCGTGCGGGGCGTCGATGCTCGGGTTCGTCTTCTTTCCGCCCTCGCCCAGAAACCTCTCGCCCGAAACGGCTGCTGACCTGGCCCGCGGGGTGCCGCCGGGGGTGCTGCGCGTCGCGCTGACGGTGGATGCCGACGATGCGGCGCTGTCGCGGATCCTGGGCAGCGTGCCCATCGAGATGCTGCAGCTTCACGGGCACGAACCCCCCGAGCGGGTCGCCGCGCTGCGCGCCCGCTTCGGTCTGCCGGTGATGAAGGCCGTTGGTGTGGCGGGCCCACGGGATACGGCGCAGATCGACCGCTTCGATGGCGTGGCCGACCGCGTTCTTGTGGATGCGCGCCCGCCGCGGGGCGCGGCGCTGCCCGGCGGCAACGGGGTCGCCTTCGACTGGCGGCTGATCGCGGGGCGGCGCTGGGCAGGCCCCTGGATGCTGGCCGGCGGCCTGACGCCCGAGACCGTGGCCGAGGCCATCCGCCTGACCGGCGCGCCCGGCGTGGACGTCTCCTCTGGCGTCGAGGCGGCGGCCGGCGTGAAGGATGCCGCACGCATCCGCGCCTTCGTGACGGCAGCGAAGCGGGCGCGTTAACCGGTTCGCAACCATGCTGCACCAGGCTGCGGCCATGTCGCCGCTGCCGATCTCGCCCCAGCTGTGGTTGCGCCAGCTCTTCGCCGCCCGCGCGGCGGTGGAGGGCGGGGTCGTCCGGCGCAGCGTGCAGGACGTGGAGCGCATCGTCGGGCGTGCCCGCTTCGAGGCCGAACTTCGGCGCCGCGGCTACCGCGCGGTGGAGAACGCGGGCCAGTTCGTGATCTTCTGCAACCGCGAGCCGTTGCGCCTGCTGGAATAGCCCGCCGCTCCGGCCGGCGCCAAGTTCCTTTGCAAGGAACTTGGCAAGACTTTTGGAAAAGTCTTGCCGGGGCGCGGCGGCACCGTCGCGCTTGCCGCAGGGGAGACAGTTCGCTATGTGAGCCCCGACAGCGAAGGATGCGTTCGATGCCCGAGGACCGGTTGAACAGCTTTCGTGCGGGGCCTGACGAGAGCGGGCGCTTCGGGGCTTTCGGCGGCCGCTTCGTCAGCGAGACTCTGATGCCGCTGATCCTCGAACTCGAGGCCGAGTATGCGCGTGCGCGGCTCGATCCCGCCTTCCGGGCCGAGATGGAGGATCTCTGGACGCATTACGTCGGTCGCCCCTCGCCGCTCTACCTTGCCGAACGGATCACGGCGCATCTGGGCGGCGCGAAGGTATACATGAAGCGCGACGAGCTCAACCATACCGGAGCGCACAAGATCAACAATGTGCTGGGCCAGATCCTGCTCGCGCGCCGGATGGGCAAGACCCGGATCATTGCCGAGACGGGGGCAGGCCAGCACGGGGTCGCCACCGCCACCGTCTGTGCCCGCTTCGGGCTGACCTGCGTGGTCTACATGGGCGCGACCGATGTCGAGCGCCAGGCGCCCAACGTGTTCCGGATGCGTCTGCTCGGGGCCGAGGTCGTCCCCGTCACCTCGGGGCGCGGCACGCTGAAGGATGCGATGAACGACGCGCTGCGCGACTGGGTGACCAACGTGCGCGATACCTTTTACTGCATCGGTACCGTGGCGGGGCCGCACCCCTATCCGGCGATGGTGCGCGACTTCCAGTCGATCATCGGCACCGAGACCCGGGCGCAGATGCTCGCGCGCGAGGGTCGGCTGCCGGACACGCTGGTGGCGGCCATCGGCGGGGGGTCGAACGCGATGGGGCTGTTCTTCCCCTTCCTCGACGACCCCGAGGTGCGGATCATCGGGGTCGAGGCCGGGGGGCACGGCGTGGATGACCGGATGGAGCACTGCGCCAGCCTCACCGGCGGGCGCCCCGGCGTGCTGCACGGCAATCGCACCTACCTGCTGCAGGACGACGACGGGCAGATCCTCGAAGGCCATTCGATCAGCGCAGGGCTGGACTATCCCGGGATCGGCCCGGAACATGCCTGGCTGCACGAAACCGGGCGGGCCCAGTATGTCGCGATCACCGATGCCGAGGCGCTGGAGGCGTTCCGCCTGTGCTGCCGTCTCGAGGGCATCATTCCCGCGCTGGAGCCGAGCCACGCGCTGGCGCATGTGATGAAGATCGCGCCTGCCCTGCCGCGCGACCATCTGATCGTGATGAACATGTGCGGCCGCGGCGACAAGGATATTTTCACCGTCGCGCGGCACCTCGGGGTCGAGGTCAGGGTCTAGGCCGGCTGCGGCGCGGCTCAGCCCGCGTCCAGCGCATGGGCGCGCAGCACGTCGAGCGGCACGATGTCCAGCGTGCGCGCGTGGGTCGCGGCGAGGTGCACCTTGGGCGCCGCCCCCTCCTCGTGCGCCTGCAGGAAGCGGGCGGCGCAGAGGCACCAGCGGTCGCCGGGCTTGAGCCCGGGAAAGCGGAAGGCCGGCTGGGGCGTCGAAAGATCGTTGCCGAGGTATTTCGACAGCGCCAGGAACTCGGCTGTCATCACCGCGCAGACCGTATGCAGGCCGCGGTCCTCGGCCCCGGTGTCGCAGCAGCCGTTGCGGAAGAACCCGGTCAGTGGCCTGGTCGAGCAGGGCTCGAGCGGGCCGCCGAGAACGTTGATCGAGGGCAGGACGCGGGGGGCGGACATGGCGCTAGATCCGGTTGTGGGTGCCGTCGCAGAGCGGGTGCTTCGCCGAGGCCTTGCAGCCGCAGAAGACCACCCGGCCGCTGTCCGGGGCGACCCATCTCTCGGGCAGGATCGACGTGGCCTTGTGCGAGCCGTCGCAGAAGGGCTGCCGGGCCGAACGGCCGCAGGCGCACCAGAAATAGGTCTTTCCGGCCTCGACCTCGACCGGGTAGGGGGCCTTCCGGGCGACAACCGGGACGCTGGGCGTGGGGTCGGACGACATGGTTCCTCGTGCAACGATGCCGCCGAGGAGAATAGCGCGCCCTGCGGCCTGCGCCAGCCCCTCCGGCCGTCAGCGGAAGCGGTCGGCCAGCCGTTGCAGCGCGCTGCGCGGCGCGGGCGCGGCGCCGGTCTCGGGCGCGGGCGGCGGCGCATCGGCGGGCGCCGGCGGCCGGTTGCCGGCCGTGGCGCTGCGCGGCGCGGTGCGCAGCGCCACGGCGTTGAGAAAGCGCGCGGACTCGCCCGCGACCAGGGCCGGGGCGCCTTCGGAGAGCCCGCGCAGCAGGTCCTCGAGCCCCTCTCTCTCGGCCTTGGGGAAATCCTGCAGCACATAGCCTGCGACCCGGTCCTTGTGCCCGGGATGGCCGATGCCCAGGCGGACGCGGCCGTAGCCCTCGCCGATATGGGCGTGGATCGAGCGCAGGCCGTTGTGCCCGGCATGTCCGCCCCCCTGCTTGACCCGCACCCGGCCCGGGGCGAGGTCGAGCTCGTCGTGGAACACGATCACCTCGGCCGGCGCGAGCCTGAGATAGCGCATCGCCTCGCCCACCGACTGGCCCGAGAGGTTCATGAAGGTCTGGGGTTTCAAGAGCACGACGCGCGCCTCGCCCAGCCGCCCCTCGGCCATGAGCCCCTGGAAGCGCGCCCGCCACGGCGGAAAGCCGTGGTCGGCGGCGATCCGGTCGAGCGCCATGAAGCCGATGTTGTGGCGATGGCCGGCATAGGCAGCGCCGGGATTGCCGAGGCCGACGAGAAGCCGCATGCGCCTGCCTCCCCCTGGGGTTGACCGCATGCTGCCTTCATGCCCTGAATCGGCGCGCAAGGCCAGAGCGAGGGCTGGGGATGTATCTGACGATGAACCGCTTCCGGGTGCGCCGCGGGCGCGAGGCCGAGTTCGAGGCGATCTGGACCGGCCGCGACAGCCACCTGCCGCAGGTCAGGGGGTTCGTCGCCTTCCACCTGATGCGCGGGCCCGCGGCGCGGGATCACACGCTCTATGCCTCGCACACCCTGTGGGAGAGCGAGGCCGATTTCCGCGACTGGACGCGGTCCGAGGCGTTCCGGTCGGCACACCGCGGCGCGGGCGCGCATGGCGAGGTCTATCTCGAACCGCCGCTGCTCGAATGTTTCGAGGCGGTGCAGACGATTTCGCGCTGAGGGCGCGACGGAAAGGGCGCCGCCGGCCCGGTCGCTGCGGGTTTTTGACCCCAAGGAGGGCGCATGTCCGCACCGGCTCGCTGTCTGCCCGTTCAGGTTCGGCGGCACCGGATGGTCGCGGCGCTGCGGCACCCGTTCTGGCCGCGCGACGGGCTGTCGCGCCGGTTGGGCCGGGGCCGAAACGACAGGGCCCGGGCGGTCGCCCGGGCCCCGATGCCGCGCTGCGCCCCTGACGGCCGCGTTCAGGCGGCCTCGGCCGAGCGCAGCCCGGTCGGCGCGGCGATGTTGGCCACGACGAAGTTGCGCGCGATCGTGGGCTTCACGCCCTCGGGCAGGGGGATGTCGTTGATGTGGATGACATCGCCGATGTCGCGGCCGGCGAGATCGACGGTGATGTGGTCGGGAATGTCGCCCGCCGTCACCTCGAGCTCGACCTCGGGGCGGACGATGGTGACCGTGCCGCCGCGCTTGAGGCCAGGCGAGAGCGCGTGGTTGACGAACTCGACATGGATGAACAGGTTCACCCGGCTGGTGCGGCGCAGCCGCATCAGGTCGACGTGGATGGGCGTGTCCTTGACCACGTCGCGCTGCACGCCGCGGCAGATCACGCGCACGTCCTCGTGCCCCTCGACCTTGAGGTTGAACAGCGTGGACAGGAAGCGCCCCGCCTTCAGCCGCTTGAGAAGCTCGTTGTACTTGAAGACGATCGGCAGCGGCTCCTTGCCGCCGCCGTAGACGATGCCGGGTACGTTGCCCTCGCGCCGGGCTTGACGGGCGGCCCCCTTGCCTGACCCCGTCCGTACCGCGGCCACGAGATCGGGGATCTCCTTGGCCATGGTGCTCTCCTGTCTGTTGCGGCCGGCCATCCTCCAAGGGTGCATGTCCGGCAGGGCCCCGCCCTTAGCCGAGATCGGCGCCGAGGGGAAGCCCGTTCCGCTGGCCGCGGCGCGGGCTGTCGGTCAGGCGGCCGGCGGCCGTCCGCCCGGCATCGGGATGTCCGGCATCCGCAGCGGCGCGCGGATGCGCGACATCAGCCAGTTCGGCCCCGCCATGAGCGGCCGCAGCACCGGATTGCGGTTCAGCGCGGCCTTCACGTCCTCGATCCGCATCACATCGTCGATGCGGCGGTCGATGAATTCGCGCGTGGCGCTCGCCCCCGGGCTGTCGTCGCCCAGCCAGTAGAGCACCGTCGCGGCATAGACGCCCGACAGGGTGGCGCGCTTGGTATACCAGTTGCCGTCCTCCGAGCGGTCGCCCAGCGCCGTCCAGATCGCATCCGCCGTGCCCCAGATCGCGCGGGCGCCGTCGGGGGCCAGATGCGGCAGGGCGAACAGGGCGGTGGCGCGGCGCACGGCCTCCTTGTCCGGCACCACCTCCAGCCGGAAGCGGATGGCGGCCGCCACCCGGTCGCGGAACCGCAGCGCCGAGAGATCCTCGCGCTGCAGCCGCCGGACCATGTCGCGGTCGCCGCGGCGGTGGAACGCCAGCGCCAGGTCCACGGCCCCCCGCGGCGCGAGCGCGCGCGCCAGCGCGGGGTCCACCCCCGCATCGGCGACGGCGGCGCGGAAGGTCTTGTCGCTCCAGCCATCGAAGGCGACATGGGGCAGGGCCGCGTCGAGCAGGGCGTCGATCACGGCTTCGGCGGGCGGGGGGGCATCGGTCATCGTGTCACCATCCTTCGATCCGCGCCATCATTTAGCGTGCGCGGACGGTGGACAAGCCGCGGCGCCTTTGATAGACGGCCGCATCCTGCGATACGACATCAACTCTAGCCCGGAAAGGTGGTGACAACCACATGCAGGTCAGTGTTCGCGACAACAACGTCGACCAGGCGCTGCGGGCGCTGAAGAAGAAGCTTCAGCGCGAGGGCGTGTTCCGCGAGATGAAGCTCAAGCAGCATTTCGAGAAGCCGTCCGAGAAGCGCGCCCGCGAGCGGGCCGAGGCGATCCGCCGCGCGCGCAAGCTGGCGCGGAAGAAGGCGCAGCGCGAGGGCGCGCTCTGAAGACGGCATAGCGCGACAGCGCGCTTTTGCCGCGGTCCGCGCGCGCACCGGGCACGGTCGGCGATGCGCGAACGGCGGGGGCGGCCGGCCCCCGCAGCAACCGGCCCCCGCGGCAACCGGCCCCCGCGCCAGCCGGCCCCCGCGGCGACAGGCCTGCCGGCGAAGGCCGAAGCGGGGCGGGGATGCGGGGGCCACGGCCACCGGTGTCGCACCTGCCGGCAGCCCTAGACCGGCATAGCGGTCGTCTGCACCACCTTGCGCAGCGCGAAGGACGACTGCATCTGCGCCACCCCCGGCAGGCGGGCCAGGTGCTGGCGGTGGATGCGGGCGAAATCCTCGGTGTCCTGCGCCACGACCTTGAGCAGGTAGTCGGCGGTGCCGGCCATCAGATGGCACTCCAGCACGTCGGGCACCCGCGCCACCGCCCGCTCGAAGGCATCCAGCACCTCGTCGGCCTGCCCTGCCAGCGTGATCTCGACGAACACGGTCGTTCCCCGCCCCAGCCGACGCGCATCGAGCAGGGCGACATAGCCGGCGATGTAGCCCTCGGCCTCGAGCCGCTGCACCCGGCGGTGGCAGGCCGAGGCCGAGAGGTGGATGCGCTCGGCCAGCTCGGCATTGGTGATCCGGCCCTGGCGCTGCAGCACATCGAGGATACGGCGGTCGGTGGGGTCAAGATCGGGCATGGCGCAAGCTTCTTCGATGACAGGCGCTGGTGGCGGCAGACTCTGCGGCAATGCTGCGCAAGGTCCGGCACGGTTTCAACCCTCTTGCGGCGCAGCTGCATTATTCTCGACTGCACAGCATGCCGGGAGGAGATGGCGATGAAGATCGGATGCCCGAAAGAGATCAAGCCGCAGGAATACCGCGTCGGTCTGACGCCGCATGCGGCGCGCGAGGCGGTCGGGCAGGGCCATGCGGTGATCGTCGAGGCCGGGGCGGGCGCGGGCGCGGGCTTCGCCGACGCAGACTATCTCGCGGCCGGCGCGCGCATCGCCGCCACGGCCGAAGAGGTCTTTGCCGAGGCCGAGCTGATCGTGAAGGTGAAGGAGCCGCAGGCCGTCGAACGGGCGCGGCTGCGGGCGGGACAGGTGCTGTTCACCTATCTCCACCTCGCGCCCGACCCGGAACAGACGCGCGACCTGCTGGCCTCGGGCGTGACCGCCATTGCCTACGAGACGGTGACGGACGCGCAGGGCGGCCTGCCGCTGCTTGCCCCGATGTCCGAGGTGGCGGGGCGGCTTGCCCCCCAGGTCGGCGCCTGGGCGCTGCAGAAGGCCAACGGCGGTCGCGGCGTGCTGCTGGGCGGCGTGCCGGGCGTGGCGGCGGCGCGGGTGGTGGTGGTGGGCGGCGGCGTCGTCGGCACCCATGCGGCGCGGGTGGCCGCGGGCATGGGGGCCCATGTGACCGTGCTCGACCGCTCGCTGCCGCGGCTGCGCCATCTTGACGAGCTGTTCGCGGGCAATTTCCGCACACGCCACGCAAGCGCCGGCGCGCTGGCCGAGCTGCTGCCCGAGGCCGACATGGTGATCGGCGCCGTGCTGATCCCCGGCGCCGCCGCGCCCCGGCTGGTCAGCCGCGCCCAGCTGGCCGAGATGAAGCCGGGCGCGGTGCTGGTGGACGTGGCCATCGACCAGGGCGGCTGCTTCGAGACCTCGCGGCCCACCACCCATGAGGCGCCGATCTACGAGGTGGACGGCATCCTGCACTACTGCGTGGCCAACATGCCGGGCGCGGTGCCGCGCACCTCGACGCTGGCGCTCGGCAACGCGACGATGCCCTTCCTGCTGGCGCTGGCCGGGAAGGGCTGGCGCCGCGCCTGCGAGGAGGATCCGCACCTTCTCGCCGGCCTCAACATCCATGCCGGGCAGCTGACCAACTCTGCGGTGGGCAGGGCCCTCGGCATCGACGTGCTGTCGCCGGACCTTGCGCTGACGCGCTGAGGCGTCGCCCGGGCGGCGCGCCGGCCAACGGCACCGGGCCGCCGCCCGTCACGCCTCGCCCGCGGTCAGGTGGGCGTCAGGCACGTCATGGTCGGGCAGGTCGGGCAGATGCGTCTCGGGCAGCGCCACCGGTCCGTCGGGCGGGTCGATCACCGGGGCGGGAAAGGCCGCCTCGGGCGCGGACCGCGCGCCGAGCGGCAGAACCAGCGTCAAC
>CALJZN010000035.1 GCA_937983405.1 uncultured Paracoccaceae bacterium
ATCGCGATGTTCCTGTGCGCCGCGCTGTCGGTCTTCGTCACGACCGCGATCGTCGTGATCCTCGTGACCGAAAGCTGGGTTTTCTTCAAGACCGTCCCGCTGCTGGACTTCCTGACCGGAACGATCTGGACGCCGGTTTTCACGGACGCCAGGTTCGGGATCCTGCCGCTGCTGATGGCCACCCTGCAGGTGGCAACGCTCGCGCTGGTGATCGCGATCCCGCTCGGCACGATCATGGCGGTCTATCTGTCGGAATACGCCCCTGCCCGAGTTCGCGAAAGCATCAAGCCCGCGCTCGAAATGCTCGAGGCCGTCCCGACGGTGGTGTTCGGCTACTTCGCGCTGCTGGTGATGACGCCGTTCCTGCAGAACTTCATCCCGGGACTGAACAGCATCAACCTGCTGGTCCCGTCGATCATCATCGGGATCATGGTGCTCCCCTATGTCGTGTCGGTGTCCGAGGACGCGATGCGCGCCGTGCCGAACGGGCTTCGCGAGGGCGCCTATGCCCTGGGGATGGCGCGCTGGCAGGTGGCGTTCCGCGTGGTCATCCCGGGCGCCTTTTCGGGGATCACCGCGGCCTACATCCTGGGCATGTCGCGTGCCGTCGGGGAAACGATGGTGCTGGCCATCGCCGGCGGGCAGAACCCCAACCTGACCTTCGACCCGCGCGAGGGGGCAGCCACGATCACCGCCTACATCGTGCAGATGAGCTTGGGCGACCTGCCGCACGGCTCGTTGGCCTATTCGACGATCTTTTCGACCGGCCTGGTGCTGTTCCTGCTGACGCTCAGCTTCAACATTGCCGGGTTCTACCTGCGCAAGAAATTCCGCGAGGTCTACTGAGATGGCCGAGATGACGACGATCGGCGCGAGCTCTGCCGAGGAAGCGACCCGCCAGGCCCTGGCTGCCATCAACAGCGCGAGGCAGCGCGATCTCGTGGTGGCCGGCATGGGCGTCGCGGTGATGGTGATCTCGATGGGCCTGCTGCTGGCTCTGATCGGCGACCTTGTGTTCCGCGGCATCGGCCGGATCGACTACGCATTCCTGACGTCCTTTCCCTCGCGGCGCGCAAGCGAGGCCGGCATCCTCTCGGCCTGGGTCGGCTCCATCGCCGTGATCACGGTCACCGCCGTGCTTGCCATTCCGCTGGGGGTTCTGGCCGGGGTCTACCTCGAAGAATACGCGCCGAAGAACACGATCTCCAACATCATCGAGGTCAACGTGGCCAACCTCGCCGGCGTGCCGTCGATCATCTACGGCCTTCTGGCGCTCGGCTTCTTCGTCTATGGTCTCGACCTCGGAAAGACCATCCTCGTCGCCGGCATGACGCTGGCGCTGCTCATCCTGCCGGTCGTCATCGTCGCGACCCGCGAGGCGGTGCGATCCATCCCGAAGATCGTCAAGGAAGGCGCCTACGGGCTGGGGGCCGACAAGTGGCAGGTGATGTGGAACTACATCATCCCCGCCGCGCGCCCCGGCATCATGACGGGCGCGATCGTCGGCCTGTCGCGCGCCATCGGCGAAACGGCTCCGATCATCACGATCGGCGCACTGACCTTCATCGCCTTCCTGCCGGACAGCCCGATCACCGGCACCTTCCCCTACATCAGCTTCTCCTGGCTGATGGATGCCTTCACGGTTCTGCCCATCCAGATGTTCAACTGGATTTCGCGTCCGCAGGAGGCGTTTCACGTCAACGCTGCCGCGACCGGCGTCGTGCTGATGGCGCTGACCTTCTCCCTCAACGGGATCGCGATCTGGATCCGCTACCGCCTGCGCAAGAAGATGCGCAACTGAACTGGAGCCTGATGATGTTGGAGGCTACTTTGACCACTCGGACTGCCCCCATCGCGGCCAAGGCCGACAACGTCCCGCCGATCCCTGCCGCCGCCGAAGCCGGCGCGCTGCGGGCAAAGGTCGAAAACCTGAACTTCTACTATGCAGACGGCACGCATGCGCTGAAAAACATCAGCATGCCGGTGCTTGACCGCCAGATCACCTCGCTGATCGGGCCGTCGGGCTGCGGCAAGTCCACCCTCTTGCGCTGTTTCAACCGGATGCACGACCTCTACCCGGGCAACCGCTATGAGGGGCGGATCTCGCTGTTGCCGGATGGGCAGAACCTGATCGGGCCAGAGGCGGATCCGGTCATGGTGCGGCTGCGCATCGGCATGGTGTTCCAGAAACCGAACCCGTTTCCCAAGTCGATCTACGAAAACGTGGCCGCCGGCCTGCGCGTGCGCGGCGTGAAAAACCGCAAGATCATCGATGAATCGGTGGAAACCGCCCTGAAGCGCGCCGCGATCTGGGATGAGGTCAAGGACCGTCTGCACCAGTCGGCCTATGACATCTCGGGCGGCCAGCAGCAGCGTTTGTGCATCGCCCGCGCCCTCGCTCCGAACCCCGAGATCCTGCTCTTGGACGAGCCGACCTCGGCGCTCGATCCGATCGCCACCTCCAAGATCGAGGACCTGCTGGCGGAACTGGGCAAGGAGATCACCATCGTCATCGTGACGCACAACATGCAGCAGGCTGCGCGGATCTCGGCGCGCACGGCGTTCATGTATCTGGGTGAGCTGATCGAATTCGGCGCGACCGACGAGATGTTCACGAATCCGAAACATCCCAGGACCGAGCAATACATCACGGGCCGTTACGGCTGATGATCCCTTCCCGCGAAAGGCCGTGACGCGATGTCCGAGCCCCATACGCTTCGCACCTTTGACGAGGCCCTCGACAGGCTGTCTGCGGGCCTTGTGACGATGGGCGAGCAGGTCTGCGAGATGATCCACGCCGCAGGCAAGACCGTGCTCGAGCGCGATGTCGAGGCCGCAGCCAAGGTGGTCGAGCAGGATCTGGCGATCGACCGGCAATTCGAGGACATCCGGGCTGCCTGTCTTGACACCTTGCTGCGGTTCCATCCGGTCGCCCGGGACCTGCGGCAGGTCATGGCCGTAGAGCATGCCGTCGGCGATCTCGAGCGCGCGGCGGATCACGCCAAGGGCATCGCCAAGCGGGTGATCGCAAACCCCGGGGGGCCATTGTCGGGCCCACGGGCCGACCTTTTCAACCGGCTGGTGGCGGCCGCCCTGGGCGCGACCGAAGATGCGCTCGATGCCTTTGCCCGACATGATGCCGAACTTGCAGCCCGCGTGATCCGCGGGGATCGCGCGCTGGACACGCTGCATGACGATCTGTTCCACACCGTGATCGCAAGCCTGAGGGGCAGCCATCGCACCGTGCAGGATGTGCAACTGCTCTTCGCCGCCAAAAGCCTCGAGCGTATCGGCGACCACGCGACCAATATCGCGGAGGAAGCGATGTTCATGACGCATGGCGACCAGCCGGGTGCGACGCGCGCGAACCGCATGTGAAGCAGGCGAGCACGCCGGGCGCACAGGCCGCGCCCCGGACCGACCACCGGGGCGAGCGCGTCTGCCCGGGCAGGATCGGCAGAAGTGACGGCGCCACAAGGTGGAACGAGGGCGCCGCCGAGGGATGCTTCGGGAGATGCTTCAGGGCGCCGCGGCAGGTCGCAGGCGGATGGTCGCCTCGGTATCCAGCGTGACCACGATGCGCTGCCCGTTGGCAAAGGGCGTGCCGGTCAGCCGCCGCAGAAAGCCGCTGTGACCGATGACGGCGATATGCCGTTCCGGTCGTGCCGCAAGCCAGACGCGAAACGCCGCGATCCGCTGGTCGAGGGTCTCGACATCCTCGCGCATGAACCCGTCGGCATGACCGGGCGCAACGTGCCACCAGGGATCGTTCAGATGGTCGAACCGCAGCGACGGAAAGGCTGCGGCAAGCGCCCGGGGCGAGCGTCCGACATCGCACCAGCTGTCGAGATGTTCGCGATGCAACGCCTCGACCAGACGCGGCGCCGGATGTGCCGCAAAGGCGATGAGCATGGTCTGGATCGCGCGCGTCAGCGGCGATGTCACGATCAGCTCGATCGCCTGCAACGGTTCCACCTCGGCCGCCAGCGCGCGGGCCTGCGCCTCGCCCAGGGGCGTCAGCGGCGCGTCGCGCAAGGCGGGATCGTGACGCAGCACGTCCTCGTCGGGCGCCGTCAGCGCGCGTGCATTGTGCTCGGACTGGGCGTGACGGATCAGATGGATCGTCTTGTCGGGCATGTCTGGCGTTTCCCTTTCACATGCCGTCGCGGCCGGATCAGCTGGCCACGGGTGCCAGCAGATGCACGCCGCGCGGGCCAAAGGCCAGCGCAACGTCGGCCCCCTCGCGCAGGTCCTCGCGGCTGTCATCGGGCAGATTGGCGGTGATCGCGCCGACCGCCGTCGCAAAGGTCACCTGAATGACCGGCCCGAGAAAGGCCACCGAAACCACCCGCGCGGCAAGACCGTCGTCGGCAATGCGCACCGCTTCGGGCCGGATGATCACGCTGACCGGTCCCGGGGCGATCTCCTGCGCATGGGCGATGCGCGCATTGCCCAGATGGATCGCCTGCCCGTCATAGTGCCCCGGCACGGAATTTGCCGAGCCGATGAAATCGGCCACGAAATGCGTCGCCGGCCGGGCGTAGAGCTCGCGCGGGCTGCCCTGCTGCTCGATCCGGCCCGCGTTCATCACCACGACCCGGTCGGAAATGGCCAGCGCCTCTTCCTGGTCATGCGTCACATAGACCGCCGTCAGGCCCAGCCGCTGCTGAAGCGCGCGAATTTCGCCGCGGACATGCTGCCGCAGCTTGGCGTCGAGGTTCGACAACGGCTCGTCGAACAGGATGACGCGCGGCTTCATCACGAGGGCCCGGGCGAGCGCGACCCGCTGTTGCTGGCCGCCCGACAACGCATCCACCGACCGGTCGGCATAGTCGCCGAGCCCAACGAGATCGAGCGCCTCGGCCACCCGGTCGGCGATCTCGGCCCGGGGACGGCGCGCTACCCTGAGGCCGTAGCCGACATTCGCCCGCACATTCATGTGCGGAAACAGCGCGTAGGACTGGAACACCATCGTCACGTCGCGCTTTTCGGCCGGCAGATGCGTCACATCCTCGTCGCCGATCACGATGCTGCCCGCCGTCGGGTCCTCGAGCCCTGCGATCATCCGCAGCGTTGTGGTCTTGCCGCAGCCCGACGGGCCGAGGAGCGTGACCAGCTCGCCCGGCGCGATCTGCAGATCCACACGATCGACCGCCGGGGCGCCCTGGCCGAAACGCTTGACCACGCCCGACAGGCGCACGGCGGCCGGTTCGGCCCGGATGCTGCGGTTCATATCGACAGCCCCTTTCCGCGGTTGCGCGCATCCAGATAGCGCGAGGCGATCAACAGGACCACGATCAGCGCCAGCAAAAGCACGATCAGCACGCTCGCCATGGCCGCGGCCACGCCCAGATCGCCGCGTTCCACCCGTGACAGCAGCAGGACCGTGGCCACGTTTCGCCCCGCGCTGACCAGAAAGATGATCTGGCTGACCGCAGTCATGGCCGAGACGAAGGCAAAGATCAGCCCGGCCAGCAGCGGATAGATCAGAAGCGGCGCGAGCACGCGGACCATCGTCGTTCCCGACCCGGCCTTCAGTGTCGCCGACGCTTCCTCGAGGCTGCGGTCGATCTGGGCCAGACCCGACATCGAGGCGCGGATCGCCACCGGCATGTTGCGGAACACCAGCGCCAGCACGATGATCGCCGAGGTGGATGTCATCAGAAGCGTGCCGTCGTTGAACGCCAGGATATAGGCAAGCCCCATCACGGTGCCCGGCGTGGCAAAGGACAGCAGCGACCCCATCTCGAGATAGCTGCGGCCCCAGAAGCGGTGTCGCGTCACGAGATAGGCGATCAGCCCGCCCAGCATCATGGCCGGAATCGCCGAGGCGACCGACAGCTGGATCGTGTACCAGACCACCGGCCAGGCGGTGTTGCGGAACTCGACATAGTGGCGCAGGGTCAGGGTGTTGTTGATCCCCCAGAGCTCGACGACCGAACCGTAGAAGATCACCCCGTAGAGCGACAGGATGAAGGCAAGCCACAGCCCGGCGAGGGCCAGCAGGCCCCATTCCAGGCCGCGCGGCAGCGGCAGGAAGGCGCCCGAGGCGGGTTTGCCCGTCACGGTGGCAAAACCCCGGACCCCCAGCATCCAGCGCGACGCCAGAAACACCAGCAGCACCAGCAACAGCAGGACGACGCCGTAGACCGACGCCTCGGACTGCGAATAGCGCCCCGTCAGGGCGAGAAAGACCTCGGTGGCCAGGAAATTCCGGTCTCCGCCCAGCACGAGCGGGGTGCCGAAATCGGAGATGCTCTCGATCGAGGCCAGCAGCAGCGAGGCCGCGATCCCGGGGCGCACCAGCGGCCAGGTGACATCGCGAAACACCCGCCAGCGCGAGGCGCCCAGCGTCGTCGCGGCTTCTTCCAGCGCGGGATTGAGCGAGTTGAGCGAGCCGCGCATGATCAGATAGGCCACGGGCGCAAGACCGAGGATCTGCGACAACGAGACCCCGACGATCCCGTAAAGCGGGTTGGCGAAGGGCGAGATGCCGAGGATGTCATAGGTGATCAGCCCGCGCCGCCCCAACAGGAAGATCATCGAAAAGCCGATGACGAAGGGCGGGGTGATGAAGGGCAGCACGCTGGCCACCCCCAGACATCCGCGCACCACGCGGCTGTTCGTGCGCTGGCCCAGCAGCGCCAGCGCAAAGCCCAGCAGCGTCGCCGAAGGCGCCACGATGACGGCGACCAGCAGCGTCGAGGGCAGCGCGCCGCGGCCCCACAGCATGATGCCGACGGCCCAGCCGCCGATGGCGCCGCCGACCAGCCAGAGCGCCACCAGCACAAGGCGGCGCGGCAGGGCGGTCGTGCGGGTCTGCCAGAGCCCGAAGGCCGTGCCTGCCGCGGTGCCCGCCGCGGCCCAGAGTGCCACCTGCCGCGCCTCGTCCACATCGGTGAAACGGTTCGACACGAACAGGAAGAGCGGGCTTGAAAAGGTCTTGGCGAACTGCGCCAGCGTCAGCGTGCCGTCCACCCACACCGCCGAGCGCAGCACCATCAGCAGCGGATAGGTGATGAAGAGCGTGACGAATGTAAGGCACAGCACGATGCCCGCCCCGGTGAAGGCATCGCCGCGCACGCGGTTGCCCTCGCTGAGCGCCGCGCCGGCCGCGATGGCAAGGCCGAGAAACGCCCCGAGCGCGCCGAAGCCGAACGGTGCCGCTTCGGCAAACAGGCTGATCCCGAGGCCCGCCACCCCGACCAGGATGGCCAGCAGCGCGCGGTCGGCCCGTCGCCGGACCTGCGGCCCGCTGGAGGCCGGCCGGCCGTAGACGAGCGTCACCGCCACCGCCGCCACCACGACCAGCCAATGCAAGGCCGGCCCCAGCACGACGGGATGCAGACCATAGTCCAGCGGCAGGAATGCCCGCCCGGTGCGCGCCAGCGGCAACGCGAGGTAGCAGGCCACGGCAAAAAGCGTCCATCCGACCACCGGAGAGGTGAAGCCGGCCAGGCGCATCGCGCCGGTGCCCCGAAACGACAGATCCGTCATGCGCAATCCTGCGCCCCGCCGCGGCAGTCACCCTGCCGCGGCGGGGCGGCGCCTCAGCGCGGAACCGGGAAGATCTGCGTGGTCCAGCGTTCGATCAGACGCTGTTGCACCTCGGGCGTGCCGTAGAACTCGAAATCGTAGTCGATGACCTTGATCTCTTCGAGCTTGGGGCCGCCCGGAAAAGGCGTCGCATTGACGTTGGCCTTGATCTGCAGCGAGCCGACCGAGGTGCCGAGGTCCTGCGCCTCGGCGCTCAGCGCGTAGTCGATGAACGCCTTGGCGCCCTCGGGGTTCGGCCCGTTCTTGATCAGGCTGATCCCCGAGATCTCATAACCCGTCCCCTCTTCGGGCACGATGATCTCGATCGGCAGGCCCGCCTCTTTCTCGCGCAGCGCCGAGGCCATGAAGATGATCGCAACGCCAAGTTCACCCTGACCCGTGGGTTGCAGCGACCCCGACCCCGACTTGGTGTAGTTCGCGATGTTCTGATGCAGCGCGGCGAGGAACTCGAAGGCTTTCTCTTCGCCGAAGATCTGCACCAGCGTCGCGATCACGGTGTAGGCGGTGCCCGACGAGTTGGGATCGGCCATGCCGATCAGGCCCTTGAACTTCGGATCGGCAAGGTCGAGCCACGACTTGGGCAGCGGCGCGCCGGCCTGTTCCAGCACCTTGGGGTTCACGATCAGGGCGATCGGGTTGGCATAGAGCGGCAGATAGGCCCCCTTCACGGCGGCCACCATCTCGGGCGCCAGTTCGCTCAACATGGGCGAGGCATAGGGGACGGTCAGCCCTTCCTTGGCGGCGACGAAATGCGGATCGCCCGTGCCGCCGTAGAACACGTCGAACGTGGGGTTCGACGCCTCGGCGCGGATGCGCACCAGCGATTCGTTGCTGCGCAGGTTCAGGAACTCCATCCTGATGCCGGTCTTTGCGAAGAACGGCTCGCGCAGCGCCTCGCACCATTCCTCGGTCACGCAGACGACGTTGACGACCCCCTGGGCCACGGCGGCGGCGGTTGCTGCAAGCGAGATGGCCGAAGCAAGCAGGGCCCGGCGAAGCGTTGCGGTCATTGTCATGTTCCCCAATGTCTGACTCGGTCCTGACCGGCTACCATCCGCAGTTGACGGTCCGGTGACACCGGCACAGCATTTTCGCCCCGGCGCTGCCCTGCCAGCACCGCGCGGGAACGCGCGGGCCCCCTCGGAACGGCCGCCCGACCGCAAACCCGGGCGCAGGCCCCTGCCCGCGCCTGTCGGCGTTCCGTCACAAACGATGGCTACCCTTTTCATGCGTCACAAGGGACACCGGACCTGACGGTGGTTGTCCTGAACGGCTCGCCCGACGCGCCCCCCCCCTCAGCGCGGGTGATGCGCCTGATCGAACGGCGATGCGAGGCGCGGGCAGAGCCGTTGCGCAGCTTTCACCTTCGCGGCTTCGCGATCGGCCATGGCCCGGGCGATTTCGCTTGCTGGGTCCGCACACCGGGGCGCTGCCGCATTCCCGATGCCGGCCAGAAGATCGAGCGCGCGGTGCATGACGCGGACCGCGTGGCGTTCGTCTGTCCGGTCATCTTCGGCGGCGACACCTCCGAGCTGAAGCGCGCGCTGGACCGGCTCATCCCGCTGATCCTGCCCTTTTTCGCCCGCAAGGCGGGGCTGACCCATCATGCGCTGCGCTGTGCGCGGCTGCCGCGCATGGTCGGGATCGGCGTGGATGCACGCCCCGGCGTCGCGCGGGCGCGGCTTTTTGCGGCGCTGATCGAAGGCCATGCAATCAACTTCGGCGCGCCGGGTTGGGGCCGATATCCTGGTCGTCGCGTCCCCCCTCTCCGTTGACACCCTGCCGGCCCTGCCGACGCTGGCGCTCGAGCAGCTGCGCGGCCTGCGGAAGACCGGCCATGACCGGCCGGCGCAGCTCGTGGGTGTGGCGAATTGCGGCTTTCCGGAACCCGAGCAGGCGCGCCTTGCGCTGCCCGTTCTGCGCGAGGCGGCGGCCGAGATGGGGATGGTCTGGGCCGGCGGCCTGGCCATCGGCGGCGGCGAGGCGATCCGTGGCCGTCCGCTGGAAACGACCGGCGGGATGACGACGGCGCTGCGCAAGGCGCTCGACCTTGCGGCCGAGGCATTGTCGCAGGGCGGCTCGGTGCCGCAGGGGGCCGCCGTGGCGGCCGCGCGGGCCTTTCTTCCGCCTGCGCTCTATCGCATGGCCGGCAGCCTTGGCCAGTGGTGGCAGGCGCGGCTGGGGGGCTTTCGCTGCGGGATCTGGAGGCACGCCTCTTCGACGCGCTGACCGATGCGCAGGGGCAGGGGGCGGCAGGACGGGCGGCCGTTCCGTCGCGTCCGCTGCGCCTGATCGCCAGGGAGGCGGAGACGCCCGACACCCTCACGCTGACCTTCGAGGACCCGGCGCGCGATCCGCTTGCGTTCCGCTCCGGCCACTAGATCACGCCCGCGGCCGCGATCGGCGGGATGCGGGTGCGCCGGGCCTGTGCGCTGTCCTCCCTGCCCGCCGGCAAGGTGCTCGCGATCACCGTAAGACATGTCCCCGGGGGGCGCTGATCTCCACCTTCCTGCACGAGACCGTCCAGCCCGGCGACCTGATCCGCGGCCATGGGCCCGCCGGCGATTTCGGGCCCGGCCCGGCCGGGACGGCGCACCACATCGTGCTGATCGGCGGGGGGGCCGGGATCGTGCGGCTGGCGGCCATCGCGCACGAGGTTCTGATCGACAAGCCGCAGGCCCGGATCACCCTGATCCACGGTGCGCGCAATCGCGCGCGCGCGATCTTCGCCAACCGGCTGGCCGATCTGGCCCGGGCCTTTGCCCCGCGCCTGACGCTTGCGCTGGTGCTGGAAGAGACCGAGGAGGCGACGACGGCCCCGCACGGCCTGTTGAGCGCGGATGTGCTCGATCGGGTGCTGCCGGCGGACTTGCCGGCCGTGGACCGCGTGCTGATCTGCGGACCGGCGGCGATGGAGGATGCCGTCAGGGCGGCGCTGACCGCGCGGGGCATGGATGCGGCCCGCATCCGGAGCGAGGCCTTCACCTCCCCGCGGCAGACGGACGCGACATGGCAGGACGAAGAGGCGACCTTCGTCGCCGCGGACGGCACGCGGCGCGGCATCCCGGTGCGTGCCGGTCAGACGCTGCTGGATGCCACCCTCGATGGGGGGGAGGCCATCGCCTTTTCCTGCCTGTCCGGCGGCTGCGGCGCCTGCCGGGTGCAGATCCTCGAGGGGCTCGGGAATGCGGTCCTCGATGCCCGGAACGGCGTTCCTGCGACAGATGCGGCGGCGGGGCGGCTGCCGGCCTGCATCACGCGGCTGACCGGCCCCGTCACGGTGCGCGCCGGGGCCGGATGACCCCCCGGATGACCCGCGGCCGACGCGCGCCTGCGGGGGGCCGGCCGGCCCGCCCGATGCGGAAGGCGCGACGGTTCAGCCCTGTCTTTGCAAAACGTCCGCCAGCAGCGGGTTGGGAAAGCGGCGCGCCTGGGTGACGGCGAAAAAGGTTTCGGTGATCCCGTCGAGCCGCGCCGCCTCGACCAGATCGCCTGTTGCCAATTCGTCCCGCACCACGATCGGGGGGATGACGGCAAGCCCCGCGTCGGCGCGGGCGAGAAGGCGGATCATGGCCATGTCATCGACCTCGGCGGCGAAGGTCGGCGTGACGCCCAATCGCGCGGCGAG
>CALJZN010000036.1 GCA_937983405.1 uncultured Paracoccaceae bacterium
ACCGGTCAACACCGCCACGACCAACGCGCTGGCCATGGCGCTGACCCGCCGGGACGAGGCCCCGCAGGCGCTGACGCGCGCACAGGTCGACCGGTTCCTCGACCGGCTGGGTGAGGAGCTGAAGGACCGCATCCGCAGGCACGACTTCAAGGTGCGCTTCCGCACCACGCTTTCGGCCATCGCCGGGCTGTTCCGCTGGCGCGTCCGCGAACCCTACGCGCTGCTCGCCGCAGAGGACGCGGCCGCCGCCCGGCTGCGCGAGGCCCTTCTCGCGGCGCAAGGGCGCCTGCCCGAGACCCGCGCCCCGCAGCAGGAGCTGAAGCTCGGCCAGATCGCGGCGATCATCGCCTATCTCGACGGCGGCGGCGACCCCGACATCCTGCGCCGCCTCGACGACGGGGAGGAGGACGACGGCGACCCCGACCCCTGACCGAGGCGCCGCATCCGCGGTACCCGTCACGGGAGGATCCCGACATCAACGTCTCTCTGTGTTCCGGGCCTTGCAGCCGCGTTCCGCTTGTCCGGCGCGTCGCGATCTTCCGGCCGCGCAGGCCCATCGACCCCGGCCTTGTGCCGGCTGCACGGCGGCTCATCGGCACGATGATGACGGACCGCCTCGGGGCGGCGCCGTCTGTCACCTTTCCGACATGACGCTCGGCTAGGACAGGGCATCAACCTTTGGACCGAAAGGGCTTGCCATGCATCGCTATCGTCTGCTCGCCGCCGCGCTCGGGCTGGGGACCCTGATGGGCGCCCCGGCGATCGCGCAGTCGATCACCGTCTACACCGCGCATGCGCCCGAGATCTACCAGGCCGTCGTGCCGAAGTTCGAGGCTGCCACCGGCATCCGCGTCGAGCTTGTGCAGGCCGGGTCGGGCGACATCGTGCAGCGCGCGCGCGCCGAGGCGGCCAACCCGATCGCCGATGTGATCTGGTCGATCGGCGGCGAGGCGCTCGAGGCCAACAGCGGCCTGCTCGAGCCCTACACCCCGGCCGAGATCGACAAGATCAACCCGCTCTACCTCGGCGGCACCAACTGGCTGCCCTACACCGCGATCCCGATGGCCTTCATCGTCAACACCAACCTCGTGCCGGACGGCGAGGAGCCCACGACCTGGGCCGACCTGGCCGATCCCAAGTGGAAGGGCCGTGTCGCCTTCGCCGGGGCCGACGGGTCGGGCAGCGCCTTCATCCAGATGGCCACCGTGCTGCATGTCTACGGCGAGGAAGAGGGCTGGAAGCTCTTCGAGAAGATGATGGCCAACTTCGTCATCACCAACTCGTCCGGGGCGGTGCCTCGCGGCACTGCGGGCGGGGAATATGCTGTGGGCCTCACGCTCGAGGAAGCGGCCTATCGCTATGTCACGGGTGGTGCCCCGGTGAAGATCGTCTATCCCGCCGACGGCAACTATGCCGGGGCCGATGCGGTGGCGCTGGTCCGGGGCGGCCCCAACCCCGAGGGCGGCAAGGCCTTCATCGACTTCGTGCTGTCGGCCGAGATCCAGGGCTTCCTCGTCGAGGCGATGAAGCGCCGCTCGGTGCGCACCGATGTCGCCGACCCCGCCGGGCTGATCCCGCTGTCGGAGATGAACATCAACAACTACGCGATCGCCTGGGCGGGCGAGAACCGCGAGCGGTTCATCCGCCAGTATCTCGCCATCCTGCGGCGCTAGGCGCTGCGGGCGGCGCGGCTCGCCCGCGCCGCCCCCCCCTGTCTGCCATGGCCGACATCTCGATCCGCGGCGCGGTCAAGCGCTTCTCGGGGCAGGAGGCGCTGAAGCGCCTCGACCTCGACATCCGCTCGGGCGAGTTCTTCACGCTGCTCGGCCCCTCGGGCTGCGGCAAGACCACGCTGCTGCGCCTGATCGCGGGCTTCCACGAGGCCGACGAGGGCCGCCTTGCCATCGCCGGCGAGGATGCGGGGCATCTGCCGCCCTGGCGGCGCGAGACCGGCATGGTGTTCCAGAACTACGCGCTGTTCCCGCATCTGTCGGTGTTCGACAACGTGGCCTACGGGCTGCGCCAGCGCGGCCTGCCCCGGGCCGAGCTGGCAGCGCGCGTGCACGAGGCGCTGGCGCGCGTCCGGCTCGGCCCCTTCGCGGCGCGCATGCCCGAGCAGCTTTCGGGCGGGCAGAAGCAGCGCGTGGCGCTGGCGCGGGCGCTGGTGATCCGGCCGCGCGTGCTGCTGATGGACGAGCCGCTGTCGAACCTCGACGCGCGGCTGCGCATCGACCTGCGCCGCGACATCCGGCTGCTGCAGCAGGAACTCGGCATCACCACCGTCTACGTCACCCACGACCAGGAAGAGGCGCTCGCCGTCTCGGACCGCATCATGGTGATGGAGGCGGGCGAGATCCGCCAGATCGGCACGCCGCACGCGATCTACGATGCTCCCGAGCATGTCTTCGTCGCGGGCTTCATCGGCGCCTGCGCGCTGCTGCCGGGGCGGGTGCGGGGCGGCGCGCTCGAGATTGCCGGCGCCCGCCTGCCCCCGCCCGCCCCGCTGCCCGAGGGCGCGGAGGTGACCCTGGCGCTGCGGCCGCAGGACCTGGCGCTGGCCGAGGGGCCCGGACCCGACCGGCTGGCGGGGCGGGTGCGGCTGGCAAGCTTCCTCGGCGCGCAGACGCGCCTCACCGTCGCGCTCGACGCCGGCGGCGAGGTCGAGGCCGACCTGCCCCGCGGCGCCGACGGCCGCCTGCCCGCCCGGGGCGCGCCGGTGCATCTGGCGCCGCTGGGCGGCCCGCTGTTCGATGCCCGCCCCGGGCCGGGGCAGGGGCGGCGGCTGGCATGAGGCCCGCGGCGCGCGCCGATGCGGGCCGGGCGCGCCGGCGGTGGCGCGGCCCCGACCTCTGGGACGGGGTGACGCTGGCGGGCTTCGCGGTGCTCGCCCTCCTCGTGCTCTGGCCGCTGGGGCAGCTTTTCCGGGCGAGCTTCCATGCCGAGTTCACGGGCGAGTTCGGGCTGTCGAACTACGCCACCTTCTTCGGCTCGCGCTATTTCCGCGCCGCGCTTTGGAACTCGCTGGCGATCTCGGCGCTGTCCGCGCTCGGGGCGCTGGCGGTGGGGCTGCCGCTGGCCGTGGTCATGGCGCGCCGGCGCATCCCCGGGGGCGGGGCGGTGCGCATCCTGATCGTTCTGTCGCTGATGTCGCCGCCCTTCATCGGCGCCTATGCCTGGATCATCCTGCTTGGCCGTGGCGGGGTGCTGACGCGCTGGGCGCAGGCGGCGGGCGTCGATCTGCCGTCGATCTACGGCCCGGGCGGCATCGTCTTCGTCAGCGTCCTGCAGCTTTATCCGCTGGTGTTCCTGCTCGCCTACGGCGCGCTGCAGCGTATCGACCGCAGCCTCGAGGAGGCCGCGGCGATCCTCGGGCGGCGGCCGGCGAATGCCTTCCTGACGACGGCCTTCCCGATGATGCGCCCGGCCGTGGTCACGGGTGCGCTGCTGGTGTTCCTTGCGGTGCTGTCGGACTTCGGCGCCCCGATCCTGCTGGGCGAGAACTTCGAGGTGCTGGCGACCCTCGCCTTCCGCCTCTATCTTTCCGAGGTCGGGGGCGAGCCGGCGATGGCCGCGACCACCTCGGTGCTGCTGGTGGCGCTGGCGGGGGCGGCGATCCTGCTGCAACGGCTGCTGCTGGCCGGGCGCAGCCATGCGGGCGACAGCACCGTGGCCCCGCCCGAGCGGCGGGCGCTGCGCGGGGCGGCCGAGCGGCTGCTGCTGCCCGCCTTCGCCTGGGGCGTGGTGCTGGTGGCGAACCTGCCGCTGCTTGTCATCGTCTACACCTCTTTCCTCGAAACCCGCGGGCCGGTGTTCGGCGAGGCGTTTTCGCTCATGTCCTACCGCACGGTCTTTGCCACCGTCGGCCGGGCGGTCACCAACAGCCTGACCTTCTCGGCCCTCGCGCTGGCGCTCATTGCGGTGGCGGGGGCGCTGCTGGGCTATCTGCTGGCGCGGCGCGACACGGCAGCGACGCGGGCGCTCGACGCGCTGCTGATGATCCCCTACGTCATTCCCGGAACGGTGCTCGGCATCGGCTTCATCACCGCCTTCAACGCCCCGCCGCTCTACCTGACGGGAACGGTGGCGATCATCGTTGTGGCCTATTTCATCCGCCGGCTGCCCTACATGGTGCGCGCGGCGGCGGCGATCGTCTATCAGGTCGATCGCGCGGTCGAGGAGGCCTCGGTCAACCTCGGCGCGCCGCCGCTGCGGACCTTCCGCAAGATCATGCTGCCGCTGATGGCGCCGGGGCTGCTGGCGGGGGCGACGCTGGCCTTCGTCGAGGTCATCAACGAGCTTTCGGCCACGGTCGTCCTCTACACCGGCCGCACCGTCACCATGCCCATCGCCACCTACAGCCAGGTCATCGGCGGCGCCTATGGCACGGCGGCTGCGGTGGCCAGCCTGCTTGTACTTGTCACCGGGCTGGCGCTGGCCGTCTTCAACCTCGTCGGCGGGCGCGAGGACCGGATGTCGCTGTAGCGCGCGCCCCCGGGCCGCGCGGTCGCGGCTGCCCGGTGGCCGCTGTGGGGCTCGAACCCACACGCCGTTTCCGGCCGGGCATTTTAAGTGCCCTGAGTCTACCCATTCCTCCAAGCGGCCACGCGCGGCAGTTAGCGCGAGCCCGGCGGACGACTCAAGCGCGTCCGCCCGGGGCGTCGGGCCTTCTGCTCGCCATGCATGACGGGCGGCCGTGTCGCCCGGGGCCCTGCGCCTGTCTCGATCCGTCGCATTGCGCCCGCGGGGCCGCCGTCGTTCCATGGCGCTGGTCGCCGCCCGGCCGCAACGGGCGACCCACGCGGCCGACAGGGACCGACCATGACCGACCCCGGTCACATCGCCCGCACCGTCCTTCCCCGGGGACGCTGGAGCGGACCGGCCGACCGCCTTCGGCTGACCTACGACGAGCGCTGCCTGCGCCGCCGGCGGCTGGTGACGGTCGGCGGCCGCGCCGTCCTGCTCGAGCTGCCCGACACCGCCTGCCTGAACCCGGGCGATGCCGTCGCGCTGGACGACGGCAGTCTGGTGGCGGTCGAGGCGGCAGACGAGCCGCTGCTCGAGGTGCGGGGACCCGAGCTTGCGCGGCTGGCCTGGCACATCGGCTACCGCCGCGCCCCCTGCCGGATCGAGGCCGACCGGCTGCTGATCCGCGGGGATCACCGGCTTGCGGACCAGCTGCGCGGGCTCGGGGCCGAGCTGCGGGGGCTTACGGCGCCCTTCCTGCCCGACGCGGCCGCGGGCGAGGCGCCCGACCGGACCATGGGCGACGGCGGCGCCCCGGGCCCCGACAAGGCGGAGCACGCGCGCGCCCACGACCACGCCGACGAAAGCCGCGACGGTCGGGTCCATCCGGTGCGCCGCGTGCTCGCGCACATCTCGCACCGTTCGAGCGAGGACGATCCCGGCGCCGCCGACAGCCCCGAGTGACGGCCCGCCGTCCTGCCCCGCCGTCCGCCCCCGCCGCCCGCCCCCGCCGGCAGCGACCGAGGCGCACCGGAGGCTGCCGGCCGCCGCCCGAGCGGGACCGAAGGCCAGCCCCGGCCGCAGCGCGACCACGGGCGCGCGACAGGGGCGGAAAGGGTAGGGGGCAGGCAAGGGATCGGCGGCGCCTAGCGATCGTCCCCATGGGCAAGCCCCGCCTGCGCCGCGCGCAGGGCGCGGCGAAAGCGGGGCAGGTCGTGGCGCGCAAGCACGGCGGTGCACAGCCGCTCCACCCGCCGCGGGCCGCCGGGGGCCGCCCGCGACAGCAGCCGGCGCAGCCAGGGCGCATGATCGCGCCGCGCGCGCCAGGCCGCGTGGAAGGCCGCCGGCGTCAGCGTGCCCTCGACCAGCCGGGTCAGCAGCCCCGGCAGAAGGCCCATCGCCGCAAGCATCGCCTCGGGGTGCGGGCCCGCGCCGGGCATCCGCAGCGGCGCGACATGGCGGCCGCGGAACAGGGCCGCGTGCATGGCATCCGGCGGCTCGAGCGGATCGAAGGCCAGGAACACCCGCGCCGCGCCCTCGGTCATCGCCGGGGCAAAGCCGTAGCGGTCGGTGAAGGTCAGCCGCCGATGGGCGCGAAAGCGCGCATCCCAGCCCGCCACCGCGGGGTCGAGCGTGGCCTGCGGTGCGGCGGCGAACACGGTCGCGCCGGGCGCGGCCACCGAATAGGCGCAGGCGGCATAGCCCCCCGCCCCCGCGCCCCAGAAGGCGACATGGTCGAAATCCTCGAAGAAGGCATCGTCCACCAGCCGGTCCACATGCGCGTAGACCGCCGGATCGCGCCACCAGGTCGGGCCTTCGGCCATGAAGCACAGAAGCGACCAGCCCCGGGGTCGCACGATGTCAAGGCCCAGCGGCAGGCCGCCGGGGTGCCGCGCGCGCACGGCTTCGGCGGATTCGAAGGTGACCAGCAGGCGGGGCCCCTCGTCCACGAACAGGACCGAATGGCGCTCGCCCAGCCGGCGGAACTCGCCCGACTCCTCGGCCATGGCTTCGAGACGTGCTTGCCAGTCCGCCGGTCGTGCGGCGGCCCGGGTTACGGGGGCCTCCGTGGTGTCGTCCATGCGTGCGCTGTCCTCGGCAGCCTCGGATGCCGCCCTCGCCGCACTGTCCCCTGCCGGAGCGGGGTTGGCAACGGGCCGGGCCTTGTGCGGGGGGGGCCGGGGCGGCAACAGTCCGTCGCCGGATCGCCGCCGTCAGCCGGTTGCGTCCCCGTCGGGCTTGCAGAAAAGCTCGTGCATCAGCGCCACCGTGCGCTGTGCCTTGCGGTCGGCGATCGCGTAGTAGATCGCCTTGCCCTGCCGCCGGCAGCTGACCACGCCCTCCAGCCGCAGTCGCGCCAGCTGCTGGCTGACCGCCGCCTGCCGGCTGCTCAGCAGGGCCTCGAGCTCGGTCACCGACTTCTCGCCCGACGACAGATGGCACAGGATCATCAGCCGCCCCTCATGCGCCAGCGCCTTGAGGAAGTTGGATGCGGCCTGCGCCCGGGCCGTCATCTCGGCCGCGGGGATGGCAACCTCGGGCGGGGCAGGCAGGGGCGCGGTTGCGGCATGTGCAGGCATGGTAGAAGCTTTCGTCGTCATCGGTTCGCGCAAGGGGACCCCGGGCCACCCCGGCCCGTGCGTTCTTGCCACGGTCTGTGCATTCCCCAGCCTAGGGCGTGCCGCGCATCGCTGGCGACCCGTCCCGGGCAATTTCCTGCCGATGTGGCCGCCGTGCTGCGGCAGAGGTCCGGCCATGCGCCGCCGCCGCCAGGGCCGCCTGCGGACAGGGGGAGATGCCCAGATCACATTCGTGAATTACATTGTGTCTCACTGCGGGTCAAGCGCCGCGCCGTCGCCCGCGTCATCCCACAAGCCGCGTCGCCACAAGCACGAACAGCGCTAGAAACCCGGTCTCGGCCAGAAGCAGCACCATGGCCGGAGCGCCGACCTGCAACAGGCGGGCGACCGAGGTCTTCATGCCGACCGCCGCGATGGCGGTGACCAGGGCCCAGCGCGAGGTCTCGGCGGCCGCAACCGCCACGGGCAGCGGGATCAGCCCGAAGGAGTTGAGCGCGGCCAGCACGAGAAAGCCTGCGACGAAGCCGGGCACCAGCGGCGGGCGGCCCGCGCCATGGGGCGCGCCCGCGTCCGCATCCGCCGCCCGAGCCCGCAGGATCAGCGCCGCCGCCAGCACCACCGGCGCAAGCAGCGTGACGCGGATGAGCTTGACCAGCGTCGCGGTTTCGCCCGCCTCGGGCGACACCGAAAACCCCGCCCCGACCACCTGCGCGACATCGTGGATCGTCGCGCCGAGGAAGATGCCGGTCGCCCGCCCGTCGAACCCCAGCGCCGCGGTCAGGATGGGGTAGACGATCATCGCCGCGGTGGACAGCACCGTCACCCCCACGACCGTGAACACGAGATCCTGCTCGCGCCGCGGATCGCGCGGCAGGATGGCGGCGATGGCCATGGCGGCCGAGGCGCCGCAGATCGCCACCGATCCGGCGGTGAGAAAGCCAAAGCGCAGGCCCCGCCCGACGAAGCGCGAGGCGAACAGGCCGAAGCCGATGGTCAGCCCCACGCCGAGGACCACCAGCGCCACCGCCGTGGCGCCGAGGTCCGCCAGCAGCTCGGCGCTGATCCGCACGCCCAGCAGCGCCACGCCCAGCCGCAGCAGGTCGCGGGCCGCCCAGTCGATGCCGGCCACCGTCCGCCCCTCTTCGGCCATCACGTTCAGCGCGATGCCGAGCAGGATCGCCATCAGCATGGCCGGGGCGCCGTAGTGTTCGGACAGGAAGGTGGCCGTCACCGAGACCAGCGCGGCGACGGCCAGGCCCGGAAAACGCGCCGCCCAGCGCTGGCGCAAGGCGGCAAGAAGGGCAGGCATCGGGGGCGTCTCCGGCAAGCGGGCAGGGCGCGCGGGCGCGCCCTGCCTGGGCTCAGTTCAGATCGGCCGCGCGGGCGGCGCCGATCTCGGCCTCGGCCACCGCGACCGCCTGCAACAGGGCGTCGAACACCTCGGGCCCGCCGCGGACGTTCGTCTTGAACCACTCGAACACCGGCGCCGCCGCGGCCTGGAAGGCGGCCTTCTCCTCGGGCGAGGGGACATAGATGTTGCCCCCCGCGGCAAGGAAGGCCTCGTACGCCGCGATCGACTTGCGCTTGGGCGAGGCGAAGGTCGCCTGCTGCAGCGCCGCGAAGCCGTCGATCACGACCAGGCGCAGATCCTCGGGCAGGGCGAGGAAGTTCTGGTTCGACATCCACCAGAAGGCGCCCATGTAGCTGTGGCCGTCGAGCGTGATGTATTTCAGCCCGGCGTCGGGGAAGCGCATGTTCATGATGTCGGTGATGCCGTTCGCGGTGCCCTCGACGATCCCGGTCTGGAGCGAGGTGAAGAGCTCGGGCCACGGAATGGGCGTGGGCGCCGCTCCCAGCGCGCGCGCCAGCACCTGCGGCAGCTCGGCCGGCACCGTGCGCAGCTTGAGCCCCGCCAGATCGGCGGGCGTGCGCACCACGCGCTTGGTGTTGGCATAGTTACGCCAGCCGCCGGTGTTGCCCACCGTCATCAGCCGGATGGTGTTGTCGCTGTCCGCAAGCGCCATGCCGCGCAGCTTGCGCACGAAGTCGCCCGACAGCACATGCTCGGCGATGCGGTCGTCGCTCATCAGATAGGGCAGGTCCAGCACCTGGATGTAGGGAAACAGCCCCGCCGCCCCGCCCGAGGTCGAGATGAAGATGTCGATCGAGCCGTCCGAGACGCCCTGCAGGCATTCCTCGCCCGTGGCGCAGAGCTGCGTGCCGATGAACAGCTCGACCGCGATGCGGCCGTTCGAGGCGTTCTCGACGTGGTTCTTGAACACGATGAGGCCGTCATAGTCCTCGTCGTCGGTGTTCGAGGTGGCGGTGGCGCGCAGCGTGAACTCCTGCGACAGCGCCGCGGTGGCGCCGCCCGCAAGCAGCGTTGCCGCCAGCAGCGCGGAGAGTGTGGTCCTGAGCATCGGGTCCTCCCTGTTTGGCTCGGTCACCTGGGTCACGGTCATTCGACAAAGCCCGCAAGGCGCGGGATCGTCAGCGAGATCGCCGGGATGTAGGTGATCAGGAAGATCACCAGCACCTCGACGGCAAGAAACGGCAGGATCGCCCGGCTGATCGTCTCGACCCGCTCGCGGCTGACCGCGGCGGCAACGAACAGCACCAGCCCCATGGGCGGGGTGGCCAGCCCCACGGTCAGGTTGACCGACATGATCATCGCGAAATGCACCGGGTTGACGCCGAGATCGACGAAGATCGGCCCGAGGATCGGCCCGAGGATGATGATGGCGGGCCCCGCATCGAGGAACATGCCGACGACGAACAGGAGCAGGTTGATGAGGAAGAGCAAAATCAGCGGGTCGCTCGACATGCCGAGGATGTAGGCCGCCAGCGTCTCGGGCGTGCGGCTGAGGCTGACCACGGTCTTGAACGCCATCGCCGCCCCCACGAGCAGCAGCACCACCGCCGAGGTCAGCCCCGCGCGCGCCAGCACCTCGGGCAGCTCGGCCGGCCGCAGCGTCCTGAGCACGAACAGCCCGATCACGACGGCATAGAGCACGGCCACCGCCGCGGCCTCGGTCGGGGTAAAGATGCCGCCCAGGATCCCGCCCAGGATGATCACCGGCGTCATCAGCGGAAAGAACGCCTTGAGGCTGGCCTGCCCGCGCTCGGGCCAGGACTTGCGCGCCGAGGCGACGGGAAAGTCGTAGCGGTCGGCCAGGACCTTCACCATCACCATCAGGCCCAGGCCGACGAGGATGCCCGGAACGATTCCGGCCAGAAACAGCGCCGCGACCGATTCGCCCATCACATAGGCATAGATGATCATGATGCCCGAGGGCGGGATGATCGGCCCGATGACGCTCGAGGCGGCGGTGATCGCGGCGGCGAAGCGGCGGGTGTAGCCCTGCCTCTCCATCGCCGGGATCAGCATCGAGCCCAGCGCCGAGGTATCCGCCACGGCCGAGCCCGACAGCCCCGCGAACAGCATCGACGACAGCACGTTCACATGCGCCAGCCCGCCGCGCAGATGGCCCATCATCGCCTGGGCAAATTCGACCAGCCGGAGCGTGATGCCGCCGCGGTTCATCAGCTCGCCCGCGAGCATGAAGAACGGGATCGCCATCAGCGGAAAGCTGTCCATCCCGTTGTAGACGTTGCGATACAGCAGCACGAGGTCGCGCTCTTGCCCGTTCAGCCACAAGACCAGCCCGGGCGCGGCGAGCATGCCGAAGAACACCGGCAGGCCGATCATCAGGAACAGCAGGAACAGCGGCAGGAACCACACCAGCATCACTCGGCCCCCGCGATCTCGGCCCCGGCGATCGCCGGCAGCCGCTCGGCCCCGCCCAGCAGCGTGACAAGCGCGCGCAGGATGAGCTCGATGTTGACAAGGATCATCAGCATCACGCCGGCATGGATCGACAGCATCATCCACCAGCGCGGCACCTTCATCCAGGCGCCGAGGCCCGCGGCCGGCATCTCCCACCCCAGCGCGCCGGTCAGGTTCAGCGCGCAGAGCGCGCGCAGGTTCACGCGCAGGCCAAGGTCGGGCGCCCAGAGCGAGACGGTGTCGAACCGCCCGCCGATGCCGCAGACCTCGCTGGCCCCGATGCGGAAGCCCGTGAGCAGCACCACCAGCGACAGGGCCAGAAGCGCCAGCGCCAGCGCCGCGCCGGGCGCCCGCGGCAGCATGCGCACCACCATGTCGATCGCCACGAAGCCGCCGCGGCGAAAGGCGGTGGGGGCCATCAGCCCGGTCATCCACAGCATCAGGAAGCGCGCCGCCTCGTCCGGCCAGGCCAGGGCGTTGTCCAGCACATAGCGGAAGAAGACCTGGATCAGGATGGCCACCACCATCGCCGCCACCGCGGCGATGCCCAGCGCCATGCCGGCGCGCGACAGCGCGTCGTTCACAACCCGCAGAGGCCAGAGCGCCCCCAGCAGCACGCCCATCGGCGTCTCCTCCCTGTCCTGCGCCCGGGTTCGTCCCGGGTCGGTCTCCGCGGCAGCCCGATCGCCGCCCGGTTCCGGCCGCTCCCCGCCCGGCGGCCGGGTCAGTCCGCCGCGAAGCCGCCGTAGCGGCCCGCGGAAAAGACCAGCGGCGCCCCCTCGGCCAGGTCGAAGCGCTCGATCAGGCCGATGATGATGACATGGTCGCCCGCGTCGTGCCGCGCCGTGGTGCGGCACTCGAACCGCGCCAGGCATCCCGGCAGCAGCGGCACGCCCGCGGCGTTGAGGGCAAAGTCCAGTCCGGCCCAGTCGTCCCCCACGCTGGCGAAGCGGCGGCAGAGGTCGGCCTGAGCGGCCCCGAGGACATGCACCGCGAAGGCCGGGGCGTCGTGGAACACCGCGAAGCGGCGCGAGGCCTTGGCGGGCGACCACAGCAGCAGGGCCGGGTCGAGCGAGACCGAGGCGAAGCTGTTGGCGGTGATCCCCATCGGCCCCGCCGGCCCCTTCGCGGTCACCAGCGTCACGCCGGTGGCGAACCGCCCGAAGGCGTTGCGCAGGGCCCGGCCCGTGTCGGCGCCCGGCACGAGGCCCGCCGCGCCTTCGCTGCTGCCGTCGGCCATCATGCGACCTCCCTGCCGCGGGCGCGCTCGTACAGCTCGAACCAGGTCTCGCGGTCGATCTCGACCCTCAGCGCCTCGGCCAGCGTGGCGATCCGGTCGGGCCGGTTGGTGCCCACCACCGGCAGGATGCGCGCGGGATGCCGCAGCAGCCAGGCAAGGGCGACCGCGCTCGCCTCCACCCCCGCCTCGGCCGCGATCCGGCGCAGTGCGTCCACCAGCCCGACCGGCGCGCTGGCAAACAGCCGCCCGCCGCCCAGCGGCGACCAGGCCATGGGCGGGATCGCGCGTTCCTGCAGGAAGGCGAGATCGCCGTTCTCGAAGGGCGCGGTGGCCATCAGCCCGATCTCGATCTGGTTGGTCACCAGCGGCGCCTCCATGGCCGATTGCAGCAGGTTCCAGTCCCAGGGGCGGAAGTTCGACACGCCCACCGCCCGCACCTTGCCCGCCGCCACGAGGTCGTCCAGCGCGCGCCCCGTCTCCATGTGGTCCATCAGCGGGTCGGGCCGGTGCAGCAGCAGAAGGTCGATCTCGTCGATCCCCATCGCCTTCAGCGAGGCATGCACCGAGGCCTCGATATGCGCCGCCGAGGTGTCGTAGTGCTTCACCCGCCGCAGGGGGAACTTCTGCGACTTCAGCATGATGTCGCACTTGGTCACGATCTCCATGCGCGCGCGCAGTCCGGGCGCGCCGCGCAGCGCGGCGCCTAGGATCGCCTCGCTCTCGTAGTCGCCGTAGATGTCGGCCTGGTCGAAACTGGTGATCCCCTGTTCAAGGCAGGCCTCGATCTTGGCCTGCACATGGGCGGAAGAGCGGTCGGGGTCGTCGCCCAGCCGCCACATCCCGTAGACAAGGCGCGACAGGCTCAGCCCCTCGGTCAGCTCGATGCGGTCCATCAGCGGCGCTCCCCGACTCCCAGCGGCGTTGCCGGAGTTGTAGCAGGAACGCGGCCGTATGCATGGGGCAACGAGCAGGTTTTCAACTCGGGCAGCACGAGCCTGCCGAAATGCCGGCACTCGTCGAGATGGGGATAGCCCGAGAAGATGAAGGCGCGGATGCCCATCCGGCGGTAGGCCTCGATCTCGCTCAGCACCTGGTCGGCCGAGCCCACCAGCGCCGCCCCGCAGCCCGAGCGGGCGCGGCCGATGCCGGTCCACAGATGCGGTTCGAGATAGCCGAACTGGTCGGCGAGTTCCCGCGCCCGCGCCTGATGCGCCACGCCGAGCGAGCCCGCATCATGCGCCCGTTCGCGGATCAGGCGACCGTATTCGTCGTCGAGCTTCGAGACCAGATCCTCGGCGTAGTCCCGCGCCTCGGCCTCGGTGTCGCGCACGATCATGTGCACGCGCAGCCCGTAGTCCAGCGTCCGGCCGTGCTCGGCCGCGCGCTCGTGGACGGCCTTCATGCGGGCGGCGAGCTGCTCCTTCGTCTCGGGCCACATCAGATAGACATCGCAGGCCCGCGCGCAGAGCTCGAGCGCCTCGGGGCTGTAGCCGCCGAAATACATCAGCGGCCCGCCGTTCTGCTGGTAGGGCCTGGCCGGGTCGGTGGAGACGCCGCGGAAGCGGTAGACCTCGCCCTCGTGGTCGATCGTCTCGCGCGTCCAGGCCTGGCGCAGGATGTCCACCACCTCCTGGCTGCGGCGGTAGCGCAAGGCCGAGTCGGCCTTTTCGCCGGGGAAGTCCGACGAGATGATGTTGATCGTCAGCCGCCCCTCGAGCATGTGGTCCAGCGTGGCGATGGTGCGCGCCAGCATGATGGGGTGCATCTCGCCGCAGCGGACGGCGGCGAGGAAGTTGATGCGCCGGGTGATCGGGGCGCAGCCGGCGACGAAGGTCAGCGTGTCCTGCCCGACCTGGTAGGACGAGGGGCAGAGGATGTTGCGAAAGCCCTGCGCCTCGGCCTCGCGCACGATGCCCGAGCAATGCGCCCAGGACGACCGCAGGGCGCCGTCCGGCACGCCGAGCCAGCGGTAGTCGTCGGAACAGAGCGCGGCGAACCACGACACCTCGGACGCGTCGAGGTCTTGGGAGGTGACGGGGACGACGGACATCGAATCTCTCCGCGGCGGCAATCGGGCCTTGCGTAGCACCCGCCATGATGTAGATCAATAGTGGATCAATCAGCCGCGCCGCCGCCCGTCCGCCACCGAATCGCCCCGCCACCGCCCCGCCATCGCCCCGCGCCATGCCCCAGTCCCCCGGTGCCCTGCCGCTGTACCAGCAGATCAGCGAGCTTCTGATCCGCGACATCGCCGCCGGCCGGCTGATCGACGGCGAACGGCTGCCGCCCGAGCGGGAGATGGCGGCCGCCCACGGCGTGGCCCTGGGCACGCTGCGAAAGGCGCTGGCAGACCTGGAGGCCAAGGGGCTGCTCGACCGGGTGCAGGGATCGGGCAACTACGTCCGCGCCCGGGCCGACGTGCAGTCGGTCTATTCCATGTTCCGCCTCGAGCTGGCCGAAGGCGGCGGGCTGCCCACGGCCGAGGTGCTCTCGGTCGACCGCCTGCCCAAGCCCGACACGCTGCCGCCCTTCGGCCTGAGCCCCGAGGGGCACCGCATCCGCCGCCTGCGCCGCCTGTCGGGCACCATCGCGGCGGTCGAGGAGATCTGGCTCGACGGCAGCCATGCGCCGCGCATCGCGCCCGAGGACCTGTCGGACTCGCTCTACCTCTTCTACCGCACCCGTCTCGGCCTGCGCATCCTGCGCGCCGAGGACCGAGTGGGCGTGGCCCCGGTACCCGACTGGGCGCCGCCCGCCTTCACCCTGTCGCCCGGGGCGCCCGCGGGCCATGTGCTGCGCCTGAGCTGGGCCCAGGACGGCACCGCGGCCGAGGCCTCGCACACCTGGTTCGACCACCGCGCGGTGCGTTTCGTCGCCCGCATCCGCTAGCCCCGCGGCGCCGCCGCGCCTCACCCCCCCAGCCCCCCGAAGGACCCCGGACATGACGACACCCCTGCGCTATGGCATCATCGGCTGCGGCATGATGGGGCAGGAGCATCTGCGCAACATCGCGCTCCTGCCCGGGGCCGAGGCGGCGGCGATCTACGAGCCCGACGCCGAGATGCGCGCCCGCGCCGCGGCGCTGGCCCCGCATGCGGCGCTGGCCGACAGCCTCGAGGCGCTGCTGGCGCGCCCCGGGCTCGACTGCCTGCTGATCGCCAGCCCCAACCATCTGCATCTGCCCCAGCTCGAGACGATCGCCGCGGTCCGGCCGCTGCCGGTGCTGGTGGAAAAGCCGCTGTTCACCGACCCCGCCGAGGCCCCGCGGGTGGCGGCGCTGATGCAGGGCTACCCCGCGCCGCTGTGGGTGGCAATGGAATACCGCTACATGCCGCCCGTGGCCGCGCTGATCGAACAGGCGGCGGCGGTCACGGGGGGCGTGCGGATGCTGACGATCCGCGAGCACCGCTTTCCGTTCCTGCCCAAGGTCGGCGCGTGGAACCGCTTCAACCGCAACACGGGCGGCACCTTTGTCGAGAAGTGCTGCCATTTCTTCGACCTCATGCGCCTGATCCTGGCGGACGATCCGGTGCGGGTGATGGCCTCGGGGGGGCAGGCGGTGAACCACCTCGACGAACGCCACGACGGCGCGGTGCCCGACATCCTCGACCACGGCTATGTCATCGTCGAGTTCGCCCGCGGTGCCCGGGCGATGCTGGAGCTCTGCATGTTCGCCGAAGGCAGCCGCTACCAGGAGGAGATCTCGGCGGTCGGGCCCGCGGGCAAGATCGAATGCCTCGTCCCCGGCCCGGGGCGCTTCTGGCCCGCCGATCTGGGCGCGCCGCCTGTCGCGCAACTCATCCTGTCGCCCCGCGCGCCCAAGGGGCCGCGGCTGGCCGAGATCCCCGTCGACCCCGCGCTTCTGGCGGCGGGCGACCACAACGGCGCGACCTTTTACCAGCACCAGCGGTTCGCCCGGGCGGTGCGCGGCGAGGGGCCGGTCGAGGTGACGCCGGCCGACGGCTGGTGGGCGGTGGCGATGGGGCTGGCGGCGCAGCGGTCGGCCGCGACGGGGCAGGCGGTGGACCTGGCGCGCGAGGGGTTCTGTCCCGCCCCCGCAGCGGGAAAGCGCAGTCATCAACCCTGATCGTCGCGCCCGCGGGCGGCGGTGTCTTGGGGATGGTTGCGGATGTCGTGCATCTGCAGCATGCCCAGCCGGCCGGGCGAGGTGCCGATCAGGACGCTGCCGGGGCCGACAAGGGAGGGGGGCAGCAGCCGGAACGCCAGCCAGCGCAGGACGATCAGCGCCGCCGCCGCGCCGCCGAACAACAGCGCGCCGTTGATCACAAGCGATTCGAGCATCTCGTCCATGCGGCGCCTCTCGCGTCCGGTCCGCAGCAGGGGGCCACGCGAATACGGCGGAAGCGGGGCGCTCAGCGCTCGCGGTCGGCCTCGGCGGTGGGACGGTCGGCGCGGACGGGGGGCGGGCGCCGCCGCGGGGCCGAGGCGCTGCCCGGCGGCCGGCGCGGCACGCGCGGCATCCGTCGCCAGCCGCCATCACCGCCATCGCCGCCGCGCAGCCGGCCCAGCGCGACAAGCAGCGCCAGCGCCAGGATCGCAAGGATGAGCAGGGTCTTCACGCCGGCAGGGTCCCCTCGGTGGGCTCGCCAAAAGAGATGGGGGCGGCGGCACCCGGGATCAAGCGCGCCCGCCCCTCGCCCGGGGGCGGCCCGGCGCAGCCGATCGCCGCAGAGGCCGCCAGGCGCTTGCACTCCCGCGCGCGCCCGCGCATCTGTCGGCATGCCGCGCCCGGCGCCGCGACCGGGCCAGGGGAGCCCCGCATGACCGACATCTTCGCCCGTCCCGGCCGCTTCTGGCGCGGCAACCTGCACTGCCACTCCACCCGTTCCGACGGCGCGGTCGAACCGGCCGAGGTCTGCCGCCGCTACCGCGACGAGGGGTATGACTTCGTCGCCCTCACCGACCATTTCCTGCCGCGCTACGGCCATCCGGTCGTCGATACCCGCGGCTTCCGCACCAACCGCTTCACCACCCTCCTCGGGGCCGAACTCCATGCCGGCACCATGGCCAACGGCGAGGTCTGGCACATCCTGGCCGTCGGCCTGCCCGAGGATTTCGCCCCCGCCCCGGGGCCCGAGACCGGCCCCGGCCTTGCCGCCCGCGCCGCCGCCGCGGGGGCCTTCGTGGCCATCGCCCATCCGCACTGGTCCGGCCTGACGCTGCAGGACGCCCGTTCGCTGACCGCCGCCCATGCGGTGGAGGTCTACAACCACGGCTGCGCCACCGGCTGCGACCGCGGCGACGGCTTTGTGATCGCCGATCTGCTTCTGTCCGAGGGGCGGCGCCTGAGCCTCTGCGCCACCGACGATGCGCATTTCACCGAGCCCGACCATTTCGGCGGCTGGGTGATGGTGAGGGCCGAGGCGAACGACCCCGCCGCCCTGCTCGACGCGCTGAAGGCCGGGCATTACTTTTCCTCGCAGGGGCCCGAGTTCCGCGGCATCGAGGTCGGCCCCGGCGCGGTCGAGGTCGCCTGCTCGGCGGTGCGCAGCGTGATCGTGCAGGGGCGGGGGACGGCGGCGGTGGGCGTGCACGGCCTGTCGATGACGCGGGCACGGGTGCCGCTTGACCGGCTGGCGGCCTCGCCCTGGCTGCGCGTGACGCTGATCGACGCCGCCGGCCGGCGCGCCTGGTCGAACCCCTTCTGGCGCTAGCCCGCGCCGGCCCCGGCCCCGGCCCCGCGCGACAGCGCCGCGACCCCGGTGCGCGCGATCTCGCGCAGCCCCAGCGGGCGCATGAGGTCGGCGAAGGCGTCGATCTTCTCGGGCGTGCCGGTGATCTCGAACACGAAGCTCTCCAGCGTCGAATCGACCACCTTGGCGCGGAAGATCTCGGCCAGCCGCAGGGCCTCGATCCGCGCCTCGCCGCGCCCCGCGACCTTGAGCAGCGCAAGCTCGCGCTGCACCGCCGGCCCCTCGACCGTCAGGTCGTGGACCTCGTGCACCGGGACCATGCGCGAAAGCTGCGCCTTGATCTGCTCGATCACCTGCGGCGTCCCGGTGGTCACGACCGTGATGCGCGAGCGGTGGCCGCGATGGTCGGTCTCGGCCACCGTCAGGCTTTCGATGTTGTAGCCGCGGCCCGAGAACAGGCCGATCACGCGCGCCAGCACGCCGGGTTCGTTGTCGACGATCACGGCCAGCGTGTGCGTCTCCTGCACCTCGGCGAAGCTGGCCCGCAGGTCGTAGGCCGAATGCTTCGAGGTGCCCTGTTCGATCTTGAGGGGAGACATGGCCGCGCTCCTTCGCTGGTCTCGGGTCCGGTCGGTGAGGCGCGCCTAGACAAGCACCGCGCCCGCCGCGCCGATCGCCCCCTTCGTGTCGGCATCGCCCAGCAGCATCTCGTTGTGGGGCTTGCCCGAGGGGATCATGGGGAAGCAGTTCTCGTGCTTCTCGACCAGGCAGTCGAACACCACCGGGCCGGGATGGCGCAGCATCTCCATGATCGCATCGTCCAGATCCCTCGGGTCGGCGCAGTGGATGCCCTTGGCGCCGAAGGCTTCGGCGAGCTTGACGAAGTCGGGCAGCGCCTCGGACCAGGACTGGGAGTAGCGCTCGCCGTGCAAGAGCTCCTGCCACTGGCGCACCATGCCCAGGCGTTCGTTGTTGAGGATGAATTGCTTGACCGGCAGCCGATACTGGATCGCCGTGCCCATCTCCTGCATGTTCATCAGCCACGATGCCTCGCCCGACACGTTGATCACCAGCGCGTCGGGGTGGGCGATCTGGACGCCGATGCTGGCGGGCAGGCCGTAGCCCATGGTGCCGAGGCCCCCGCTTGTCATCCAGCGGTTGGGCGCATCGAAGCCCATGAACTGTGCCGCCCACATCTGGTGCTGGCCGACATCGGTGGTGACGTAGCGCGCCGGGTGGTCGCGGGTCAGCGCCTCGAGCCGCTGCACGGCGTATTGCGGCTTGATCGTGGTCTCCGAGGGGCGGTAGGCGAGGCAATCGACCTTGCGCCACTCGGCGATCTGCGCCCACCAGCGGGACAGCGCGGCGCGGTCGGTGCGGGCGCCGCGCGCGCGCCACTGCCGCAGCACCTCGGCCAGCACATGGGCGACATCGCCGACGATGGGCACGTCGGTGCGGATCACCTTGTTGATCGACGAGGGGTCGATGTCGATGTGCGCCTTGCGGCTGCGGGGCGAGAAATCCTTGATCCGCCCGGTGATGCGGTCGTCGAAGCGGGCGCCGATGTTGATCATCACGTCGCAGCCGTGCATCGCGAGGTTGGCCTCGTAGAGCCCGTGCATGCCGAGCATCCCGAGCCAGTTCTTGCCCGAGGCCGGATAGGCGCCGAGCCCCATCAGCGTCGAGGTCACGGGAAAGCCCGTGGCGTCCACCAGCTCGCGCAAGAGCCGGCTGGCCTCGGGCCCCGAGTTGATGACGCCGCCGCCGGTGTAGAACACCGGGCGTTCGGCCGTCTCGATCATCTCCACCAGCCGCGTGATCTGCCCGGGGTCGCCCGCGACGCGCGGGCGGTAGTGGTCGGTCCGCGCCTCGGCCGGGGGCACATAGCGGCCGGTGGCGAACTGCACGTCCTTGGGGATGTCCACCAGCACCGGCCCCGGGCGGCCCGAGGTGGCGACGTGGAAGGCCTGATGCAGCGTCTCGGCCAGGCGGTCGGTGTCCTTCACCAGCCAGTTGTGCTTGGTGCAGGGGCGGGTGATGCCCACCGTGTCGGCCTCCTGAAAGCCGTCGGTGCCGATCATGAAGGTGGGCACCTGGCCGGTGAGGACCACCAGCGGGATCGAATCCATCAGCGCGTCCACGATGCCGGTGACCGCGTTCGTGGCGCCCGGCCCCGAGGTGACCAGAACGACCCCGGGCCTTCCGGTCGAGCGCGCATAGCCCTCGGCCGCGTGCACCGCGCCCTGTTCGTGCCGCACCAGGATGTGGCGGATGTCGTTCTGCAAGAACAGCTCGTCATAGATCGGCAGCACCGCCCCGCCGGGGTAGCCGAAGACCACCTCGACCCCCTGATCCTTCAGGGCCTGCACCACCATCTTCGCTCCGGTCATCTCGTGCGTCATGCCTCGTCTCCTTCTGGCCCTGCCGCGCGTGCCGCCGCAGGCGGATTGCGGGGGCGGCGTGCGGGGGCAGATTGCTGGGGCGGACGGCGGGGCGGACGGCGGGCAACAAAAAACCCCCGAGTGCATCGGGGGTGTGCGGCAGGTCCGAAAGGGTCTGCCCTAGCGACCCAGCCGTCCCGCCCCTCCGCCTACGATCCCGCGTCCGTCCCGCATTGCATCCTCGCGCCAACGCGGCAGACCTTAGGCCGGCCTCGGCGGGTCGTCAACCGGGATCGGACGGAATGATCTGTCGCAACGGACCGTTTTGGCTTGCGGATTGTTGCGCGGGCGCCCGGCTGCGCGCAACGCCTGCAAACACCCGTGGCATCGCGGCAACGCCGCGCGGGCCGCGATCAAGGCGCTTCCCAAACCGCGATCATCGTGTATAAGGCCGGCACCCGAAGCCCCGACCAAAAGGGGCAACCCAGCAGAGGAGGTGTCTTTCGATGGATCGTCGTTCGTTCCTGCGCACATCCGCCCTTGGCGGCTCGGCCGTTGCGGCCGCATCCCTGGCCACGCCGGCCATCACCCAAACCCGCGTTCCGATGGTCGTCGTCACCACCTGGCCGCGCGACCTGCCGGGCCTCGGCACCGGCGCGCAGCGCCTGGCCAAGCGGATCGAAGAGCTGACGGACGGCTACCTCGCGGTCGAGTATTACGCCGCCGGCGAGCGGGTGGGCGCCTTCGACAGCTTCGACGCCGTCGCGTCGGGCAACGCGCAGGCCTATCACGCCGCGGATTACTACTGGAAGGGCAAGCATCCGGCCTGGTCCTACTTCACCGCCGTGCCCTTCGGGCTGACCTATGTCGAGCAGAACGCCTGGCTCCACCACATGGGCGGCCAGCAGCTGTGGGACGAGCTGGCCGACGGCTTCGGCCTGAAATGCTTCGCCGCCGGCAACACCGGGTTGCAGATGGGCGGCTGGTTCAACAAGGAAATCAACGATCCCGAGGACTTCAAGGGCCTCAAGATGCGCATCCCCGGCCCGGGCGGCGACATGATGGCCAAGCTCGGCACCTCGGTGGTCTCGCTGCCCGGCGGGCAGATCTACGAGAACCTGGTCTCGGGCACGATCGACGCGGCCGAATGGGTCGGCCCCTGGAACGACTGGTTCCTGAAGTTCTACGAGGCCGCCAAGTTCTACTACTGGCCGGGCGTGCACGAACCGGGCTCGACGCTCTCGATGGGCTTCAACAAGTCGTGGTTCACGAGCCAGCCCAAATGGGTGCAGCTGGTAATCGAGGCCGCCTGCACCGAAGAGAATGACAAGATGATGGCCGAGTTCAACGCCAACAACGGCCTCTACCTGCAGCGGCTGATCCGCGACCACGGCGTGCAGCTGCGCCGCTTCAACGAGGACGTCTACGACGGCTTCGGCGAGGCCGCCGAGGCCGTCTTCGAGGAGGTCGTGCAGCATTCCGACCTTGCCCGGCGCACGCATGAGAGCTTCCTTGCGGCCCGCGCGGCGGTGGGCGGCTGGATGAACCTCTCCGACGTGCCCTACATCCTCGAGCGCAACCGCGTTCTCGGGCTGGATTGATCGCCGCCCGCAAGCGCATCCGGCGGATTGAACCGCGCGCGCCCGGCAGGAGGCTGCCGGGCGCTGCCGCGATCGGCCCGGGGGGCGTTCGAGCGAGAGGATCGCGATGGCGAAGTCCCCTATGACGCGCGCGCCGATGGTCGCCCTGTTCCGCTTTGCGGCCTGGGCCATGGTCGGTGTGACGTTCGCCTTCGTTGGCGAGAACTATCTGATGTTCTGGCTGGGCTGGCCGGGCGCGCTGGCGCTTCTGCGCGGCGGCGGCGGCGGGCTGGCCGCCGCGGGCCTTTACGCCGCCGCGGTCGGGCTTGGCCTGGCCATGGCGGTGCTGCGGGCGGGCAGGGGGGTGCGCGGGGACTACGATGCGATCAGCGGCATCGCAGGCTTCATCGCCCGAGCCGCCTTCTTCGCCGTCGTCCTTGTGGGCGTCGTCGATGTCGCCGTCTCGTTCCTGCGGATCGAGGGTTTCCTGACGCGGCTGGTGGGCGAGGGCCTGGCGGCCGACCTCGGGCTTGCGCGATGGCGGGGCCCCAACGTGCATCTGCCGCTGATCCTGGCCGGCGTGGTGCTGGCCGCGGTGACGCGCGGGCTGGGCTTCATCTGGCTGGGCCTGCTCGTCGTCGTGGCCGAGCTCGCGCTGGTCATCGGCCGCTTCGTCTTTTCCTACGAACAGGCCTTCATGGCCGACCTCGTGCGGCTGTGGTATGCGGGGCTGTTCCTGTTCGCCTCGGCCTACACCCTCGTCGAGGACGGGCATGTGCGCGTGGACGTGTTCTATTCGAACATGAGCCGCCGCGCCAAGGCGGTGGTCAACGGCGCCGGCTCGGTCCTCTTGGGCATGCCGCTGTGCTGGACCATCCTGACCTTCGGCATGCAGAGCGCGGCGAGTGCGATCAACGCGCCCATCCTCAGCATCGAGACCGGCCAGCAGGGCTCGGGCATGTTCACGAAATATCTCATGGCGGGCTATCTCGGGCTGTTCGCCGTGCTGATGCTGGTGCAGTTTTCGGGCTATCTGCTCAAGGCGGTGGCCGACTGGCACGGCGAGCCCGACCCGCAGGCCGACGCGCGCGCCGCCGCCGCTGCCGCAGCCCCGGGGCATTAGGCCATGGAAGTCGTCTTTCTCTTCGTCCTCGTCGGGCTGATGATGGTCAGCCTCGGGGTGGGGTTCCCGGTGGCCTTCGCGCTGCCGGGCTCGGCCATCCTCGGCATCGGGCTGGCGGCCGGGGCGGGGTGGCTGTTCGAGGGCAACGCCTCGGCCTATTTCCACACCGGCTCGGCGATTGACTGGCTGACGGCCGGCGTCACCAACTTCCGCGGCATCTACTGGGAGGCCGACCGCGACACGCTGATCGCGATCCCGCTGTTCGTGTTCATGGGTATCATGCTGCAGCGCTCGCGCATCGCCGAGGAGCTGCTCGTCACCATGGCGCGGCTGTTCGGGGCGCTGCCGGGGGGGCTTGGCATCTCGGTCGTGGTGGTGGGCGCGCTGCTTGCGGCGACCACGGGCATCGTCGGGGCGACGGTGGTGGCGATGGGCCTGATCTCGCTGCCGGCGATGATGCGCAACAACTACTCCCAGCCGCTGGCCACGGGCACCATCCTGGCTTCGGGCACGCTGGGGCAGATCATTCCGCCCTCGATCGTGCTCATCATCCTGGCCGACCAGCTCTCGACGGCCGTCGATCAGGCGGGGTCGCTGCGGCGGGCGCAGTATGCGCAGGCGACGGGCGAGAGCTCGATGCCGTCGGACTTCGCCATCGTGTCCACCTCGGCGGGCGACATGTTCATGGGGGCGCTGATCCCCGGGCTGGTGCTGGTCGGGCTCTACATCCTCTTCATCCTCGGGTATGCGCTGCTGCGCCCCAAGGCTGCCCCCTCGGTGCGGGTCGAGGGGCGCATGGATGCCGCTTTCTGGGTGCAGGTCGTCTTTGCCACGGTGCCGCCGCTGGGGCTGATCGTGCTGGTCCTCGGCTCGATCATCGGCGGGGTCGCCACCGTCACCCAGGCGGGCGCCATCGGGGCGGCGGGCGCCACCGTGATGGCGGGCTACAAGCTCTACGAGGGGCGCGGCCGTTACGTTCCCGCCGCCCTCGCGCTTTCGGCGATCGCGGCGATCTTCCTGCTGCAGGCCAGCTTCAACCTGTCCGTGCGCGCGGCCGCCAGCAGCGGCACCTACACCGGCGTCCTGATGGGGGCGGCGGCCGTCGCCGTGTTGGTCGTCGCGCTGGCCTGGAGCGCCTGGCGCACGTTCCGCATCGACGACACGCTGCGCGGCGTGCTGATCGACACGGCCAAGACCAGCGCCCTGGTGTTCATCATCCTGCTCGGCGCAGCGATGCTGACCTCGGCCTTCCGCGCCTTCGGCGGCGAGGATCTGGTCAAGGAGTTCCTGACTGGCCTGCCGGGCGGGTTCTGGGCCCAGTTCGTCGTGGTGATGCTGGTCATCTTCCTGCTCGGTTTCTTCCTCGACTTCATCGAGATCGCGATCGTCGTCGTCCCCATCGTGGCGCCGATCCTGCTGGCCAACCCCGAGGCCAATGTCACCGCCGTCTGGCTGGGCGTGATGATCGGGCTGAACATCCAGACGTCGTTCCTGACCCCGCCCTTCGGCTTCGCACTGTTCTATCTGCGCGGCGTCGCCTCGGCCGCGGTCAGGACGGTGTCGATGTACAAGGGCGTGGTGCCCTTCATCGGGCTGCAGCTCTTGTCGCTGGTGATCGTGGGCCTCATTCCGCCGCTGGCCAACTACCTGCCCCAGCGCGTGGCGCTTTTGTCCGAAACGGCGCCGCCGCCGCGCAACCCTCGGCTGCAGCACTGCCTCGAGGGCATGGTCAGCCGCAGCCTTGCGGGCGAGGAGCAGGCGATCCGCGCCGCGCTTGCGGCGGTGCGCGGGGCGGCCGACGGCCTGCCCGAGGCGCAGCTGCGCGAGCTGACGTCGGGGCTGGACCGGCTCGAGCAGGGTTTCGCCCGGATGGCCGATCTCGATGCCGCCAAGGCCCGGGTGGCCGCCGCCGAACCGGCCTATCGGCCGCTGCACCGCGAGGTCTCGGCGATCATCCGCGACGCCGCCAGCCTCGACCGGCGGATCGCGGTGCTCGAGGGCCGGGCGCGCGGCTATCGCGGCGACGGCGAGGATGCGGTCGAGGGACGGGCGCGCATCGCCGCCGCGGTGGCCGAGCTGCAGGCGGAAAAGGCCGCGCTGCTGGCCCGGATCCCCGCGCGCTGGGATGACGAGCACAAGGCCTTCCTCGCCCTCATCCGCGAGGAGGAGGCGGCGCGCAACGCCTATCGCGCCGCGGCCGACCAGGGCTATGCGGCCGTCCGCGACTTCGGCGCGACGCTGGCCGGCACCCCGGCGCTGGCCGCGCTGATGCCGCGGCTCCAGGGACTTGTCGCCCTCATCGACGAGCTTCCGGCTGAAACCGCGGTCGAGCGTCTCCGCGACCTCGAGCGTGCGCTGGGCGAGGTGCCCGGCGCGGGCGATCTGCGCACGGCGCTGGCCGATGTGCGCCGGCAGATGACCGGGCGCAACGCCTCGATCCCGAACGCGCTGGCGCGGGCGGCCGCGGCGAGCGAGGCGGCGCGGTCCGAACTGGCCTGGCGGACGGAGGCGGCGCTGCGCCTTGATGGGCCGCTTGCGGCGCTCGATGCGGCGGTGGCCGGCACGCTGGGCCTGCGCGAGCAGGCCCGGCTGCCCCGGTCGCAGGCGCTGGAGCTCGCCCGCTGCACGTCCGAGCACCGCGACATCTCGCTGCGGTTCTAGCGGCGGCGGGGGCGGGCGGCGGGGTCGGGCGGCGGGCGCCGCGGCTGACCCGCGGCCTTATCCGCGGGTGGGGCGGATGTCGGGCAGGCTGATGCGGGCCACCTGCTCGGCGATGGGATCGACCGACAGGGGATGCGTCTCGGCGCTGTGGTCCTCGGGCCGGCCGATGTCGCGCCAGACCCCGCCCTTGTAGATCTCCAGCGGCGCGAAGTTCGACTTGTAGCCCATCTTGCGGCTTCCGGGCACCCAGTAGCCGAGATAGACGTACGGAAGCCCCGCCTCGCGTGCGAGCGCGACGTGATCCAGAATGATGTAGGTGCCGAGGCTGTCGGCCCTGCGATCGGGATCGTAGAACGAATAGACCATGGACAGCCCGTCGTCGAGCACGTCGGTCAGGCAGACGGCCGTCAGCACCCGTCCGCGCCGCCCGGTGCCCGAGGGGGCCGTGTATTCCACCACGCGCGAGCGGATCGCGGTTTCCTCGATCATCGCGGCGAACTCGAAGATGTCCATGTCGGCCATGCCGCCGTCGGCGTGCCGGCTGTCGAGGTAGCGGCGGAACAGCGCATACTGGTCCTCGGTGGCCCAGGGCGACGTGGCCTCGCGCCGCAGGTCGGCGTTGCGGCGCAGGGTGCGGCGCTGGCTGCGGTTGGGCCGGAAGTCGGCCACGCGGATCCGGGCCGACAGGCAGGCCGAGCAGTCCGAGCAGGAGGGGCGGTACAGCACGTTCTGCGACCGCCGGAACCCCTGCTTGGACAGCGCATCGTTCAGCCGCTGCGCATGGTCGCCCTGGAGCGCGGTGAACAGCTTCCGTTCCATCCGGCCGGCGAGATAGGGGCAGGGTTGCGGTGCCGTGACATAGAACTGCGGCGCGAGCGGAAGCGTGTGGCGCATGGGTGCAGAACCGCCGGACAAGAGCTGTCGGCGGTCAGGCTAGCAAGCCCGGCGCGCCTCGCCAAGGGCGAAGATGACACTGTCTATCGCGCCGCGATGCGGTTCAGCGCCACGGTGCCGAGCAGCCTGTCGCCAAGGCCCTGGCCGTGCGGCGACAGCGCCATCAGCCCTGCCGAGATCAGCTGCAGCGGAAAGACCGCCGTCGCGAGCGTGAAGAGCCCGGTATGCGCCCAGGCCAGCCCGGGGGTAAGCGGCGCGCCGTCTGGTCCGCGGAGCTCGATCGCCATCAGCTGCATGCCCGGCGTCGCCGACCGCGCCGCCAGCGTCGCGCCGCGATAGAGAAGTCCGATCGCCAGAAACACGGCCGGCAGGACGAACAGCGCGAGAAACGCCGTGCCGAGGACAACGACCGCCGTCAGCGCCCCGATCGCGAGGCTGTCGACGATCCACGCCAGCAGCCGCTTCAGCGGCACGCCGGCATAGAGGCCGGGCAGGCTGTCGGGGTCGGGCAAGGACGGGATGGGGCGCATCAGGTCGGTTCCATGCTGCGGGTTGCGCGGGGTCGCCGGCAGGCGCTTGCCCCCGCCGCGCGGTCGCGACGGGGGCCGGCCGGGCGGCACGGACCGGTGCCGTCAGACCGCCGCGCCCTCGGTGCCGTCGGTCGTCCCGCCCCGGGCGCGGCGCGCGCGCTCGTCCATGAACAGGTCGAACTCGGTCTTGTCCTTGGCCTCGCGCAGGCGCTGCAGGAAGGCTTCGAAGGCGGCCTGCTCGTCCTCGAGCCGGCGCAGCGTCTCGGCCTTGTAGGCGTCGAAGGCGGTGTTGCCGCTGGAGGCGGTGCCCGGGCGGCGCGACCAGCCGTCGCCGCGCTTGCGGCAGGAGGAGTTGAACATGCGATTGCTCCAGATCATGTAGGCAAGAAGGGCGAGGCCGATGGGCCAGAAGACGACGAAGCCGATCACCATGGCGGCGATCCACGCGGGCTTGCCGCGCGCGTCAAGCCAGGCTTCGGCCTGTGCCGGCCAGGAGGCGATGAAGGTCATGGGCGGTCTCCCCGGGCGTTTCGATGGATGTGAATTTGCTTCACATCGCCGATATGCGACCGCGCCGGACGCGTTCAAGGGCAGATGTGAAGATTTTTCACATGCCGCCGGCGGCGCCCGATGATCAGGCCGTCCAGGCGCCCGGGCGCCCCCCGGTGATGCGCAGAAGGGCGGCCGGGGCGATGGCGAAGATGTGCCCCGGCCTGCCCGCGGCGGCCCGGACGATGGCGACGTCCAGAAGCTGCGGATCGACGTGGCAGGCGAGCGGCCGCAGATGCGCCACGGGCGCGACGCCGCCGAGGGCAAACCCCGTCTCGGCCCGCACAAGGTCGGCGTCGGCCTTGCCCAGCGGCTCGCCCGCCAGCGCCGCGGCGCGCGCGGGGTCCACCCGGTTGCCGCCGGCGGTCAGGACCAGCACGGGCCGGCCCGACGCCGCGCCGCGAAAGACGATGGACTTGGCGATCTTTTCCGGCGCGCAGCCCGCTGCCGCCGCCGCCTGCTCGGCGGTGCGCGTCTCGGCCGCCATCTCGAGCACCGGCGCGGCGACCCCGGCCGCCGCCGGCGCCGCCTCGACGCGCCGCACATCGTCGCTCATGCCCCCGACCCCTGTCTCGGCCCCGCGCAGGAGCAGGGCGCAATCGGCGGCCCGCCGCACCCCCTCCGGTCCGGCCCCAGGGCGTTGACCGCGCCGGAGTGGCCCGGCATGGTCGCCCCATGACCGCAGCCTTCGCCCACCGCATCGTCCGTTGCCCGCTGCCCCACGACCCTGCCCGCGGGGAGGAGGCGGCGGCGCTGCTGCCCGGCCTGCCCGCCGCGGTGGCCGACCTTCTGCGCGGGGCGGCCGGGTGCAGCCCCTACCTTGCCGGGCTGATCCGGCGCGAGGCCGGCTGGCTCGCGCCGGCGCTCGAGGCCCCGCCCGAGGCGGTTCTCGACGCCGCCCTTGCCGAGGCTGCCGCGGCCGACGGGCCCGAGGCGCTCGGCCCCGCCCTGCGCCGGGCCAAGCGGCGCGTGGCGCTGCTCGCCGCGCTGGCCGATCTCGGCGGGGTCTGGCCGCTCGAGGGCGTGACCGGCGCGCTGACCCGGCTTGCCGACCGCGCGCTGCAGCTCGCGCTGAGCGCGCTGGTGGCCGAAGAGCTGCGCCGCGGCCGGATCCCCGGCCAGGGGCCCGAGGCGGCGGCGACCGGCGCGGGGATGTTCGTGCTGGCGATGGGCAAGATGGGGGCGGGTGAACTGAACTATTCGTCCGACATCGACCTGATCTGCCTGTATGACGAGACGCGCTTTGCCCCCGCCGACCTGCACGAGGCGCGTGCCGCCTTCATCCGCGTCACCCGCCGGATGACCGCGCTCTTGTCGGACCGCACCGCCGAGGGCTATGTCTTCCGCACCGACCTGCGGCTTCGCCCCGACGCCGCGGTGACGCCCGTCTGCCTGTCGGCCGAGGCCGCCGAACGCTACTACGAGGCCGAGGGGCGGACCTGGGAACGCGCGGCCTACATCAAGGCCCGCCCCTGCGCGGGCGACCTGGCGGCGGGCGAGCGGTTCCTGCGCACGCTTGCGCCCTTCGTCTGGCGCCGGCATCTCGATTTCGCGGCGATCCAGGATGCGCACGACATGCGCCTGCGCATCCGCAGCCACAGGGGGCTGCACGGGGCGGCGGGCGGCGATATGGCGCTGGAGGGGCACGACCTGAAGCTCGGTGCCGGCGGCATCCGCGAGATCGAGTTCTTCACCCAGACCCGCCAGCTGATCGCCGGTGGCCGCGACCCGCGGCTGCGGGTGCGCGGCACGGTCGAGGGGCTGGCGCGGCTGGCCGAGGCGGGCTGGATCCCGCCCGCGGTGGCGGCCACGCTGACCGCCCACTACCGTGCCCACCGCGAGGTCGAGCACCGGCTTCAGATGGTCGAGGATGCCCAGACCCACGCGCTGCCCGCCACCGCCGAGGGGGTCGAGCGCATCGCCCGCTTTCTGGGCGAGGCCGATACGGCCGCCTTCCGCCAGGCCCTTGCCGCCCGCCTGACCGAGGTTGCGCAGCTGACCGAGGGCTTCTTTGCCCCCGGCGCCGCCGCCGAAGGCCCGCCGCTGTCCGAGGCCGCGCAGGCGGTGGTGGAACGCTGGCCGGCCTATCCCGCGCTGCGCTCGTCCCGCGCGGCCGAGCTGTTCCGCCGGGTCCGTCCGGCGATCCTGACGCGGCTGGCCCGTGCCGCCGACCCCGAGGCGGCGCTGGCGGCCTTCGACGGCTTTCTCGCCGGGCTGCCGGCGGGGGTGCAGCTGTTTTCGCTGTTCGACGCCAACCCGCAGCTTGTGGAGCTGATCGTGGATATCGCCGCCACCGCCCCGGCGCTGGCGCGGTATCTTTCGCGCAATGCCGGGGTTCTGGACGCGGTGCTCGGCGGGGATTTCTTTGCGCCCTGGCCGGGCCGGTCGGGGCTGACCGCGGCGCTGGCGCGCCGGCTGGCGGAGGTGGCGGACTACGAGCGCAAGCTCGACGCCGCGCGCGTCTGGATGAAGGAGTGGCACTTCCGCATCGGCGTGCACCATCTGCGCGGCCTGATCGACAGCTTCGAGGCCGCGGCGCAGTATGCCGACCTTGCCGAGGCGGTGCTGGCTGCGCTGTGGGGCCCTTGCGTGGCCGAATTCGCGCGCCGCCACGGGGCGCCGCCCGGGCGCGGGGCGATGGTGCTGGGCATGGGCTCGCTCGGCGCGCGGCGGCTGAACGCGGCCTCCGACCTCGACCTGATCGTGATCTACGATCCGGCGGGGCAGGAGGCATCCGACGGCCCCCGCCCGCTGACGGCCTCGGCCTATTACGCCCGGCTGACCAAGGCCTTCGTCACCGCGCTGACGGCGCTTCTGCCCGAGGGGCGGCTTTACGAGGTGGACATGCGGCTGCGCCCCTCGGGCCGGCAGGGGCCGGTGGCGACCTCGCTCGAGGCGTTCCGGAGCTATCAGGAAACCGAGGCCTGGACCTGGGAGCATCTGGCCCTGACGCGCGCGCGGCCCGTGGCGGGGTCGGCCGCGCTCGGGGCCGAGGTCGAGGCCTTCCGCCGCGGGCTGATCGCGCGCAAGGGGCAGGGGCCGCGGTTGCGCCGCGACGTGGCCGAGATGCGCGCGCGGCTGCACGCCGCCCGCCCGGGCGATGCGGCGTGGGAGGCCAAGGCCGGACCGGGGCGGATGCAGGACATCGAACTGCTGGCGCAGGCCGCCGCGCTGGCCGCGGGGTCGCCGCGGCGCGAGGTCGAGGCGCAGCTTGCCGCCGGTAGCAGGGCGGGCTTTCTGTCCGAGGCCGCGGCCGCGGCGCTGACGCGGGCCTACCGGCTGTTCTGGCCGCTGCACGCAACGGCGCGGCTGCTCAGCGACCGGCCGCTCGACCTGGCCGAGATCGGCGCCGGGGGGACTGCGATGCTCTTGCGCGAAACCGGCGCGGCCGACCCCGACGATCTGGCGCGGCGCCTGGCCGAGGCCGCCGGAACGGTGGCCGGCACCGCCGAGGCCCTGCTGGCCCTTGCCGGGGCAGGAGATGCCCGATGACGCCGACGCCCACAACCGCCCCCCAAGCCGCCCCTCCCCCCGGACCGCTTCCCCCCGACCCTTCCCCAAACGGGGCCGGCCCCGGGGCCTGATCGGCGAAGCCTGACGCATCACGGGAACGGCGGCGGCCGCCGGGCGGGGCGGATGCGCAACCGAAGCGGGCAGCGCCGATCCGGGGGCGGCGGGCGCGGCCCGGGGTCAGCCGTGGGCGCTTCAGCCGCGGGCGCTTCAGCCGTGGGGGCTGCGGACCAGGTTTGCGGCGGCCGAGGCGATGGCCGTGATCTCGTCCCAGCGTCCGGCCGCGATGTGGGCCGGCGGCGCCACCCAGCTGCCGCCGACGCAAATCACGTTGGACAGCGCCAGCCAGGCCGCGGCATTGCCCGGACCTATCCCGCCCGTGGGACAGAAGGCGACCTGCGGCAGCGGCCCGCCCAGCGCGCGCAGCGCGGCCGTGCCCCCCGCGGCCTCGGCCGGGAAGAACTTTTGCACCCGGTGCCCGCGCTCGAGCAGCGCCATCACCTCGCTGGCCGTCGCCGCCCCGGCCAGCAGCGGCAGCCCTGCCTCGGCCACCGCGTCGAGCAGCCGCGGCGTTGCCCCGGGCGAGACGCCAAAGCGCGCGCCGGCCGCCACCGCGGCCTTGACGTCGTTCGGGGTCAAGAGCGTGCCCGCCCCGACGACGGCCCCGGGCACATCGGCCATCGCGCGGATCGCCTCCAGCGCCGCGGGAGTGCGCAGCGTGACCTCGAGCGCCGGCAGCCCGCCCGCCACCAGCGCCGCCGCAAGGCGTGGTGCCATCGCGGCATCCTCGACCACGAGCACGGGCATCACCGGGGCAAGGCGGCAGACCGCCTCGATCGCGCGGCTTGATTCCTCGGCTGTCATCGGCCCCTCGCCTTCCTTGCTGATGCCACCCAGACCCGCTGCCCGCTTAGATGCCCCGCGGCGACAGGGCAAGGCGGCATGGCGCGGCCGACGCCGCCGGCCCCGCGCCCCGGCCAAGGCCGCGGGGCCACCCGCCCGGCCGCGTCCCCGGCGCGCCGGCCACTCCGGTGCCGCCGCCCGCCGCCGGGCGCTCAGACGACGACGCCCGCGCCGGCGGTGGCGGCGCCGACCGTCCGGCGGAACATCTCGAACAGCTCGCGCCCGCAGCCATGGGCATTGGCCGCAAGATCGGGCGCCGCCGGGGGCCGCCCGGCGAAGCCCTCGGTCAGCACGTCGAGCCGGCCGGCGACCGCGTCGAGCCGGATCACGTCGCCGTCGGCCACCCGCGCCAGCGGCCCGCCGCCCGCCGCCTCGGGCGCGAGATGAATCGCCGCGGGCACCTTGCCCGAGGCGCCCGACATCCGCCCGTCGGTGACCAGCGCCACCTTCAGCCCGCGGTCCTGCAGGACCGAGAGCAGCGGCGTCAGGCTGTGCAGCTCGGGCATGCCGTTCGCCCTGGGCCCCTGGAAGCGCACCACCACCACCGTGTCGGCCGTGAACGCGCCGGCGCGGAACGCGGCCTTGACCGCCTCCTGGCTCTCGAACACCCGCGCCGGGGCCTCGATGACCAGGCGCGCGGGGTCCACGGCCGAGGTCTTGATCATCCCGGTGCCGAGATTGCCCGACAGCGCCCTGAGCCCGCCGGTGGGGGCGAAGGCCGCCGCGGCCGGGCGCAGGATGCGGTCGTCCAGGCTGGCGCCGGGGCCCGCCTCCCAGACCAGGGCGCCGTCCCGCAGCCTCGGCTCGGCGGTGTAGCGCGCCAGCCCCGGGCCGGCCACCGTCTCGGCATCGGCATGCAGAAGCCCCGCCGCGAGAAGCTCGCCGAACAGGAACGCCAGCCCGCCCGCGGCGTGGAAGTGGTTCACGTCCGCCAGCCCGTTGGGATAGATCCGCGCCATCAGCGGCACCGCGGCCGCGATCGCGTCGAAATCCTCAAGCTCGAGCAGGACGCCCGCCGCCCGCGCCATCGCCGGCAGATGCAGCACAAGGTTGGTCGAGCCGCCCGTGGCCATCAGCCCGACGATGCCGTTGACGAAGGCGCGCTCGTCCAGGATGCGCCCCGCCGGGCGCCAGTCGTTGCCGAGCGCGGTGATCGCCGCCGCGCGCTCGACCCCGGCCACCGTCAGCGCCTCGCGCAGCGGCGTGCCGGGGTTGACGAAGGAGGCGCCGGGCAGGTGCAGCCCCATGAACTCCATCAGCATCTGGTTCGAGTTGGCGGTGCCGTAGAAGGTGCAGGTGCCCGGGGCGTGGTAGCTGGCCATCTCGGCCGCCATCAGCGCCTCGCGCCCCACCTTGCCCTCGGCATGGGCGTTGCGCACGCGCGCCTTCTCGTCGTTGGGCAGGCCCGAGGGCATTGGCCCGGCGGGCAGGAACACCGCCGGAAGGTGGCCGAAGGTGGCGGCGGCGATGACGAGGCCGGGCACGATCTTGTCGCAGACGCCGAGAAAGAGCGCGGCATCGAAGCAGTCGTGCGCCAGCGCCACGCCGGCGGCCAGGGCGATCACGTCGCGCGAGAACAGCGACAGCTCCATGCCCGGACGGCCCTGGGTGACACCGTCGCACATGGCCGGCACCCCCCCGGCCACCTGCGCCGTTGCCCCCGCCCGGCGGGCGGCGGCGCGGATCAGGGCGGGGAAATGCTCGAACGGCTGATGCGCCGACAGCATGTCGTTGTAGGCGGTGACGATGGCAAGGTTCGGCGCCCGACCCTCGGCCAGCGCGGCCTTGTCCTGCCCCATCGCAGCATAGGCATGGGCCTGGTTGCCGCAGGCCAGATGCGCCCGCGCCGGGCCGCTGTCGGCGGCCCGCGCGATCCGGTCCAGATAGGCGCCGCGGGCGGCGGCCGAGCGGGCGCGGATGCGGTCGGTCACGGCGGCGATGCGGGCGTCGAGCAGCATGGGAAAGGGTCCGGGGCTTGGGAAGGGCGGCGGCGGGTCGGAGGGCAGAGCCGGGGGAGGATAGGCGGTTAGCGCTAACGGCGCAAGCCGCGCCGCCCGGTCGCCGGCGCCGCCGACATGCGCGCGCTGCATGGCCGGACTGCCGCGCGGCCCGTAGCTGCGCTGCAGCATCCCGCCTATGTCGAGCCGCGGGGAGGTGCATCGCGAAGCGCAAGGAGTTGCACCATGCACGACACGGACAGGACCGGGGCCGCCGCCGCGCCGGCCCGGATCGACATCGAGGCGATCGAACGCGAGGCCCGCGCGCTGCGCGCGAAGGTGGTGGCCGAAATGCTGGGCAATCTGGGGCGCTGGCTGCGCGCCCGGATCGGGCTGGGGCGCGCCCCGGCCGCCGACCGCCCGGCCGTCTGACGGCCGGGCGGCGGCGCTCTGCCGGCCCCCCGGGGCGGCGGGGCTTCCCGCCGCCGGCGCCAGCGGCTAGCAAGGGGGCATGAGCGGTCCCGTTCCCTCCCCTGCACCGACCGGCGCGGCGCCGTCGCGCCGCGCGGTCGTGCGGCTGCGTCCCGCGGCCGACGCCCGGGCGCTGCGCCACGGCTTCCCTTGGGTCTATGCCGACGAGGTCGTGGCCGACCGGCGCACCCGCGCCCTGGCGCCCGGGTCGCTGGCGGTGCTCGAGGATGCCGACCGCGCCCCGATCGGCCTGGTCGCGGTCAACATGGGCTCGCGCATCGCGCTGCGGATGCTCGACCGCGATCCCGCGGCCGAGATCGGCGGCGCATGGTTCGCCGAACGGCTGGGCCGGGCGCAGGCGCTGCGCGCCCGGCTGTTTGCGCGGCCCTTCTACCGGCTGGTCCATGCCGAGGCCGACGGGCTGCCGGGCATCGTGATCGACCGCTTCGGCGATGCCGCGGCGATCCAGCCCAACGCCGCCTGGGCCGAGGCGCATCTGGATGCGCTGACCGAGGCGCTGGTGGCGGTGACCGGGGTGGCGACGGTCGTCAAGAACGCCGGCGGGCGCACCCGGGCGGCCGAGGGGCTGGGGCAGGAAACGGTGGTGCTGCGCGGCGCGCTGGCGGGGCCGGTCCCGGTGCCCCTGAACGGCGCGGTCTACATGGCCGACCTGCTGACGGGGCAGAAGACCGGCCTCTACTTCGACCAGCGCGACAACCACGCCTTCGCCGCGCGGCTGGCGCGGGGCCAGCGCGTGCTCGACGTCTTTGCCCATGTCGGCGGCTTCGCCCTGGCGGCGCTGGCGGCCGGGGCCGAGGCGGCGCTGGCGGTGGACGGCTCGGCCCCCGCGCTGGCGCTGGCGCGGGCCGGCGCGCAGGCGGGCGGCGTGGCCGAGCGGTTCGCGACGCGCCAGGGCGACGCCTTTGCCGCGATGGAGGCGCTGGCGGCCGAGGGGGCGCGCTTTGGCCTGGTGGTCTGCGATCCGCCAGCCTTCGCGCCCTCGAGATCGGCGCTCGAGGCGGGGCTGCGGGCCTACGAGCGGGTGGCGCGGCTGGCCGCGCCGCTGGTGGCGCCGGGGGGATATCTGCTGCTGTGCTCCTGCTCGCATGCGGTGGACCTGGCCGCCTTCCGCCAGGCCTCGGCGCGCGGGATCGGGCGGGCCGGGCGTGCGGCGCAGATCGTCCACACCGGCTTTGCCGGGCCCGACCATCCGGTGCTGCCGCAGCTGCCCGAGTCGGGCTATCTGAAGGCGCTGGCCTTCCGGCTGGACGGATGAGGGGGGGCAGGCAGGGGGCCGCGCCCCGGCGTCGCCCCACCCGCCCACCCGCGCGCCGGGGCGCGGCCCCCTGCCCGGGCGGAGGGTGAGGGATGCGGGCGGTGCTGGACGCCTGCGTCCTCTATCCCACGGTGCTGCGCGAGGTGCTCACGGGTGCGGCGGCGGCGGGGCTGTTCGCCCCGGTCTGGTCGGCGCCGATCCTCGCGGAATGGGCAAGCGCCGTGCGCCGACGGCTCGGGCCGGGCGAGGAGGCGGTGGCCCGGGCCGAGATCGCGGCGCTGCGCGCGGCCTTTCCCGCCGCCGAGGTGACAGTGAGCGAGGGCGCGGCGCTGGCCTACGGCCTGCCCGACCCCCACGACGGGCATGTGGTGGCGGCGGCCCGCGCCGGGGGGGCGGCGACGATCGTCACGCTCAACCTGCGCGACTTTCCGTCCCGGGCGCTGGCCCCGCTGGGGCTTGCGGCCCAGCACCCCGACCCCTTCCTCGTGCGTCTGCACGACGCCCGTCCGGATGCGGTGGCGCGCGTGGCCGCCGCCGTGCAGGCGCGGGCCGAGGGCCTGTCGGGCAGCCCGCAGCCGCTGCGGAGGCTGTTCGGGCGGGCGGGGCTGCCGCGGCTGGGCAAGCGGCTGGACCGCGCGCCCTGAGGACGGGCGCGGCAGGCACGGCCCTTGGGGCCGCGGGGCGCGCGACGACCGCGGCCCGGCGCCTCTGCCGCGGCGTCAGCCGCGCCCGGGGGCGGCGGGGCCGGCGAGGCCCCATTTCGCCTCCAGCGCCTCGATCGCCGCGATCCGGTCCGCGGGCCTTGGGTGCGACAGGAACCAGGCCGGCGCGCCCGCCCCGGCGCCCCCTGTGAGCGCGCCGAGACGGGCGAAGAGCGATTTCTGCGGCCCGGTGCCGATGCCCGCCCGGACCAGCAGGGCGGCGGCCCAGGCGTCGGCCTCGTATTCGTCCCGCCGCGACAGCCGCGCCGCGACGAGGCCGGCGAGCGCGTCGGCGACCATCACGCCGACCCCGGGCAGGATCCGCCCCAGCGTCGCGGCCAGCACCAGCCGCAGGGCGTTCTGGCCGGTGAAGTCGATCATCCGCCGCCGGGCATGGCCGAGCGCGACATGGCCGAGCTCGTGGGCGATCACGCTGGCCATCTCCTCGGCCGAGACCTCGCCCGCCTTGTAGCGCTCGACGAAGCCGCGGGTGAGGAAGATGCGGCCGTCCGGAGCGGCAAGGCCGTTGACCTGGGGGATCTCGTAGACCCTGACGCGGACCTCGGGAAGGCCCAGCGCCTCGGCCAGCCGCGCCGCCACCCGGCGCAGCCCGGGGTCGGCAAGCACCGTCGAGCGGGCGTCGAGTTCGGCCCGGGTGCGCCAGGCGGAGAACCACCACAGGGCAAGGCCGTAGAGCAGGACCGCAAGGAAGGGCAGCAGCTTCAGCATGGCCCGGATATGGGCCCGGCCGACCCGCCCGGCAACCCGGGGCACGCGCCATGCGGCGCGCCGCCGCGCGCCCCCCTCCAAGGGGGGCCGCCGTCAGGCCCCCGGCGGGGGCTGCCGATGCGGGCCGTCAGAAGAACGCCTGCAACCCCGTCTGCGCCCGGCCGAGGATCAGCGCGTGCACGTCATGCGTGCCCTCGTAGGTGTTCACCGTCTCGAGGTTGGCCATGTGGCGGAACACCTGATAGTCTTCCTGGATCCCGTTGCCGCCGTGCATGTCGCGGGCCATCCGCGCGATGTCCAGCGCCTTGCCGCAGTTGTTGCGCTTGATCAGGCTGATCATCTCGGGCGCCGCGCGCCCTTCGTCCATCAGCCGGCCGACCCGCAGCGCCGCCTGAAGCCCCAGCGCGATCTCGGTCTGCATGTCGGCGAGCTTCTTCTGGAAGAGCTGGGTCTGGGCGATCGGCCGGCCGAACTGCCGCCGGTCGAGCCCGTAGGCGCGC
>CALJZN010000037.1 GCA_937983405.1 uncultured Paracoccaceae bacterium
CGAAGCAGGTGCTGACGAGGCGGCGGGCCGATCTCGAAGCCGGCACGAGGCTGCTGCTCGACCGCGAGACGATCACGCCCGATGACTTCCCGCCGCTGAAGCCCATGCCGATCGCGGCGGAGTAGAGGCCATGTCGATCCGCTCCGAGTGGAAGGACTTCGGCGACCGCTGGGCGGTGCTGACGCTCTATCAGCGGTTCGAGCAGGTCGTGACGATGGCGCTCTCGCTCCTTCTGATCTTGGTGATCCTCGCCGCGATGTGGAACCTGTTCCTGCGGGTGGTGGTCGGGCTGGTGCTGCAGGGTTCGCTCGACCCGACCGACCATCAGGTGTTCCAGTCGGTGTTCGGCGCGATCTTCACCGTCATCATCGCGCTGGAGTTCAAGCGCTCGATCGTGGTCTCGGTCGAAAGCCACGATACGGTGTTCCATGTCCGCACCGTGGTGCTGGTGGCGCTCTTGGCGCTGCTGCGCAAGTTCATCATCCTCGACCTCGACAAGACCGGGGCGGCCACGATCGCCGCACTCGCCTTCGCGACGCTGGCGCTGGGCGGCATCTATTGGACGATCCGCTGGCAGGACGCAGGGCGCGCCGCAGCGCGCGAGCCTGCGGCCGATCAAGGCGCGGTCGGCGGGTCGGTTCCGGGCAGACGTGACTGACCCGACGGCGGCGGCGGGCGCGGGGCGCATGCCGAACATGGGGCTCTGCCACGGGCACCGGGGAAAGATGCCGCACCGCCGGAACCGCTCTTTCGCCCGGCGCGGCAGCCCGCTCGAGGCGGTCTTGGGCCATCGGCCCTGCCGCGGCCGGCCGGAGGGCCCGGCCTTCGGGCTGCACGGCGATCGCGGGGGCCGCGGTTTCACCTCGGCCGGGCCTGCAGCAACCGGGCGCCGCCTGCCGACAGCGCCCGCCGTCGCGGCGGGGGGCCCGGGGGGGCCGGCCGGATGGCCCGGTCGGCCGGAAGGCGGCGCATCGGGCCGTTCGCCCTGCGTCCGACCCGGGGCGCCCAGGACAGACGGCGATGCGCAGGCCGCGGCGGCGCTTTCCACGCGGACGAGACCGTGGCGGCGGTTTGGGCTCTGCGCCCCTTGAAAGTGCGACCGCGCCCTCCTTTATCAGAGGAGAACGCCCGAAGCGGGTTCATGCAAGACGACGGGTCTGGCCCATGTGGCAGGCCACCGGGGGGTGCCGATCGGGGCCCCGCACGGTGACGTCCGGCTCCAGAGCGGGGCGCAAACGGTTGCGCCCATCCCGTCCTTCGTGGCCGCCTTCGGGCCGACCAGAAGGAGGTGAACATGCTCTACGGAACTGCCCTTTATCCCGCCGACCCCTTTGCGCTGATGCGGCGTCTGTCCGAGGATCTGGACCGCGCCATCGGTGCCCCGCGCCCCTTCCCGGCGCTGAACGTCTGGCAGAACGACGAGGCCGCGGCGATCACCGCCGAGCTGCCCGGCGTCGATCCCGCCGACATCGACATCCAGGTGAAGGAGAACGTCCTGACGCTTTCGGGCGAGCGCAAGGCGCCCGAACTGCCGGAGGGGGCGGCCTGGCACCGCCGCGAGCGCGCCTTCGGCCGCTTCACCCGTGCGATCCGGCTGCCGTTCCGTGTCGATCCCGAAAAGGTCGAGGCGCGCTTTGCCGACGGCGTGCTGCGGATCGCCGTGGGCCGCCCGGACGCGGACCGGCCGCGCCGGATCGAGATCAAGGCCGCCTGACACAGGAGGATGGGAGAATGAGCACCGAAATGACCAAGGTCAAGGAACAGACCCCGGCCGAGACCGGCGTGGAGACCACCCGCAACCGCCCGCTCTGGCGGCCGCTGACCGACATTGTCGAAACCCGCGACGGCGTGGTGCTGATGGTCGAACTGCCCGGTGTCGCGGCCGAGCATGTGGATGTGTCGCTGGAGAAGCGCGTGCTGACCATCCGTGCACGCTCGAGCGTGTCCGGTCCCGAAAAGCTGCGTCTCGTCCATGCCGAATACGAGCCGGGCGATTACGAACGCGCCTTCACCCTTTCGGAGGATTTCGATGCCGAGCGGATCGAGGCCGAGGTGCGCAACGGCGTGCTGAGCCTGCGCCTGCCGCGCAGCGCCGCGAGCCAACCCAAGACCATCAAGGTCAAGTCCGCCTGAGCCAGCGGAAGGAGGAACGTCATGAAGATCAAGGATCTGATCCCCTGGGCGCGCAAGGACGAGCCCGCCCGTCCCGACAGCGCGCACGACAACCCCATCGCCGCCCTGCAACGCGAGATGAACTCGGTTTTCGAAGGTTTCTGGAACCGTTTCGGCCGCGGCATTGGCGAGATCGACTGGCCCTGGGGCCATGGCGAGGCGCGGTCGGACGTGGTCCAGACCGGCGATGCGGTGGAAATCTCGATCGAACTGCCCGGCATGGGGATGGAAGATGTGGAGGTCACCGTCACCGATGACCTTCTGACCGTCAAGGGCGAGAAGAAGATCGAGCGGCAGGAGGAGAAGAAGGGCTATTATCTGTCCGAGCGCAGCTACGGCGCGATCTGGCGCACGATCCCGCTGCCGCCCGGCACCGACGGCTCCAAGGCCGAGGCAACCTTCAAGAACGGCGTGCTGACCGTCCGCCTGCCGCAGACGCCCGAGGCGCAGGCGAAGGTGAAGCATATCGAGGTCAAGGCGGGCTGATGCCGCCCGAGGGCGGGGCGCCCCGAAGCGCCCCGCCGCTTTTGTCGGCCGCAGGGTTCCCGCGGCGTCGGTCCAGCCGTCGGGCTGCGGAACGACCCGGGCGCGGGCGCGGCAAGCCTGTGGCGGGCGCCCGCCTCGGTCTTGTGCCGCACAGACGCCATTGCGGGGGCAGGCCGACCAGATCCGTCCGACGCCTTCCCTGTCATCGCGAGGCTGTCATCGCGAGGCTGTCATCGCGAGGATCGTCGATGCCGCGGTCGGCATCGCGGCTCTGTCCAGCCCTTTCGCGCCAGGCTGTCCGCCGCGCCGCGATCCGGCCGATGCGGCCGACCCGATCCCAATCGCGCATCCAGCGGCGACCGGGATCGCAGGATGCGAGATGCGTCGGTGCCGCAAGCACCGTCTCGGCGCACGCGGTCGGCGTCGGCCAGCCCGGCGACTGGTGCGGCCGCGCGGCGCCCATCGCGGGGTGCCGGCGGGCAAGGGCATCGGTCCGGGCGTCCTGGCCTCGGCCAGGCTCGGTCGGCGTCTGGCGGTGCTTGCCGGCGGGGCGGTGGCCTTTGCCGACGGGGCGGCCCTGGTCTTCGGCACGCCGCTGCTTCGGGCTCGTCACGCTCGCCTCGGCGGTCAACGTGGAACCGATCGCGATCAACGGGCGCTCCATCGGCGGTTTCAACGGTCTGCCGGATCTCCGGCCGCTGTCGTTTGCGCTGTTCGGCCCCGGTCTTGAGTGCGGCGGGCCGACCATCGGCCATCTTGTGGCGTTGGTCCTCGCCGGGCTCGCTCTCCTGCTGCTCAGCGCCGTCATCCGCTCGCCCTTCGGCACCGTCTTTCGCGGCATCCGCAGCGACGAGGAGCGCATCGCCTTGCCGGGATCCGCGGTCGGCCTGTGGAAGGCCGGTGCCTTTGCCATCTCGGGCGCCACCGCGGCCCCGGCCGGCGCGCTCCTCGCCGGGCAGTTCTCCGTCGTCTCGCCGCCGGTCATCGGCTGCGCGATGTCGACGGAAATCCTGATCCCGGCCGCGTTGTCCGAACCGGTGGGCAAGGTCTCCCTGCGGGTCATCGGCATCCTGTTCATCATCGGTATCGTGCCGATGCCGCATGGCCTGCCCGGAGCGCTGTCCGGGCTGCCAAGGCCGCGCCGGCTTCCGGGCCGGGACAAGGAAGCCGACGCGACCGCCGCGCCGCCCGACCCGCCTTCGCCCGAACGGCGAGGAGCAGACGGATGCGCCGGGGCAGCGCAGGGCCGCGACGGACCGCATCCGGGCGCCGACGCCATGAACGTGCCTTGGTGGGTCTGCACGGCCTCTGAGCGGTCTCACCGGAAAGGACGGCCACATCATCACGGCCGCCCGATGGCCACAAACCGCGCACGTTGCGCCGGCTTGCTGCCGGAAAGCCCGGAAAAACCCGTGCGCGGCGCGCCGTTGAAAGCTGCGCGGGGCCAGCCCCGGGACACCCCGTGAACGGCGCCCGACGTCATGCGGCGCATCGCCGGCGCCCCGCACGCCCGACCGTCGCGCCGCGCTGCGGCGACGGCCCGAGCCAGGGAGGCGAGGCGAACCACTTCGCGGTCGCGCCGGTCCACGACAGACGGCGCCAGCGTCCGCTCATCCGGCAGCCGGCCGCCGGTGGCGCAGCCCGGGTCAGTCCTCGAGCGCGATCGCGACGCGGCGGTTCTGGCGGCCCTTGTTCTCGACCCTGACGATGCGGATGCGGCCGATCTCGCCGGTCCGGGCGACATGGGTGCCGCCGCAGGGCTGAAGGTCCACCTGCCCCGCCCCGGCGCCGATGCGGATCAGCCGCACGCGCCCCTGCCCCGCGGGGGGCTTGACCGACATCGTCTTGACGAGGCCCGGGTTGGCGGCAAGCTCGGCCTCGGTGATCCAGTCCTCGGTCACCGGCAGGTCGCGCGCGACAAGCTCGGCCAGCCGCGCCTCGAGCGCGGCGACATCGGCCGGCGGTTCGGGAAGGTCGAAGTCGAGCCGCCCCGTCCCGGCGCCGATCTGCCCGCCGGTGACGGGGCGCGGGATGACCACCGACAAAAGGTGCAGCGCGGTGTGCACCCGCATGTGCAGATGGCGCCGCGGCCAGTCCAGCCGCTGGGTCACCCGCGTGCCCGGCGCCGGCAGCGGCGCGGGCGCGGCGGGCACCAGCACCACCGCGCCGCCCTCGCCCTTGACCGCCCCGGCGATGTCGAGGCCCCCGCCCGGCCAGTCCACCCAGCCCGAATCGCCCGGCTGGCCGCCGCCCTGGGCGTAGAACAGCGTGCGGTCCAGGATCAGCCCGCCGCCCTCGGCATGGCCGGTCACCACCGCTTCGGCCATCTGGCGGTAGGGATCGGCGTGCCACAGCAGTTCGGTCATCTCAGCGGTCCTCCATGGGCAGGGGCGCGTCGCCCAGCGCAGCCTCGTCGCCCTGCGGGCACGGCCCCTTCAGGCGCGCCGCCGGCACATCGGCCGCGGGGGCGGGGCTGCGCAGCCAGACGTCGCGCTGCGGGAAGGGAATCTCGATGCCCTCTTCGCGGAAGCGGCGCGCGATCTCGTGGTTCATCTCGGACTGCGTCGTCAGGCGGAAGTTCACGTCGCGCAGGATGACCCGCACCTCGAAGTTCAGCGCGCTGTCGCCGAACCCGGTGAACAGCACCATGGGCCGGGGCGAGAGCACCACCAGCGGATGATCCTCGGCGATCTCGCGCAGCACGCGCTCGACATGGCGGGTATCGCTGCCATAGGCCACGCCCACGGGCAGGATCAGCCGCCCCGTCAGGTTGAACCGCGTCCAGTTGGTCACCCGGCCCGAGATGATGTCGCTGTTGGGCACGATGACGAAGTTGCGGTCGAAGGTCTCGATCCGGGTCGAGCGCACCGAGATCGCGCGCACCCAGCCCGAGACGCCGCCGACCTCGATCCAGTCGCCCTCCGAGATCGGGCGCTCGACCAGAAGGATGATGCCCGAGACGAAGTTCGACACGATGTTCTGCAGGCCGAAGCCGATGCCGACCGACAGCGCCCCCGCGACGATGGCCAGCGAGGACAGGTCGATCCCGGCCGAAGAGAAGGCCAGGAGCGCGGCCAGCGTGATGCCGACATAGCCGATGCCCGCAACCACGGCCTTCTGCGCCCCGGCATCGAGGCTCGTGCGCGGCAGGACCGTCGATTGCAGTGCGCCCTGCAAGAGGCGCGTCGCCATGAAGGCGATGGCGAACACCAGCGCGAAGGTGACGAAGTCGGTCGGCGCGATGCGCGTGCCGCCGATCTCCACGCCCTCGCGGAAGCGCGTCCAGATCTCGACGAGGTCGCTGTCGCGCGCGCCCCAGATCAACGCCAGCACCGGCAGGGCGAGGATGGCCAGCGCAAATCCGAACAGCACCGGCACCAGCGCGCCGCGCGCCGCCTCGTCGTCGGCCCCCAGAATGAGGGCATAGACGTCGCCGATCAGGCGTTGCAGGATGACCAGGCCGGCGAGCAGCGCCAGCGACATCGCGGCCGGATAGACCACCGCCGAGGCCGCCGCGACATAGCCGATCGCGCCCATCGCCGGGCCGCCCACCGCCACCGCCATCGCCGCCCGGCCCAGAAGCCCGGTCAGCCGGTCGCGGAAGCTTGCCGCCTCGCCCGCGGGCGCCGCGCCCCGGGCATGGGCCGACATGAGCTGGCCGAGGCGGAACAGCGCGACCCCGGCCAGCAGGATCAGCGGAAAGGCCAGCACTGCATTGGCCGCCTCGGACGCCTCGGCCGGCACGACGAAGGCCCTGCGCAGCGCGTCGAGCGCCATGAGCAGGCCGAGCGCGCCGACATGGAACCGCCCCTCGGCCAGCCGGTCGTCGGGCAGGTCGAGAAACCCCTCCGCGCCGCGGGCGAAGATGCGCGCGCCCAGCCACATCGCCACCAGCACCGTCAGGCCCGCGGCCGGCAACGCCTCGAGCAGCACGTTGCCGATCAGCCCGACGAAGCCCGTCGCCCGGACCGCCGCGATCAGCGCCATCAGCCCGGCGAGGGGCAGCAGGATCTGGCCCAGCGAGACCACCAGCGCGATGACCGCCCGCCCCCGCGCCGCCCGCGCCGCCTGCACCGCCGCCGCCCGCTCCATCCAGCTGCGGCCGCGCGCCAGCAGCACCAGCGCCAGCAGCATCAGCGCCAGCGCCTTGGGCAGGGCGGCGCGGAACTCGGCGCGCCGGGCGGGGCTGGCCCAGCCCTCGGCCAGCTCGGCCCACAGGTCGCGGGCGGTGACGCTGAGCGCTGCAAGCCCCGCCGGCCAGTTGGCGGGGTTGACCGGCGCCGGCCACAGCCGCATCAGCGCCTCGGCCTGACGGTCGCGCAGGATGCGGTCGATCTCGCGCACGAGCCCGTCGGCACGGCGATAGGCCTCCTCGGCGGCAAGCCCCGGCGCCTGCAACCGCGCCAGCGCCTCGGTCAGCTCGCGCCGCCGCTCGGCGATGGCGGGCGCCTCGGCCGCGCCCTCGCCGGGCGGGGGCCCCAGCGCCGCGATCTGGCTGCGCAGCGTCTCGATCCGGGCCTGGTTGGCGTTCTGCGCCTCGAGGAAGCGCGCGCGCCAGTCCACGATCAGCGCCCGGATCTGTTCCAGCCCGAGGTTGGTCGTCGCCGGGTCGAGGATCTGCTCTTCGGCGCGGCGCGCCGTCTGCTCCCACAGCGCATAGTCGGGGCCGGCCGCGGCCTCTTGCGCGCGCAGCGCGCCGGGCGTCACGGCCGCCGGAAGGGCGGCGCCAAGGCACAGCAGGATCAGCGCCAGCGCGCGCAGCCGCGCCATTCAGCCCTCGAACACCGCCGGCAGCGGCCGTCCCGGGCCGTCCAGCCAGGCCGGCACGGGCAGGCCCCTGCCGCGCAGAAACGCGGGGTTGAACAGCTTGGACTGGTAGCGCGTGCCGTGGTCGCACAGGATGGTGACGATGGTGTGGCCCGGCCCCATCTCGCGCGCCATGCGGATCGCGCCGGCGACGTTGACACCCGACGATCCGCCCAAGCACAGCCCCTCCTCGGCCAGCAGGTCGAAGACGATGGGCAGCGCCTCGGAGTCGGGGATGCGATAGGCGAAATCGGGGCGGAACCCCTCGAGATTGGCGGTGATGCGCCCCTGCCCGATCCCTTCGGTGATCGAGCTGCCCTCGGCCCTCAGCACCCCCGCGGTGTAGAAGCTGTAGAGCGCCGCCCCCTCGGGGTCGGCAAGGCCGATCTTCACGCCCTTCGGCTGCAGCGCCATCGCCACCCCGGCCAGCGTGCCGCCCGTGCCCACCGCGCAGACGAAGCCGTCCACCCGTCCTTCCGTCTGGGCCCAGATCTCGGGCCCCGTGCCCTCCGCGTGGGCCTGGCGGTTGGCGAGGTTGTCGAACTGGTTCGCCCAGATCGCGCCGCGCGGCTCGGTTTCGGCCAGCGCGGCGGCAAGACGGCCGGAATAGCGGACGTAATTGTTGGGGTTGGCATAGGGCACCGCTGGCACCTGCACGAGCTCGGCGCCGGCCAGGCGCAGCATGTCCTTCTTTTCCTGGCTCTGGGTCTCGGGAATGACGATGACGGTGCGGAACCCCATCGAGGCCCCGACCAGCGCCAGCCCGATGCCGGTGTTGCCGGCGGTGCCCTCGACGATGGTGCCGCCGGGCGCGAGCACCCCGTGCGCCACCGCGTCGCGGATGATCGCAAGCGCCGCACGGTCCTTGACCGACTGGCCGGGGTTCATGAACTCGGCCTTGCCGAGGATCTCGCAGCCCGTCGCCTCGCTGGCCTTCCTCAGCCGGATTAGCGGCGTGTTGCCCACCGCCGCCGCCAGATCGCCGCAGATGCGCATCCCAAGGCTCCCTGCTGCCGCCCCCCCGGCTTGGTAGACGCGGGGGCGGGCAAACTCAAGCGCCGGCGCCCGGCGCCGCGGACAGGGCGCGCAACCGCGCGCGGTGGCGCGCCAGCCACCAGCCGGTCAGGATGAGCGGGCCGTTGTCGGCCTCGCCGCTGTCGATGAGCGCCATGAAGCGGTCGAATCCCAGGACATGGGCGCGGATGTCCTCGCCCTCGCCCACAAGCCCGCCGAGGCCCGCGGCCGCGTCGGGCAGTTCGGCCAGCCCGACATAGGAGTAGAGATACTCGGTCTTGGCCCCGGGCGAGGGGTAGTAGCGGGCGACATAGAACAGCCGGCCGAGCGCAAGCCCCGCCTCCTCGGCCGCCTCGCGGCGCGCGGCCGCCTCGGGCGTCTCGCCGGGGTCGATCCGGCCAGCGACCGCTTCCAACAGCCAGGGCGAGGGGTCGCCGCGGGCATGGGCGCCCATGCGGAACTGCTCGACCAGCAGCACCCGGTCGCGGGCGGGGTCGTAGGGCAGCACCGTCACCGCATCGCCCGAGACGAACGCCGCCCGCGTCACCGGCGCCGACATCGCGCCGTCGAAGCGGCGGAACCGCAGGTCGGCCTCCTCGACGGAAAAGAAGGCGGCGTAGGGCTCGCGCCAGCCCTCCACCGCCACATCGCCCGGGGCGCTCGCCCGGCGCAGCGTGGCGGGGCGGAGCTCGGCCGCCGCGCGCAGGCGCGAGGCGGCGCGGATGAGGATCTGCGGGTAGCGCGCCGCCATCGCCGCCGCCGGGCGCCGGCCGAAGCCGCGCATGAAGTCCTCGGCCGCCGCCACCGTCAGCGCGCTCCAGCGCGCCGCCCAGTCGGTCAGCCGCCAGGGCGCGCCCGGGGTCCAGCGCCCGGCCGCGGGCCAGTAGACCAGCGCCTCGGCCGGCCCGTCCGCGGTGGTCACGGTCGCGGTCCGGGTGGCATAGCCGAAGCCCGCCTCGTAGAAGTCGAGCCGCGCCAGATCGTCCGGCCCGAGGCCGGGCAGAAGCGCACCCTCGGCCGTCTCGCCCGGCGCGGGCAGGATCAGCGGAAAGGCCTCGCCCTCGGCCCAGCGCACGGCGTGATCGGCCAGCCGCGCGGGGCGCATCTCTGCCGCCCGGCCCAGCACCGTGGCCAGCAGTGGCGGGTGGCACAGCGTGCCGTAGACGAACACCCCGGTCATCCCGCCCCCCAACCGCCGCCGCCCCGGCGCCCGCGGTCACGGCCGCGCGCCGCCCGCCCATGCGCCATCCCGCGGCAGAAGTCCACCCCCGGGGGGCGTGGCGCGGCCGCGCCGGGCCCGGCCGCGCGTGGGCACACCCTAGCGCCAGCGCCGCGCCGCGACCTCGGCCATCAGCCCGCCCAGCGCGCCGCCGAGGACCAGCACGGCCGGCACCCGCGGGTCGCTTACCAGCAGCCGGACGTAGTCGAGCGCGATGTCGAAGGTGCCGACCACCGCCTCCATCGGCCCGCCGTAGCGCCGGTTGATCGAGCGCAGGATCATCTCGCGCCCCGAGAACAGCAGCGCCGCCCAGAACACCGCCGTGGCCGCGCTGCGCATGCCGAAGCCGATCGCGGCCCCCCAGCCCCGCCCGGCCAGCGGGCCCATCACCCACCAGCCCGTCGCCGCCCCGATCAGCGCCGCCACGGGGGCGAACAGCCGCACCTGCGTGCCTTCGGGCAGCAGCGGCACATAGGCCCGTGCGGCGGCGAAGGCCACCACGGCGAAGGCGAGGGCGGCCACCAGCCGCGCGGCCGTCGGCACCTCAGCCCCCCGGCCGGGCGACGGTGATCTGCGTGACGTCGCAGTTGCCGAAGCGGAAGGTGGCCGCGCAGGAGGTCAGATACATGTCCCACATGCGGCGAAAGCGATCGTCGAAGCCCATTCGCGCGATCTCGTCCCAGCGGGCGTGGAAACTCTCGCGCCAGCGCCGCAGCGTCTGCGAATAGCTCTCGCCGAACTCGATCGAGCCGCGCAGCGCCAGCCCCGCCCGGTCGATCTCGCGCCGCAGCGCCGAAGGCGAGGGCAGCATGCCGCCGGGGAAGATGTATTTCTGGATGAAGTCCACGCCCTTGCGGTAGAGTTCGAAGCGGCGGTCCTGGACGGTGATGATCTGCAGCGTCGCCTGGCGCCCGGGCTTCAGCCGGTCGCGCAGGCTGGCGAAGTAGACGGGCCAATAGCGTTCGCCCACCGCCTCGAACATCTCGATCGAGGCGATACCGTCGTAGCTGCCGCGCTCGTCGCGGTAGTCCTGCAGCTTGATCGTCACCCGGTCGGCCAGGCCGGCACGGGCCAGTCGCGCCACCGCATAATCGTGCTGGGCCTTGGAGATCGTCAGCCCCGTCACCCGCAGCCCGCGCTCCTTCGCGGCGTATTCGGCAAAGCCGCCCCAGCCGCAGCCGATCTCGAGCACATGGTCGCCGGGCCGCGCGCCCATCTGGTCCACCATGCTGGCGTATTTCTGGATCTGCGCGCGCTCGAGGCTTTCCTGGCCCGACCGGAACAGGGCCGAGGAATAGGTCATCGTCTCGTCCAGCCACAGCCGGTAGAAATCGTTGCCAAGGTCGTAGTGGTATTCGATGTTGCGCCGCGCCCCCGCCCGGGTGTTCGACCGCAGCCAGTGGCGCAGCCGCTCGAAGGCGCGCACGATCCCCATGCCGAGAAAGCCGTCGTAGAGGTCGTCGTTGCCGGCATGGACAAGGTCCATGAAGGCCTGCAGGTCGGGCGTCGTCCACCAGCCTTCGAGATAGGCCTCGCAGAAGCCGAGGTCGCCCTCGCGCACCAGCCGGGCGAAGATGTCGGGGTTGACGACATGCAGCTCGGCGACCGGCCCGGGCAGGCTGCCTTCGGCGCGGAATACCCGGCCGTCGGGCAGAACGATGTCGAGCCGCCCGCAGGCCAGACGCCGGGCGATTTCGAACACCGCGCCGAAATAGCGGGGCAGTCCGGTTTGACCGCGGGTGGAGGTGAATATCGTCATGCACGTCCCTGTCGCTCGATGCCTCGCCGCGCCCGCCAAGCCGTTGCGCCAGGCAGGGGTCCGGGGCGGCCAAGGCTTGGGCGGATCATGCCCGCTCTGCGCCCGCTGTGCAACGTAAGCCGTCGGCAGCCGCGCGCCAGCCCCCCCGCGCGCCAGGCCCGCCGCCGGCCAGGCCGGCATCAGGCGCCGGGGGCCGCGCGCCGGCGTGCCTCCCACGCCGCCAGCGCGCGCGCGCGCCCGGCCTCGAGCCCGATGAGCGGTGCGGGATAGGGCCGCGCGGGGTCGAGGCCCCAGGACCGCGGCACGGCGCGGAAGAAGTCGAGCGCGTCCTGCCCCGGCCGCGGCGACAGCTCGGCCAGGAAGCGGCGGCGATAGGCGCCCTCGGGGTCGAAGCGGCTTGCCTGCGCCTCGGGGTTGAAGATGCGGAAATAGGGCGCGGCATCGGGGCCCGAGCCCGCCACCCACTGCCAGCCCATCGCGTTCGAGGCCGGGTCCCAGTCGATCAGGCAGTCGGCGAACCAGTCGGCGCCGACCCGCCAGTGGGTAAGCAGATGCTTGGTCAGGAACGAGGCCGCGATCATCCGCAGCCGGTTGTGCATCGTCCCCGTGACATAGATTTCGCGCATGCCGGCATCGACGAAGGGGATGCCGGTCATCCCGCGCCGCCAGGCCTCGGCCAGGTCGCCGTCGCCCGCCCAGGGAAAGCCGTCCCACTCGGGGCGCCAGTTGTCGGTCAGGATCCGCGGGGTATGGAAGGCGAGGTGCCAGGCGAACTCGCGCCAGACGAGCTCCTTGAGGAAGGTCTCGGCCCCCGCCCGCCCGTCGCGCAGCGCCGCCATCCCCGCGGCCCAGACGGTGCGCGGCCCGATCTCGCCCCAGGCGAGGTTCTCCGACAGGCGCGAGGTCGCGGGCAGGTCGGGCCGGTCGCGCAGCGCGGCATAGCTCTCGACCGGGCCGGCCATGAAGGCCGCGAGCCGGTCGCGCGCCGCGGCCTCGCCGATGCGGGCGTTGCGCGCGACGATGGCCGCGCCGCGGTCCATCCCCGCGCCGGGGCGCCAGGCCGCGATGGGCAGCCCCGCGGGCCACGCCGCCGGCGGGCGCAGCGCCGCGGGCGGCGGCAGCGGCGCGGGCACCTCGCGGTCGCGCAGCGCGCGCCAGAAGGGGGTGTAGACGCGGAACGGTCCGCCTGCGGCGGTTTCGACCGTCCAGGGCTCGTGCAGCAGGCTGCCCGGGTGGCTTTCGGCGGCGATGCCCGCTGCCCTCAGCGCGGCCTTCACCGCCGTGTCGCGCGCGATGCCGGCGGGGTCGTAGGCGCGTGCCCAGACGACCGCCCCCGCCCCGGTTTCGGCCAGCAGCCGCGGCAGCGCCTCCAGCGCCGCGCCCGGCCGCAGGATCAGCCGCGAGCCCATGTCGGCCAGCGTTGCGGCGAAGGCGCGCGCCGCCTCGCCCAGCCGCCAGCGCGGCGCGGTGCCAAGGCCCGCCACCGCCTCGTCGGTCAGCAGCACCGGGATCACCGGGCGCCCGCCGGCCGCCGCGGCGACCAGCGCGGGGTTGTCGGCAAGCCGGAAGTCGCGCCGCACCCACCAGATGACCGGGGCCTCCGTCATGCTAGAGCACCCGGTCGAGTGCCGCGATCAGCCGCTCGATCTCGGCCTCGGCGGTGTAGTGCAGAAAGCTCAGCCGCAGCACGCCATGGGCCGGGTCCACCCCCTGCGCGGCGAGCGCCCGCTGGGCGTAAAAGCTGCCGCCGCCCGCGATGATGCCCTGCTCCGCAAGCTCCGCCGCCAGCGCCGCGCCCGGGCGGGCGTGCACCAGCGCGAGCGTAGGCGCCCGCCCCTCGGGCCGCGCCGGCCCCAGCAGCCGCACGCGGTTGGCGCGCGTCCCGAGCCAGTCGAGCAGCGGCGCCATCAGCCGCCCCTCGCGCGCCCGCATCAGGCCGGCCACCGCCGCCGCCCGCCCGGCCGCCCCCGGATCGGGCCGCCCCGGGAAATGCCGGGCATGGAGCGCGTCGAGATAATCGGCAATCCCGGCGCAGGCCGCGACCTGCGCGTGGTCGGGCCCGGCCGGAGTGAAGCGCTTCCACAGCGTGCCCGCGTTGAAGCCGTGGCCCTGATTCGGCAGCGCCTCGGCCAGCGCGCGGCGCACGACCATCAGGCCCTGATGCGGCCCCCAGGTCTTGTAGGCCGAGAAGAGGTAGATGTCGGCCTCCAGCGCGCCCACGTCGGGCAGCCCGTGCGGCGCGTAGGAGACGCCGTCGACGCACACAACCGCCCCCGCCGCATGGGCCATCGCGGCGATCCGGGCGACCGGGTTGACCTCGGCCACCACGTTCGAGGCGTGGGGGAAGCACACCAGCCGCACCCGCCCGTCGCCCAGAAGCGCCGCCAGCGCGGCCGGGTCGAGGTGCCCGGTGGCGGGGTCCATCCGCCACTCGCGCACCTCCACGCCGGCGTCGGCCAGCCGCCGCCAGGGGCCGGTGTTCGCCTCGTGGTCCTGATCGGTCACGACGATGGCGGCGCCCCTCGGCAGCCAGCCGCGGAACGCCTGCGCCAGCACATAGGCGTTGGCGCTGGTCGAGGGGCCGAAGGACAGCTCGTCCGTCGCAACCCCCAGCATGGCGGCCAGCCGCGCGCGCGCCTCGTCCATCTCGGCCCCGCCCGCGGCCGAGGGGGCAGCGGGCCCGTAGGGCTGCATCTTGCGCGTGCGGTAGAAGCGGTCGAGCCGGTCGATCACCTGCCGGCAGACATGGGAGCCGCCGGCATTCTCGAAGAAGGCCCAGGGCTCGAGCGACGGCTCGGCAAAGGCCGGGAACTGGTCCCGGACGAACGCCACATCCATCTCGGCCGCAACCGTTGCCATGCCTTGCCCCCGCGGGCGCCAGCCGCCCCCGCGGCGTCCTAGGCCATTGCCGCCGGCGATCAACCCCCGTCGCGATCGCTGCCGTCGTCGTCGCGGCCCTCGCCGCCGCCGCGGCGATGGCTGCGCGCGGCGCGCATCGCATCGGCGAAGGCCGCGGCGATCAGCCCGGTGGGCACCGCGATGACCGCGATGCCGGTGAATGCGGTCAGCGCCGCCAGCACGCGCCCCAGGCCGGTGACGGGAACGACATCGCCGTAGCCCACCGTCGTCAGCGTTGCCACCGCCCACCACATCGCCCGCGGGATCGAGCCGAAGGCCTCGGGCTGAACCCCGCCCTCGGCCAGGTAGAGCCCGGTCGAGGCGCACAGCAGCAGCCCCGCCGCGAAGCCGATGCTGACGCCGATCTCCGGCCCGCGGCCTGACACCGCCGCGCCGATCAGCCGCATCGCCTGCGAGAAGCGCCCGAGCCGCGCCAGCCGCAACAGCCGGAAGGCCCGGAACAGCCGCAGCAGGCTCGCCTCCATCCCGAAAAAGGGCAGCAGCACGCCAAGGATCACCGCAAGGTCGAACAGCGCGACGGGGCTGCGCAGGTAGGCCCCGAGCGAGGGCCAGCGCGGGTTGACGGTCGCCGTCCAGGCCCGGGCGAGATATTCGACGACGAAGGCCGCCAGAAAGACGCCCTCGGCCACCACGAAGGCCCGGCCCCCGGCGGCGCGCAGCACCGGCTCGGTCTCGAGGATCGCGGTGAGGACCGAGGCAAGGATGAGGACGACCACCGCCCTGTTGACGGCCGACAGCCCGCGCGCGCGGCGCAGCTCGGGGTCGAGCGCTCGGGCCCAGCGCGCGCGCAGCCCCTCGCGGTCGGGCGACGCGGCCATGGCCCGGCCGCTCAGGCGCGCACGTCCACGACGACGCGGCCCTGCACCTGCCCCCGCAGGATCGCCGCCCCGAGCGCAGGCAGGTCGCCCAGCGTCGCGGGCCGGATCATCGGCTCGAGCACCTTCTCCGGCAGCTCGGCCGCCAGCCGCGCCCAGGCCGCGACCCGGTCGGCATAGGGCCGGCGCACGCTGTCGATGCCCAGAAGGTTGACCCCGCGCAGGATGAAGGGCAGCACGTTGGCCGGCACCGCGACCCCGCCCGCGTTGCCCACCGCCGCGACCGCGGCGCCATATTTCATCTGGCCCAGCACCCGGGCGAGCATGCTGCCGCCTACCGCATCGACGCAAGCCGCCCAGGTCTCGGATTCGAGCGGGCGCGCGACCGTCTCGGCCAGCTCGGCCCGCGGCACGATCCGCGCCGCCCCGAGACCTTTCAGGTATCCCTCATGCTCGGGCCGCCCGGTCACCGCCGCCACCTCGTGCCCCGCCCGGGCCAGCAGCGCCACCGCGACCGACCCCACGCCGCCCGCCGCGCCGGTCACCAGCACCGGCCCCGCGCCGGGGGCCAGCCCCTGCGCCTGAAGCGCGCGGACCGCCAGCATCGCGGTCAGCCCGGCGGTGCCCACGGCCATCGCCCAGCGCGTCGTGGTGCCCGCGGGCAGCGGCACCAGCCAGTCGGCCTGCACCCGCGCCCGGGTCGCATAGCCGCCCCAATGCAGCTCGCCCACGCGCCAGCCGGTCAGGATCACCCGGTCGCCCGGGGCATAGCGCGGATCCTCCGAGGCCTCGACGGTGCCGGCAAAGTCGATCCCCGGCACATGCGGCCAGGTCTTGACCAGCCCCGCCCCCGAGCCCAGGCACAACCCGTCCTTGTAGTTCAGCGTCGAGTACTCCACCGCCACGGTCACGTCGCCCGGCGGCAGCCGCTCGTCGGGCAGCGTCTGCACCCCGGCGCGGGTGGCGCCGGTCGCGTCCTTCTCGACAACGAGGGCTCGGAACATGGGGCAATCTCCGGTCGGTCAGTCGATGAGGTCGGGCATGAAGATGAGGTCGGTGTCGTCGGGCCGGCCGCCGGCGGCGGTGATCAGGGCGTGGGCCTGCCCGCGGTGGTGGGTCTGGTGGTTGAAGAAATGCGCGACGCACAGCGCCTTGGGCTTGGCGACCTCGCGCTGCTGCACGCCCGAATACCACACGAGGGCGCCGGCCAGATCGCCCTCGCCCAGCGCATCGGCCCAGGCCAGGATGCGCAGGTCGGTCTCGGTCCGCAGCCGGCGATAGGCGTCCCAGTCGGCGGCGAACCGCGCGGCGCTGTCGGCGATGGCCACCGCCGGCCGCTCGCCACCGTCGAGGCGGGCCATCCAGACCTGGTCGCCCCAGAGCAGATGGCCGAGCGTGCCCGCGATCGAGCCCCAGAACGCGCCCCGGTCCTGCCGCCGGGCGGCTTCGTCCAGCGTGCCGGCGGCACGCAGCAGGCTGCGGTTCTGCCACAGGTTGTAGCGCGCCATCGTGCGGCAGTAGTCGGGTGTGATCATCGCGCCTCCCCTCGCCCCCTCGGTCCGGCTGGCCGCGGGCGGGCCTGCAGGCCCCGGCCGGCGCTCGGGCCGGCGTCGGGCGGCGCTGCGCCCGGGCAAAGCGGCATCATCTTGTTCCTCCCCATCCATCGCCGCTGTCCGGCGGCTGCGGACCGGGCCGCGCCCTTGCGCCGGACCGGTTGCGCCGACCAGGGCGGCCAGCCGCTCGACCAGACGCCCGCGCCTGCCCTATTGCCCCGAGGCCGCGGGGCGAGGCAAGCCCCGTCGGCAACCGATGCCGCCGCACGCACCGCCCCGCGGGATCGCCGCGGCAGCGCCCTTGCACCTGCCGCGCGGGCACGGCAGCCTGTGCGCGGCAATTCCAGCAGGGCCGCGCCGTGTTCCAGACCTTCACCGTCACCGCCCGCCCCGACCAGGGCCCCCCCCGCCTGTCGGCCCTTCGGGCAGCGATGGCGCGCGCGGGGCTGGACGGCTTTCTCGTGCCGCGGGCCGATGCGCATCAGGGCGAGTATGTCGCCCCGTGCGACGAGCGGCTGGCCTGGCTGACGGGCTTCACCGGCTCGGCCGGGCTGTGCGTGGTGCTGCCCCATGTTGCGGGGGTGTTCGTCGATGGCCGCTACCGGGTGCAGGTGAAGGCGCAGGTCGATCCGGCGCAGTTCACCCCCGTGGACTGGCCGGCCACCCGGCCCGGCGACTGGATCGCCGCGCAGATGCCGAACGGCGGAGTGATCGGCTTCGACCCCTGGCTGCACACCCCCGACGAGCTGGCGCAGCTCGAGCAGGCAGGTGCGGGCCGAGGGCTGACCTTCCGGCCCTGCGCCAACCTCGTCGATGCCGTCTGGCCCGACCGGCCGCCCCCGCCGCAGGGCCGGGTGCGGGCGCATCCCGTGGCGCTGGCCGGGGCGACCTCGGCCGAGAAGCGGGCGGCGCTGGCCGAGGGTCTCGCCCGCGCCGGGCAGCGTGCCGCCGTCCTTACCCTGGCCGACAGCCTCGCCTGGCTGACCAACCTGCGCGGGGCGGACGTGGCGCGCAACCCGGTGGTGCACGCCTTCGGCATCCTGCACGCCGACGGGCGGCTGGCGCTGTTCATCGACCCGGCCAAGCTGGGCAGCGAGATCGCCGCGCATCTCGATCCGGGGGTCGCGCTGGCCCCGCCCGACGCCTTCGGTCCCGCGCTCGATGCGCTGGCGGGGCCGGTGCGGCTGGACCCGAGGACGGCGCCGGTCTGGGTGGCGCAGCGGCTGGCCGCGGCGGGGGTGGCGGTGGCGCAGGCCGAGGACCCCTGCCTTCTGCCCAAGGCGCGCAAGACCGCGGCGGAACTTGCCGGGATGCGCGCCGCGCAGGCCCGCGACGCGCTGGCGATGATCCGCTTTCTCGCCTGGCTCGATGCCGAGGCGCCGAAGGGCGGGCTGACCGAGATCGCCGTCGTCCGCAGGCTGGAGGCGTTCCGCGCGGCCGGGGGCGATCTGCTCGACCTCAGCTTCGAGACCATCGCGGGCGCGGGGCCGAACGGGGCCATCGTGCACTACCGCGTCACCGAGGCCAGCAACCGGCGCGTGGTGCCCGGCGACATCCTGCTCGTCGATTCCGGGGCGCAGTATCCCGACGGGACCACCGACATCACCCGCACCGTCGCCACCGGCCCCGCGCCGGCGGGCGCCGCCGCGGCCTTCACCCGCGTGCTTCAGGGGCTGATCGCGCTGTCGCGGGCGCGCTGGCCGAAGGGGCTGGCGGGGCGCGACCTGGACCCGCTGGCGCGCTATCCGCTGTGGCTCGCCGGGCAGGACTACGACCACGGCACGGGCCACGGGGTGGGCGCGGCGCTGTCGGTGCACGAGGGGCCGGTGCGGCTGTCGCGGCTGGGCGAGGTGCCGCTCGAGGCGGGGATGATCCTGTCGGTCGAGCCCGGCCACTACCGCGAGGGCGCCTTCGGGATCCGCACCGAGAACCTCGTGACGGTGATCGAGGCGCCGGCCCTGGACGGGGCCGATGCGCGGGCGATGCTGGCCTTCGAGACGCTGACCTTTGTGCCCATCGACCGCCGCCTGATCCTGGCCGACCGGCTGGCCGCGGCCGAACGCGCCTGGCTGAACGCCTATCACGCCGAGGTGTTCGCCCGCGCGGCCCCGGCGCTGGACCCGGCGACGCGCGCCTGGCTCGCCGCGGCGACGGCCCCGCTGTGACGGTGCCCGCGCCGCCGGCTCAGCCCGCGGGCGGCGGAAACTCGGCGGAATAGCCCAGCGCGGCGAAATCGGCGGCATAGAGGCGGGCGACGCGGTCGGCCGTGTCGGCATCGTAGAAGGCGCGCAGCTTGGCGTCGGCCTTCGTCTCCTTGTCGCGGTCCGAGGGGTAGAGCGTATCGAGCCGCCCCGGCGGCAGCGCCAGCCCGCGCGCGGCAAGCACCGCCTCGAGCCCCGGGCGCAGCGCCTCGAACCGCACGACATGGTCGTAGCGCGCGAGCGGCAGCAGCATCAGGCGGGTCTGGAGGTTCCAGTGCGCATCCCTGCGCAGCCCGCCGGCCTCGAGCCAGCGGACGAAGGCGGCGAACCCCTCGGGCGTGCGCGCAAAGGCGCCATGGCGGCGGGCGTAGACGGGGTTGCCGAACTTGTTGAGGAAGGCCGACAGAACCCGGCTGTAGGGGTTGCGCACGACGACGAAGAAGGCCAGCGGCCGCGACAGCTCCTCGCGGGACAGGTCGAACAGCAGCGGCGCCTGGACCTTGGCCACGTCGCGGTCCTCGATGACGCCCGTGTCGAGCTCGCGCAGCAGGAGCACGACCGTGGTGTTGGCGTTCTTCTTGATGCGGTTGTAGGCCAGCCCCAGCCGGGGAAACACCGCCACCCGCCGCGCCGCGGACCAGTTCAGGCCCTCGGCGCCAAACCGCGCCCGGAGATAGCGCAGCACGCGCGGGCCGTGCACGGCGGCGCGCAGAAGGCGTAGCGCCCCCGTCGCCACGGCGAGCGCGGGCTTGGCGACATCGGTCATGGCTTCGGTTCTCCGCGTCGCTGCGGCCGGGTCGGTCGGGGCGGTGGCTCCGGGCCGGCGCCGCCGCCCGGCCGCTGCCACGGCGCCGGCGTCCGACCGCCGGACAGACCCCCACCGGGTCATAGGCGCGCACCGCCTTGCGCACAAGTCGGGACCGCCCGCGCCGGGCAGACGCCATCCGCGCGATGCGCCGCTGCGCCCTTGCCTGTGCCCCGGCGGGGGGCCGGGGCGTGCCCGCTCAGCAGCCCGTGCCGCGCGCCACCGCGCCCGCCGTCGCCATCAGGATCGCCATGTCGCCCTTCAGGCTCAGGCTGCGCTCGTAGGCGGCATCGTACTCGGCGCGGGCGGCGAAGGACGTCCTGTTGCGGTCCGAGACCTGCCAGGCGCCGGTGATCCCCGGGCGGAGCCGGTAATAGGCGTCGCCGGGATAGAGCGCGCGCTGCTCGGGCATCATCGGCCGCGGGCCGACCACGCTCATGTCGCCTTTCAGCACGTTCCACAGCTGCGGCAGCTCGTCCAGCGACGACTTGCGCAGGAAGCGGCCGAAGAGCGTGACCCGCGGGTCGCGCCGGAGTTTCTGGCTGTGCTCCCATTCGGCACGCAGGGCCGGGTCCGCTCGGAGGCATTGTTCCAGCCTGCGGTCGGCATCGGCGACCATCGTGCGCAGCTTCCACATGGCGAAAAGACGCCCACCGCGGCCTACCCGATGCTGGACGTAGAACGGGCTGCCGCCGTCGCGCGCGACGATCAGCGCCAGGATTGCCACCAGCGGCACCGCAACGGGCGCGGTGACAAGCACGAAGAGGATGTCGAACAGGCGCTTGACGGCCTTGCGGTACAGCCCGCCCCCGCCGCCGCCCTCGCGGTCCAGGGCAACAGGTCCGAACGTCTCTGGTCGGGGCATGTAGTAAAATGTCATCGTCCGTCTCTTTGTGCCAGCTGGTGCAAGGCCCCCGCCCCGCGTCGAGGCACCTCGGTCCTGCCCCGATCGCGCCCAGAACGTCCCGCGTTTTAACATTTGATTCACCAGAACGGCAACGCACAGTGCGGCGCACAGACTGTTTCGCCGATGCCGCAGCGAGCGCACTCAGCCGAACACGTGCGTTTCGTTGCCGCAACCTCAACAAAGCGGCATGTCCCGGCCGATCGTTTCGCGAAGGCAAAAGGTCGCGGCCGACGCCTGCCAGAGACCCGTGCCGGCACGCCGGGGCCGGTGCCCGCCCCGGCAGAGACCGATTCGGCCGGCCGGCGGACGGCGCCCTCCCTGGCCTAGCCCGCAAGGGCGCGCAAGGCCGGGGCGATCCGCGCGTCGAGCCGGCCGCCCGGGTAGAGCAGGCCGGCAACCCCCGCCCGGCGTCCGGCCTCGAGGTCGCTCTCGCGGTCGCCCACGATCAGGCAGCGCGCAGGGTCCAGCCCGTGCTCGGCGATCGCGCGCAGCAGCATCCCGGGGTTGGGCTTGCGGTCGGGATGGTCGGCCACGACATAGGCTGCCACCGTGCCCCGGTCGTGGAAGGGGCAGTGGTAGAACGCATCGATCGACGTGCCGTGGCGCGCGAGCAGCGCGTTCATGTGGGCGTGCAGCCGGTGCACTGCCGCCTCGGTGTAAAGGCCGCGGGCGACCCCCGACTGGTTGGTGACGACGATGGCCTTGAGGCCGGCATCGCGCACCAGCCGCACCGCCTCGGGCGCGCCGGGCATCCAGACGAAATCGGCCGGGTCGTGCAGATAGCCGGTATCGACGTTGAGCACCCCGTCGCGGTCGAAGAACACGGCGCCGGCCATCGCCGCCTCAGCCGGCGAAGGGGGCGGGGTGGGTGCCGGCCGCCTCCATCACCGTCTCGATGGCCATGAGGAGATGGTAGAGCGAGGTGGCCGGCACCGGCTCGGCGCGAAAGCCGAGGCCGGGCTCCCACCGCTCGCGCCACAGCCCGCGCGGCGTCGTGTCGAGGAAGCGCTCGATCGCCGCCCAGACGCGGGCGACGCGGTCGGCGCGGTCGGGCCCCTCGGTCACCGCCTCGGCCTTCAGCCATTCGGTCAGCGTCCACAGGCGCGCGGCGGTGGCGCGCGGGCTGCCGTCGGCCGACACCTCGCCATGGGCAAAGCCGCTCGCGGGGTCGATGCCCTGGGCGAGGGCGCGCCCGTAGAGGGCCGCGCGCGCGCCGTCGGGCACGCGGGCACCGGCCTTGGCTGCGGCATCGAGCAGCCAGACCCATTCGAAGTGGTGCCCCGGCTCCCACAGCGCGCCGGGCTCGCCCGCGGCGGGGGCGAGGGCATCGTCGAAATACTCGACCAGACAGCCGCCGCGGAAGAACCGCGCGGCGAAGAGGCGCAGCACCTCGTCGCGCAGCGCCGCCCAGGGGCCGGCGGGGTCGCGCGCGCCCCAGGCCAGCAGCGCCTCGAGCAGATGCATGTGCGGGTTCTGCCGCCGCGGCAGGCGCGGCGGCAGCGCCTCGACCCAGCCGCCCGCGGGATGGCGCATCGCCGCCTCGAGGAAGGCCGCGAGCGCCCGCGCCTCGGCCACCAGCGCGGGGTCGGCGGTGACGCGGTGGACATGGGCGAGGGCGAACAGCACGAAGGCGAGGTCGTAGAGGTCGCGGGTCGCGTCGATGGTGCGGCCGTCGAGGTCGAAGCGGTTGGCGAACCCGCCCGCGGGGTGGCGCGCGGGGCCGAGCAGGAAGGCGAGGCCAAGCTCCATCGCCGCGCGCGCCCCGGCATAGCCCATGCGGGCGGCGGCTGCGAAGACATAGGTCTGCCGGGTCGCCACCCGCAGGCGGCGGTAGCCGGCCGGCACCCCGAGGGTCGCGGGATCGAGGTTTTCGGCAAAGCCGCCGCGCGCCCGGTCCACCCCGTGCGCCAGCCAAAGCGGGATCGCCGCATCGAGCCAGCGCTTCGCTGCCGCCGCGGTCGCCGCCAGACCGTCGGCCATCGCCCTACCCCCTCGAGCGGGCAACAAGGCCCGTGGTGGAGTGGCCGGCGACAAGCGCCACCCGCTCGACCCGGCCGCCGTTGCGCCGGACCACATCGGCGCCCACGATCTGGTCCTCGGCATAGTCGGCGCCCTTGACGAGGACATCGGGCATCAGATGGGTGATCAGCTCGAGCGGCGTGTCCTGGTCGAACACCACCACGGCATCGACGACCCCGATCGCCCCCATCACCTCGGCCCGCGCGGCCTGCGACTGGATCGGGCGGCCGGGGCCCTTCAGCCGGCGCACCGAGGCGTCGCTGTTCAGCCCCACCACCAGCCGGTCGCAGGCGGCGGCGGCGCCGCGCAGGATGGCGATGTGCCCCGGGTGCAGAAGGTCGAAGCAGCCGTTGGTGAAGCCGATGCGCAGGCCCTTCTGGCGCCACTCGTCGCATTTCGCCCGCGCCTCGGCCCAGCTCAGCACCGGCGAGGGCGCCACGGGCGGGCGCGGCGCGCGAGCGGCCAGCGCGGTTTCCAGTTCGGCCCGGCTGACGGTGGCGGTGCCGGCCTTGGACACCACGATCCCGGCCGCGACATTGGCCAGCCGCATCGCCTGCGCCCGCGACGCCCCGCCGGTGAGCATGAGCGCGAAGGTCGCCATCACCGTGTCGCCCGCACCCGAGACGTCGAACACCTCGCGCGCCTCGGTCGGCATGGTGATGGTCTCGCCGTCGGGGGCGTAAAGGCTCATCCCCTTCTCCGACCGGGTGAGCAGGATCGCGGCGCCCGTCGCGCCCATCGCGGCGGCGGCCGCGGCGGCGGCGCCCGCGTCGGTGGAACAGTCCATCCCCGTCGCCGCGGCCAGTTCGGCGAGATTGGGCTTGATGTAGTCGGCGCCGCGATAGGCGGCGAAGTCCTTCCGCTTGGGATCGACGAAGAGCGCGATGCCGGCGCCGTGGGCGGCGGCGATCGTGGCAGCGATCACCCGGTCGGTCAGGCAGCCCTTGGCATAGTCCGACAGCACCACCGCCCCGGCCGCGGGTGCGGCGGCCTCGATCCGGTCGATCACCGCGGCCTCGGTTGGGGGGGGCAGCGGGCCGGTCGTCTCGCGGTCGATCCGCAGGAGCTGCTGGTGCTGGCCGGCCAGCACCCGCATCTTGGTGGTGGTGGGGCGGTCGCCCGCGGCGACAAGGTCGGCCGCGATTCCCGCCGCGGCCATCAGCGCCGCCAGCCGCGCCGCGCCCTCGTCGGCGCCCACCACCCCGACCAGCCGCGCCGCCCCGCCGAGCGCGACGACATTCAGCGCCACGTTGGCCGCCCCGCCCGCTGCCTCGGTCTCGCGCAGGTAGCGCAGCACCGGCACCGGCGCCTCGGGCGAGATGCGGGCAACATGGCCGGCCAGGTAGACGTCGAGCATCACGTCGCCCACGATCAAGAGCGGGCGATCGCGCGGAACGAAGGCAGAGACATCCATGGGGGGTCCTCGGGTCCGGCCGTGCCATCGTCCCGATAGCATCGAGGACCGGGGATGGAAAGCCGCGCCGCCGGGGCGCCTGCGGCGGCGGCAATCCCCTGCCGCCCGGCGGCTGGCGGCCTCGGACCCGTGTTTACACCGGTTCGAGAATCTGGCCAGTGTGCGGTTAGCCCCTTGCCGTGCGGGCATGCAGATCGGCGGACCCATGCGCTTCAGGATCGTCAACTTCCGCCCCGACCGGCTGAGCGGCTGGTGCACCGATCCCGAGCGTCCCGGCGAGTCGCAGGTGCTGCATCTGATGGTCGACGGGGTCCATGCCGCGACGCTGGTCTGCGACGGCCCGCGCCCCGAGCTGAACGCGGCCGAGTTCCCCAACCGCAACATCGGCTTCGCGGCGCAGATCGGGTTCGAGCACTGGGACGGCGCGCGGCACCACTTTGCCCTCGTCGTGCCCGGCTCCGGCGCGGTGCTGCGCGAACGCACGCTGACTTTCCCCGATGCCCGCGTGGCCGGGGGCGAGGGGCGCCTCTTCGGCCGCATCGCAACCGCCGGTCCGCATCTGGTGCGGGGCTGGGCGACGACCGGCGCGCCCGGGGCGGTGCCGCTTTCGGCCACGCTCGAAATCGACGGGCAGGCGGTGGCGCGGGTCGCGGCCGACCAGCCGCTCGAGGAGGTGCGCTATCTCGGCTGCGGGTTCGGCTTTGCGGTGCCGGGGCGGTTCTTCGACGATGCCGAGCACGACCTGCGCGTGACCGTGGCGCTGCCCGACGGGGGGCGCGTGACGCTGGGGGCCTTCAGCCGGTTCCTTGCGCGCGACGATGCGCCCCGGATCGCGGGGAAGGTCGCGCTGGCCGACGGCGGACGGATCGAGGGCACGGCGCTAAGCCCCGCCCATCCCGGCGAGCCGCTCGAGCTTGTCGTCTATCTGGGCGACAGCGAGCGGCTGCGCGTGACGACCGACCCTGCCGCCGAAGGCGCCTTTGCCTTCGACCTCGCGACGCTCGGCCGCTGCGACCCGGGCACGGACGCGCTGGAGATCCTGGCCGAACCCTTCGGGCTGTTCCTTGACTTCGTGCCCCCCGACCTCGTCGCCCGGGCGCTGACGGCCACGGCCGCGCCCGCGCCCGGCGGCGGCTGGAGCCTGCGCATCGCGGCGCCGCTGCCGCTGTCGCGGCTGTCCGGGGCAATGCTGCACCGCCCGGGCGGCGCCGCGCCGCTGCCGCTCGACCCGGTGCCGACCGAGGACGGCCGGGCGGCGGTGGCGGCGATCGGCGCGGACGCGGGCGGGCCGAACGGCGCCCGGCTGACCGTGGGCGAGCGCGAGGTTCCGCTGCGGGTGGCGGACGCGGCGCCCCGGCCGGCCACGCCTGCGCCCGATGCGCCGCCCGCGGCCGCCGCGGCGCCCCCGGCCGCGCGGCAAGGGCTGGGCGCCCTGCGCGCCCCCGCGGATCCGGCCGTGGCCCGGGCGCTGGCCGCCCTGTTCGGCGCACCGCATCCGCCGGGCGGTGAGTCCGCCTGGCCCGAGGTGTCGGGCGCCTGGCGGCTGACGCCCGACGGGCGCATCGCCGGCTGGGCGGCCGATCTGGTGCGCCCCGAGCGGCCGCTCGCGGTCGAAGTCCGGGCCAACGACGCAACCCTCGCCCGGCTGGTGGCCGACGCCGCCGCCTGCCCGGCCGAGGCCGGGCTTCCGCTGCCTGCCCCGGTGGGCTTTGCCGCCGACCTCGGCCCGCTCTTGCCGGGGCCCGGGCGCTACCGCATCGCGGCGGTGCTCGAGGGCGGGATCGAGCTGCCCGCATCCGGCGAGCGCTTTCTCCGCTGGCCGCCGCGCGCCGATGCGCTGCCGGGCCCCGCCGCGATGCTGGGCCTGCCCGCGCGCGTCCTGCCCGACCCCGCCGAGGCCGCGCTGCTGATCGCGCCACCCGATGCGGCCCTGCGCAGGGCGCTGGGGCTGGCGCTGACCGGCGCGCCGTTGGACGAAGGCCACCCGGCGCTCGCGCCCAGTGTCGGCGGCACGCTGGCGGCGCTTCTGCGGGGGTGGTTCTGGGCGCAGGACGGGGCCGGGCGGATCGAGGACCCCGGGCGCATGCCGCCCGGCGAGGCGGTCCTTCCGCCGCTCGTCTCGGTGGACCTCACGGCGCTGGCCGACCGGCTGCCGCTTTCGGCCGAGGCCCGCGAAGCCGTGCGCCACGCGCAGACCTGGCGCGGCCTTCTGCGGGCGCTGTTCTCGGACCCGCGGCTGTTTGCGATGCTGCTCGACCCCGAGGATGGGCGCGACGCGCTGATCCTGGCCGACATCCGGCGGATCGGCGCGCGGGCGCCCGCGGCCGAGACGCTGCGCCTCGACCCCGGGGCAAGACCGGGTGCCGCGCTGCCGGCCGCCTTGCGCGGGATCGAGGCGCTGGCGGTCCACGACGAGACCGGCCGGCGGCTGCTGGCCGAGCGGGTGGGCGGCGACGACCGCATCACGGCGCGGCACCTGTGGCAGCTGCGCCCCGGCCCCGGGGCCCAGGCGCCGGGCACGCCCTGGCGGGTGCTGATCTCGCGCGGGGAGGGGCGCTGGGCGCTGGCCCGGCTGGTGTGGCAGGCGGCCGAGGCCGAGGCGCCGGTGCCGGTGATCGGCAGCCTCCGGCTGCGCGCGATCGAGGTTGCGGGGCGGATGGCGCGGGCGCGGCTGGCCGGGCCGGACCTGCCCGAAACGCTGGTCCTGCAGCTCGAGGCGCAGCGCCTGCCGCTGGCCCGTCTGCCTCGCAGCGACGCCGGGGGCGGAAGCGCGCCGGAGGGCAGCTATGCCGGGCGCCTTCCGCGGCCGCCCGGGGCGGGCGAGCATCGCCTCGCGGGCGGCGAGGCGCCGGGGCCGGTGTGGGATTTGCGGATCGCAACGTCGGACGGGCCGCGGCCGGGGGACCTGCCCGAGGTCCTGCGCCCCGCGGCGGGCGGCATTATCGCGGGGCCACCCGTCCTGTCCGGCGGGCAGCTCTCGGGCTGGGCGGTCTCGACGGCATTCGGGGTCGAGAGCGCGCAGATCCTGCTGGTCGAGCCCGAGCCGGCCGCAGACCCCGCGGCGGCGGCCGACGCCGCGCCGACTGGGCCGCCCGCGCCGATCGTCCATGCGTCGGCCCCGGCACGCAGCGCCTCGGCCGAGGCCGTCGCGGCCTGCGGCGAGGGCTTTGCCGCCGCCGGCTACACGCTGGCGCTGCCGGTCGCGGTGCTCGACGGAACGGCGCGCAGGCTGAGGCTCGAGGCGCGCGCCGGCGGGGTCGCGCAGGTGCTGTGGTCGGGCGAGATCGCGGCCGGACCCGCCTTCCTGTTGGCGCAGGCGCAGGGATGCGCGACGCGCGAGGCGCTGCATGCGTTCCTGATGCGCATCGCCGCGGCGGGCCAGCATGCGTTCGTGGACGCCTACTTCGCCGCGCCGCGCGCGGTCTCGCCGCATGTGCTCGAGGCAGCCGAGGCCTTCGAAATCCTGGTCGCGGCGATCCTGTCGGATGCGGCCGGCCCGCGGCCCGCGCGACTGACGCGGCTGTTCTCGACGCTCTGGACCCATGCGCAGACCATCAGCCAGCGGCAGGTCGAGTTCATCGCCAGCGCGCTCAAGGTGGTGCTTGCCGCCGAGACCGCGGGGAACCCCGCCCGCTTTCCGCACGGGCCGCTGGCGGAACTTGCGGTCGATCTGATCCTGACGCTGCCCAAGGCCGGGCTGCCGGCCGAGATCGCCGCACAGCTGGCCCGCGCGGCCATGACGGTGCGCCGCCTGCCGCTGGCGCGCGAGATCGTCCGCGCCGGGCTGGCCGAGCATCCCGATGCCCCGCCCCTGCTGGTCGCGGGCGCGGCGGTCGAGCTCGCGCTCGGGGCGCCCGCGGCGGCCGAGGCGATGGCGCGGCGGGCGCTGGACAAGAAGCCCAAGCTGAACGACGCGCTGCTGGTGCTCGGCCGGGCGCTGGCGTTGCAGGGCCGCCACCTCGAGGCGGCCGCGGCCGTCAGCAACGGGCGGGGGCTGACGGCGTGGCTGAACCGCGCGCCGGGCTACGAGACGGCCAAGGCAGTGGCCGCGCTCGACTGGCCCGGGGTGATGCGGGCGGTGGCGCAGGCCGCCGACCGGCCGCAGCTGGCCGAGGACATGGACCGCGCCGATGCCGTCTGGGGCGCCCCACTGCCGCCGGAGGCGCTGGGCTATACCCTTGTCTTTCTTTCCGAAGGCTCTCCCCAGCGGCAGACCGAAGCCCTGCACGCCGCGCTGTCCGGGACGGGATGCGCCCAGATCGCGCGGGTGCCGGGGCAAACGATGTCCGAGATCGAATGTATCGGCGGGTCGGCGCTGATCTTCCGCACCGAGCGCATGGTCGCGCCCGAACTGGTGGCGGCGCTCTTCGCGCAGGTGCGCCCGGGCGAGGAGGTCGTCCGGCTGGTCGAGTGCCGGCTTGACGCCACCGGAGCGCCGGCGGGCTTCGACAGCGTGGGCGCGCTGATCCGGGCGGGCGCGCTGCGGGCCTTCGGCGAGGTGGATTTCGAGACCTTCATGGCCCGGGCCGCGCAGGCCCTGCGCGTCAAGACCATCCTGATCTAGGCAGCGGGGAGAGGCCGAGCATGACCGAGCGCGTCGCCATCGCCGTGATGTCGTTCGACCGGCCGCACTATGTCGAGCGGGTGTTGCAGACCGTGCTGGCGCAGCAGCCGATGCGGCGGCTTGTGCCGGTGTTCCACCTCTTCCAGGACGGCTGCGTCAGCCCGCGGACCGGCAACGTCTATGGCAAGGCCGAGCTGATGGAGAAGTCGGTCGCGGTCTTCCGCCACTACCTGCCGCGCGGGCATGTGCACCAGAGCCCGGTCAACCTGGGCGTCGCGCTGAACTTCGACCGGGCCGAGCGGATGCTGTTCGAGGATCACGGCTACGCGTGCGCAATCTTCCTCGAGGACGACCTGCTCTTGCAGCCCTGGTATTTCCGCGTGATGGAAGAGCTGCTCGACCTTGCCGCGACGCGCGAGGACGTGGGCATGGTCGCCGCCTTCGGCTTTGACAAGGAGATGCCGCTGGCCGAACAGCGCCGGCGCGAGCGCGACCTTGTGCTGATGGACGAGCACAACTGGGCCTTCGGGATGCGAAGGGAAGCCTGGGCGGCGCGCGACCGGCTGCTCAGGCCCTATCTCGGCATCGTCTCGCAGATCGACTACCGCGACCGCGACCGGGGCGAGCCCAAGGCCGCGATCAAGGCGATGCAGCTCGCCTACGGACGGCACGGCAGGGGCTATCTCAGTTCGCAGGACAGCACGAAGAACCTTGCGCTGGAGCTTCTCGGCCTGCACCGGATCACCACCTTCACCAACAACGCCCGCTACATCGGCAAGGAGGGGCTGCATTCCACCCCCGCCAGGTTCGCCGCGCAGGGCCACGGGCGCACGGTGGTCTACGACCGGCCGCACGGCGGCTTCGTGCTGCCCCTGCCGGAGACGCTGCGCGCCATGCGCCTCGGGCTGCAACACCGCTAGGGCCGGATCGGGAGCGACAGTCAGCCATGCGCAAGGTTCTCCTCTGCACGCTCGCGGGCGCGGCCGCCGACGCCCCGCAGGACGCCCGCACGCGGGCCCTGGCCGCATCCCTCACCGGGCCCGGCACGACGCTGGAGGTCGAGGCGGTCCGCGCCGCGCCGGGCGTGGCGCTGGGCCTGATGGCGCGGGCGCCCGATGCCATCGTCGCGGTGGGCTACGGCCCCGAGGAGATCGCGGCCTTCGCGCCGCTGGCCTGCCCGGTCGTCTGGGACATGGGACACATCGGCGCGGCCGAGGTGACGGGCTGGCTGGCCGACCCCGACCGCCGCGCGGCGCTTGGCCGCGCGCTGGCGGTGGCGCGCGGCTTCGTCGACGTCGCGGAACCGGTGGCGCTGGCGATCGAGGATGCCTTCAAGGTCGGCCTGACCACCCACGCCCTGCCGGCGGCGCTGGCGGCGGTGGCAAAGCGGGTGGTGGTGATCATGGGCACGGGCCTTGGCAACATGATCTATGCGGTGCCGATGGTGCGCTGGCTGTCCGAGCGGCTGGGCGCGCCCATCGACGTCGTGGTGCACAACCGCTTCGACGAGGGCGTGACGCTGTTCGCCCGGGCGCGCTGGATCAACGCGATCTACCCCGGGTTCGAATATCTCGCCGGCCGGCGCTACGCCCTCATGGTGTCTTCGATCACCGCCGGCGCCTGGCGGCCCAACTTCACCGCCGACCGCACCCTCTGGGTGGACCAGGAACGCGACTACAACGAAGAGGGGCGCTTCGTCCACGAGGTGCGGCTGAACTTCCTCGGGCTGGAACGGCTGTTCCCGCTCGACCCCGGCCTGATGCCCGAACTGCCTTTCCCCTTCATCCGCGATTTCGCCTACCGCCACCCGGGCGGCCGCGTCCTCGGCATCGCCGCGGGCCGCAAGGCGGGCATGTGGGCCAAGCGCGAATGGCCGCAGATGGACCGGCTGGTGGCCGCGCTGACGGCGAAGGGCTGGGAGGTGCGCAGCTTCGGCCTGCCGGGCGAGGCGGTCGAGGGCGCGCGGGACTTCACCGGCATCCCGCTGCGCGAGATGCTGGGCCGGATGGCCGAATGCGCCTATTTCGTCAGCTACGACGGCGGCCTCATCCACATGGCCGAGGCGATCGGCATCCCTTCGGTCTGGCTGTTCGGCTCCACGGGAACGGTCAAGAACGGTCCGGTCCATGCCCACAGCCGGGTGCTGCTGTCGCGGCGGCCCTGCGGCCCCTGTCTGTACAAGATCGACTGGCTGCGCTGCGAACATGCCGCCTGCATGGACGACATCCGGCTCGACGAGGTGATCGGCACGCTCGAGGCGCTGGCGGCCGAGATCGAGACCGGGGGCTACGCCCCCGCCGCAGCCCGTCCGGACGGCGTGCTTCTGGCCTACGAGACGGACGCGCATCATCGCCCGGGCCCCGAGGCGCAGTGGCGAACCTATCTGCACGAGCGCGCCGCCGCCTTTCCCCCGGATGCCGAGTTCCTGCGCCGCCACCTGTTCGCGCTGGTCCGCGCGGGCGACATGGTCGGGGCGGCCGCGGTGGCCGACATCGCACGGCTGCGCGATCCGGGCGACGTCGTGGCGCGCTTCCTGGGCGAGATCGCGGCGGCGGTGCATCCCTTGCCGACGCCGCTGTCGGGCCTGCGGGCCCGGGCGCCGGCGGTCGCGCCGGTTGCCCCGGCCGAGTTCGGTGGGCTGATCGAGCGCTTCTGCGACCTCGGCCCTGCGATCGAGGAGCGGCAGTTCCTGCTGGACGCCGGCCTGCGGCACCTGCTGCAGACGCGCGACCGTGCGGCGGCCGCCGCCTTCCTGGCCGCGGCCGCTGCCGTGCCGCGCTTCTGGCAGGGCATCTTCCGCCCGCTGCAGCGCTATCTCGACCAGTTCGGCGACGCAAGCGAGGTCGCGGGCAGCTGGGACGAGACGCTCGACGTCGGCGTCGAGCGCAACCCCTCGCTGCAGCGGATGCGGGCGATCGCGGTCGAGCCGCTGGCCGCGCGCCTGGACAGGGTGGCCGCCATGATCGGCGAGCCGCTGGGCCTTCCGGCCGCGGCGGTGCGCGCCGGCGGCTTCGTCCCCCATCTGCAGACCGCGGCGACGCTGGCGGCGGGGCGGCTGCGGCCCGTCGTGCTGCCGCTGGCCCCCGGGGGCGTGACCGTGCCCCACCACGGCATCGCGCTGGCGATCGTGCCGCATGTCACGGTGAAGTCGCCCCTGCCGGGGTCGACCTCGGCGCTGATCCTGCAGCAGATGACCCGGCTGGCGATGATCGGGCTCAGGCCGGTGGTGGTCACGCTCGGTTTCGACGACATCCCCGAGGCCTGGACGATGCGCGACAGCGTCACCTACATCCAGGGACACCGGCGCTGGCCGGCCGCAAACTGGGCCGAGCTGTTCGCGGCCTATCCGCCCGACCTGATCCTCGACTACACCGGCGCCGCGGCGGGGCTTGCCCTGCCCGCGACCCCGGCGGGGCCGCCGCGCCGGGTGGCGCTGGACGGGCTGTTCGACCCGCAGGGCCTCTGGGCGGGGTTCCAGCCCGGCAACCGCTGGGCGCTGGCCGATCCTGCGCTTGCCGATGCGGTGCCTGCCGACGCGCTGTCGGCGATGCTGTTCGTGCCCCCCGCCCTGCCCCGGCGCGTGCCGCCCAGCCCGATCGTCGCGACCGTCCTTCTCAACGACGCGCGCGACATGGCGGCGCTGGTGCGTATGGTCACCGCGACCCCGAGCGTGGACTATGCGGTCGTGACGGCGCTGCGCCATCGCGGGATCGAGAAGAACCTTGCCACCATCGCGCCGGGCGAGCCGCTGGCCGCCCGGCTGGAGGCGAGCAACCTTCTGATCCAGTTCTCGACCCGGCCGCAGACGCTGGCGGCCGAGCTGGTGGCCTGGCTCGAGGCGGGGCACCCCGCAATCGCTGCGCCACGGGTGCCGGACGACACTGCGCTGGCGCGGGCGCTGCGCCGGGTGGACCGCCCGGGCGACACCCTGTGCTGGATTCGCGCCCTCGGCGACGAGGCGATGGCGATGGCGGAACGCGCCGATCTGCTGCTGACCGACTGAGGGACCGGCCGGCACCGCCGCGGCCCCTGCCCGCCCGGTCGCCTTGCCGCAGGCGGGGGCGGCGGATAGGGTTGTCGCCGCGTCTTCGGCGCCGAGGATGCACCGTGGCGCCTTTGGTGTGGGACGGCGCCGCGGGAACCTGACGGGAGAGGAGAATGCGCATCGTCGTCCATGCCGGCATGAGCAAGACCGGATCGACCTCGATCCAGAAGTCGCTTGCCGCCGCCGCCAACGCCCTCGCGAAGCTCGGCGTCGCCTATCCTGCCCTGACGAAGCATCCCCAGCACGTCTTCCTGCTGCCCGTGCTGCTCGATCCCGACGAGGCGCGCACCCTGCTCAACGCCTACAACGCCGAGCGTCTCGCGCGGATGGTCGAATCCTCGCAGCGCGCCTGGGCGGTGCTCGACGCGGCGGTGGCGCAGGCGCGGGCCGAGGGCGCGCAGATGCTGGTCCTTTCGGCCGAGCAGATCCTCGGCATGCGCACGGCGTCGGCCGAACGGCTGCGCGAGCGGCTGGCGGTCTACGGCTGCGAGGTCGAGATCGTGGCCTATCTGCGGGCGCCGGCCGGGCACTATCTGTCGAGCACGCAGCAGGCGCTGAAGTTCGGCCATGTCATCCGGTCGCCGACCACCGAACTTACCTACAAGTCCAAGGTCGGCAAGTTCATGCGCCTCTTCGACGGCAAGGTGCGGGTGCGGGTGTTCGAGCGGGACCGGCTGACGGGCGGGGACGTGGTGCGCGACTTCCTCGAGGTGTTCCTCGGGTTGCCGCCCGAGGTGGCGGCCGTGATCCCCACCGTCCGGGACAACGAGTCGGTCTCGGCCGAAGGGATGGCGCTGCTGCAGGAGTTCCACCGCGTCGCGCTTCCGGGCGGCCAGCGCCGGGTCGGGAACCCGTTAAGCCGGGCGCTGCTTGCCCTGATCCAGGCCGAAGAGGCGCAGGGCGACTTTCCGCGGCCGGTGCTGCACCCCCATGTCCGCGCGGTGGCCGAGGCCGCGAACCGCCGCGACGTGCTGTGGCTGCGCGACGAGATGGGACTGAGCTTTGCCGAGTTCGACTATACAGGCTCGCCGCCGCCCGAGCCGCCGCCCGAGCCCCTCGACGTGGCCGACATCTGCCCGGTCGACCCCGCCCGGCTGGCACGGCTGCGGGCGCGGGTCCTGCTGGCGCTGCTGTCCGAGCGCAAGGCGCTCCTGGCGGCCGATCCGGCGGACTGAGCGCGCCCGCGGGCGCGCCGGCCCTACCGGCGCGCGCCCCCCGTCAGAGCCCCGCCGCCTTGCGCGCCATGTTGGCGGCCACGATCAGCAGGAACAGCCCGAAGATGCGCTTCAGCCGCCGCGCATCGGTGGCGTGGGCCAGCCGCACCCCGTAGGGCGTGGTCCAGAGCGAGACGGCAAGGACGACCGCAAAGGCCGCAAGGTTCACCGCCCCCAGCGTGAACGGCGGGCGCGTCGCCGGATCGACCTCGGTGACCAGGAACACCGCGACCGAGGGCAGCGCGATCAGCACCCCGAAGGCCGAGGCGGTGCCCACCGCGCGGTGGATCGGCACGCCGTAGAGGCTCATCACCGGCACCCCGAACGACCCGCCGCCGATGCCCATCAGCACCGAGAGAAACCCCATGGCCACCGAGAGCACGCCCGCCAGCGGCTGGCCGGGCATCGCCGGGCCGAGGCGCCAGTGCGCGCGCCCGAGCGCGAGATAGAGGCCCACGGCAATCCCGAGCACCCCGAAGATGCCCTGAAGCACCGTCGAGCGCAGCGACGCGGCCAGGAACACCCCCGCCACGGCGCCCACCGCAAGGCCGGGGCCCCAGGTCCGCAGGATGGCCACATCCACCGCGCCCTTGCGCCGGTGGCCGAGGCCCGAGCGGATCGAGGTGAAGACGATCGTGGCCAGCGAGGTCGCCAGGCAGATCTGCATCAGGTTCGGCCCGGCATAGCCGAGATGGCCGAAGGCGTAGAAGAAGGCGGGCACCAGCACGATGCCCCCGCCGACGCCCAGAAGCCCCGCGATCACCCCCGAGGCGGCGCCGATCCCCAGCAGAAAGACGAGCATCGTCAGCAGTTCGGCCATGGTTCCCCCCGTCCCGCGGTGTCGTCGACGCGGCGCCTCGCCCCGCCTGATACACCGGGCCGGGCCGCAAAGCCCAGCCCCGCAGCCGCGCGGCGGACGGGCGCCGGGGCGGATGCCTCAGGCCCCGGCATCGGCACTGTCGGCGCCGGCCCGGACCGGTTCGGCCAGCGCCGCAAGGGCTGCGTCCAGCACCTCGAGCCCCGCGCCGGGCCGGCCCGCCCCCTCGGACAGGATGCGCCGCCAGGCGCGGGCGCCGGGGCGGCCGTTGAACAGCCCCAGCATGTGCCGCGTGACCGCGGCCAGCCGCCCGCCGGCCGCGAGATGGCGCGCGATGTAGGGCCGCATCGCCGCGGCCGCCCCCTCGGCCGTCTGCCCGCCCGGCGCGCCCCAGATCGCGGCATCGGCCCCCAGAAGGAGGCCCGCGGGGTCGTGATAGGCCGCGCGGCCCACCATCACCCCGTCGATCCCCTCGGCCAGCAGCGCCTGAACCTGGGCCAGCGACGTCACGCCGCCGTTGAGGACAAGCACGAGATCGGGAAAGGCGCGCTTCATCGCGAACACCAGCGGATAGTCGAGCGGCGGGATGTCGCGGTTCTGCCTCGGGCTCAGCCCCTGCAGCCAGGCCTTGCGGGCATGCACGACCACCCGGCGCACCCCCGCGGCGCGCAGGGTCTCGAGGAAGCGCGGCAGCACCTCGCGCGGTTCCTGCGCGTCCACCCCGATCCGGCACTTGACCGTGACCTCGGCCTGCGCACCGACCGCGGCGATCATCGCCGCCGCGCAGTCGCCCACCAACGCCGGGGTGCGCATCAGCGCCGCACCGAAGCAGCCCGACTGCACCCTGTCCGACGGGCAGCCGACGTTGAGATTGACCTCGCGATAGCCGAACTCTGCCCCGATCCGCGCGGCCTGCGCCAGCTGGGCGGGGTCCGCCCCGCCCAGCTGCAGCGCCACGGGCTGCTCGACCGGGTCGAACCCCAGAAGTCGCGCGCGGTCGCCGTGCAGCACTGCCTGCGCCGTCACCATCTCGGTATAGAGCAGCGCGCGCGCCGAAAGCGTGCGATGAAAGACGCGGCAATGCCGGTCGGTCCAGTCCATCATCGGGGCGACGGCGAGTCTTTCCGGGTTTCTCATGGCTTGTCTCGCATCTTCGGTTGGGTGACCCGGTTGCCGCCAACCCCGGACGACACCCCAATATCGCCGGACATCCGCTGCCGCGACGACGTAGCGATGCGCGCGGCGCAGGAAAAGGCCATGGTCGCCAGGTTTGCCTCTGCCGGGCCCCGTCTTGTGAGGCAGGCGCAGGGCCGGTTCGCCGATGCTGGGGTTTTCGATCGGGGCCAGTTCTGCGACCGGTGCGCGCTGTTCGCCCCCTCGCCACCCCCCCCGGGGGGCATGGGGGCTGTCCTGGTCAACGCTTGCGTCGCAAGGCGCGCTGGCGGGATCGTGGGCGACCGCACGGGTCGGGTCCGCAGGCGGGTGTGATGGGGGCTGAAGGGCGTGCCGGCACACCGCCTGCCGAGGCATGGCCCGAGCCGACGCGAGCGCGCTTCCGCCAGCGTCGCGCCGGCGGACAGCGTCGCCGGGCAACATGGCACCCCGCATCGGCCCGAAGGGCCCCGGCGACCGGCCGCCCGGCGGTCGCGCAAGGTCGGCCGGTCCGCACGGCCGTCTTGCGGCCCGCCCGCGCCCCGACCGCTACCGTTGCGGGCATCCTTCCCGTCGCTGTCGCATCCCTCGCCTCGGTCGGACGGCCTCGGCGCGGTTCGTCGGCTGGCGCCGCGCCATTGGCAGCACCGTCCTCCTCGCCACCGGTCCTGGCCCGCCGCACGGAGGGCGTGACCCGGGGCGTCGGGATCCGCCGCGCCCGGTGGCTGAACGTCGGCCCTCCCCGCCGCGCGACCTGCGCCCCGGCACCCGGACCCATGCCGTGAGGGCACGACAGCAGAGCGGCCAGGACCGCCGGATGCCGCGCAAGGCGACGATCCCGCCGCAGGTCAGACGCCCCGGACGCATCGGCCGCGCGACCCCGGAACAGCGGCTGGCAAGGACCCGTCCGGACCGCGGCGATCGTCGTCCCGGACGTCTCCGCTGACGGGTTCGGGCGGCAGCACCCGATGCCGCAGCCCACGATGCCGGGGGGCGGGTGCCAACCCGCCCCCCGGCGGCGTTCCCATGGCGCGGCCTGCGCCCGCCTCGCGCTCGGGCGCCGCACGACCCCGCCGGGCTCTGCCCGGACCGCGGGCATGGCCGCGGGCTTCGGCCGCCGCGCTCTGTCGGTTCAGTTCAGCTCGTCGGCGATCAGGGGGGCGAAGGAGTTGGCCAGCTGAACCTCGAGCGACACCGCCGCGGCGATGGCAGGTCCGTCGAGGAAGACGACGGGGCGGCGCGACTCCTCGGCCCGGGCCTGCAGCTCGGGATCGGCGAGCGCGGCGGCAAAGGCGGTCCGCAGCAGCGTCAGGTCGCGCTCCGGGGTGCCCGGCGGGGCGACGAAGACGCGACGGTAGTTCATCGCCGAGGCGAAGGGGGCCAGCGCCTCGCGGTCGAGCGGCAGCACGTCCCAGGCGTCGGGCCAGGGCAGGTCGGCGGAGAAGTCGAACAGGAACCGCAGCTCGCCCGCCTCGGCCGCCGGCCCGAAGATCGAGGGCACCTCGAGCGCGCCCTCGACCTCGCCGCGGCGCATGCTGGCCAGGATCGGCGCGGTGCCGTCGAGGTGCAGGTAGTCGAAGCGCACCGGCACGCCGGCATCGTTCAGAAGCCGCTGGAAGATCACCGGCATGATGTGGTCATGCCCGCCTTTGCCGGCGGTGCCGATCAGGATCGGCGTGGTCTGCGACCGCGCCACCACCGCGTCGAAATCGGCCAGGCCGAGGTCGGCGCGCACCATGAACAGCATCGGATCGACGCTCATCTGCGCGATGAAGCCGAACCGTTCCACCTGGAACGGTGCCGATCCGACCGCCTGCTGCCAGATCGAGCTTTCGGGATCGAGAAACAGCACCGTCCGGCCGTCCGGCTGGGCGGCAAAGACCGTGGCGGTGGCGATCGCCCCGGCCCCGCCGGTGATGTTCTCGACAATCACGTTGACCCGCGGCAGGCCCTGCGCGCGCAGGGCGGCCTCGACATAGGGGGCGGCGAGCCGTGCCTGGGCGTCATAGCCGCCGCCGGGGCGGTAGGGCACGACGATGCGCAGCGTGTCGCCGTCCGACAGGGCGAGCGCGGCCGGGGCCGGCAGCGCAATGGCGATGCCAGCGAGCAGGGCGAGAAGGGGTCTGCGGTTCATTGGGGTCTCCTCCCAGTTGACGTTCCAGAACGGGCAGTCCGACGCCGGTCCGTCGTCGGTCTCGGTCAGAGCCACGGCAGGGGCAGGGTTCCCGGGTGCAGGCGGAACCCGGCCATCAGGCCGAAGCCGAGGTAGAAGAAGGCCGCCAGCGTGGCCCCGCCGGCCAGGGCAGGCAGCAGCCGCAGGCCGGCGAAGAGGCGGAAGTAGACCGCTGCGCACAGCGCCGTGCCCGCGACCACGCCCAGCAGGTAGAGCCCCGCGAGGGTGCCTGCGAACCAGGCCAGCAGCAGCGCGGCGCGCCAGCGCACCGCCCGCGGGCTGCGCGGCGGCGCACCGTAGGCACGCGCGGCCAGCGCGCGCGCCAGCGCCTCGGCCAGCGCAAGGGCGGCGGTGATGCCGCCGACAAGCTGCGGGAAGCGTCCGGCATCGCCGCGCAGCCCGCCGGCGGCGTAGGCGAACAGCGCCGCCACGGCCGCCAGCGCCAGGGCCGCGAGGATCGCCTCGTAGCGTTGCAGGCGGTCAGACATCGTCGGCCCCCCGCCGCGCAAGGCCCTCCAGCCGCCCGCGCCGCGCGGCCCGGACGCGCAGCAGGTGCAACAGCACCGTCAGCCCGATGCAGGCCCAGATCGCCTGCGCCGTCACCGAGGCAAAGAACACGCCGTGTGCGCCGCGGCCGATCGCCAGCGCCTGGAAATACGAACTCTCGACCAGCCCGCCCAGCATCAGCGCGATGACGACGCTGATGCGCGAGAAGCCGTAGCGCTTGCACGCCAGCCCCAGCGCCCCCATCGCCCCGGCGAAGACCAGATCGAAGGGGTTGCCGCGCGCCAGCAGCACCGCGAGGCAGCCGAGGAACACCACCACCGGGGCCACGATGACCGGCGGCACCGCCACGATCGCCGCCAGCAGCCGCCAGCCGGCCGCCAGCACCACCACCGAGGCGAGCACGGTGGCCACCGCGCTGCTGATCAGGATCACCCAGGTGACCTCGAGGTTCCCGGCAAAGACGTTGGCCCCCGGCTCGATGCCGTTGATCATGAACACGCCGAGCAGGATCGCGGTGTTCAGGCTGCCGGGGATGCCGAGCGCGAGCGTCGGCACCAGCGCGCCGCCGGCGCTGGCGTTGTTGGCCGCCTCCGAGGCGATCACCCCGCGCACGTCGCCCTGCCCGAAGCGGCTGCGGTCGCGCGCCGTCTCGCGCACCAGGGCATAGCCGAGGAAGTTGGCCAGCACCCCGCCGACCCCGGGAATGACGCCGACGATCCAGGCGACCAGGCTGCCCAGGCTCCAGGCATGGACATGGCGGAGCGTGTCGCGCAGGCCCTCGCCGATCTGGCCCGCGCCGATCTGGCCCGCACCGGTCGCAGCGCCGAAGGCCGGGCCGGTCGCATCGGGCGGCGCGGCCGCCGCACCCGGTCCGTCGCGCAGTGCCATCCCGAAGGCCTCGGCCAGCGGATAGATGCCGACGAAGGCCGCCACGATCGGGATCCCGCCCCAGAGGTCGGTGACGCCGAAGGTGAAGCGCGGCGCCCCGGTGATCACGCTCAGCCCGATGGTGGACATGAGCAGCCCCAGCCCGGCCGCCACCAGCCCGGCCAGCACCGACCCGCTGCCCGAGAAGGCCAGCACCACCAGCCCCAGCAGCACGAAGGCGAACCATTCGGCCGGACCGAACAGCAGGCTGAGCGGCCCCATCACCGGCAGCAGCGCCACCACCAGCGCCAGCGACAAAAGCCCGCCCACCACCGAGGCGCCGGCTGCCGCCGCCACGGCATAGAGGGTACGGCCCTGCCGGTGCAGCGGGTAGCCGTCGAGCTGGGTGACGAGGTTGGTCGAGGACCCCGGCACGCCGAAGAGGATCGAGGTCAGCGCCCCGCCGACGAAGGCCGCGGCGTAGATCGCCGACATCAGGATCATCGAGTCGTTGAGCCCCAGCGCAAAGGTGAAGGGCAGCGCGATGATCATCGCCTCGGTGCTGCTCAGCCCCGGCAGGATGCCCATGACGAGCGCAAGCGCCGAGCCCGCGACGAGAAGCGTCAGCCCGCCCGGCGAGGCCACGATCAGCGCGGCCGACCACAGCGCGTCCATCAGCGGCTCCTCCGGGGGGGTGCGGCAGCCCGCCTCATCCCAGCGTCCCGTAGCAGGTCTCGTTGATCGCCAGCCCCGCGCGCCGGGTGGGGCCTTGCTCGACCGTCAGCCGGCAGACGCGCTGGCGCAGCAGGCTGTCCATCCCGGCCGAGACCAGCGGCGCCTCCCAGACGGCAAGCTCGCTGAGGCTGACCAGCGCGGGCCCGCCCGGCAGGTCGCAGCGCACGCGGTCCTGCCGGTGCAGGCTGGCCTCGGGGCCGCCCTCGTGCAACCGGCCGTCGGGCTCGAGCAGGCGGAAATAGTCGTACTTCGCGGTGCCGAAGGTGGCCTCGGCGGTCCACAGCGCGGCGCCGTCGTCGGTCCAGCCCTGGACGAAGCGATAGCCCCAGTGGTGCGGCGCCGGGGTCCAGGCGTAGCGCTTGCAATAGCCGATCCCCTCCATCGGCCGGCCGTCGAACGCGGCGCGGCACGCCATGTCGGGCTGGTGGATGACGGTCGAGATCGTGTCGCCCCAGCGGTATTCGGTCCGCGGCGTGAGGCTGAGCGTCAGGCGGCCGCCGACCGCCACCGACACCCCTGCCCCGGTCTCCTCCATGCGCAGGCCGCCGTCCCCGGCGGCCAGCCGCTCGCCCGGCGCCTGGCGCAGCGGCCCGTCGCCGTCGTGCAGCCGGATCAGCTCGGTGCCGGTCCAGACCCAGGCCGAGGCGTGATCGAGCGTGGGGGTGCGGAACAGCCGCGCCGCCCCGATCAGGTCGCCGCAGCGGAAGTGATACTGCAGGCTGTCGTGGTCGTGGCGGCCGAAGGGGGCCTGGGGGGCGGTCATCGCAGCGTCTCCGTCGGGGTGGGCATCGGCGTGCTCAGCGCATCACGAAGGGGTCGGGGATCGGGTCGTCGGAGGTGCGCAGCCAGACGGTCTTGACGGCGGTGTAGTCAAGCGCCGCCGCCAGCCCGCCCTCGCGCCCGTAGCCCGACAGGCCGAAGCCGCCGAAGGGCGCGACGGGCGAGACCGCGCGGTAGGTATTGACCCAGACCACCCCGGCACGCAGGCCGCGCACCATCCGGTGCGCGCGCGTGAGGCTGCGGGTGAAGACCCCGGCGGCAAGGCCGTAGTCGGTGGCGTTGGCAAGCCGGAGCGCCTCGGCCTCGCTGTCGAAGGGCACCACCGACAGGACCGGACCGAAGAACTCCTCGCGCAGCGCCGGGGCACCGGGGGCGTCCGAGCAGTCGAGGATCGTCGGCGGAAAATAGAACCCCGGCCGGTCGGGCGGCGTGCCGCCCACGATCAGCCGCGCACCTGCCGCGACCGACTGCGCGATGAGCCCGCCGATCCGCTCGCGCTGGCGCCGGGTGCAGAGGGGGCCGACCTCGGTCTCCATCCGGTCGGGCGGGCCCAGCGCGACGCTCTGCGCCCGGGCCACCAGCCGGTCGAGCAGGGCGTCCTTCACCCCGCGCTGCACCAGCAGGCGCGAGCCCGCGACGCAGCTCTGGCCGGTGGCGGCGAAGATGCCGGCGACCTGGGCATTGGCGGCGCTGTCGAGATCGGCGTCGTCGAACACGACGAAGGGCGATTTGCCGCCCAGTTCCAGCGAGATCTGGGCGAGGTTCGCGGCCGCGGCGCGGACGATGTGGCGCGCGGTCTCGGGCCCGCCGGTGAAGGCGATGCGGGCGACGAGGGGGTGGCTTGCCAGCGCCTGCCCGGCCTCGGGCCCGCCGGTCAGGATGTTCACCACCCCGGGCGGGAAGCCCGCCGCATCGACGAGGCGCGCGAACTCCAGCAGCGGCGCGGGCCCGTCCTCGGAGGCCTTGAGCACCACCGTGCAGCCCGCCGCGAGCGCTGGGCCGAGCTTGACCGCCGCGAGGAACAGCTGGCTGTTCCAGGGCACGACGGCGGCCACCACGCCCACCGGCTCGCGCCGCAGCCAGACCTCCATGTCGGGCTTGTCGATGGGCAGATGCGCCCCCTCGATCTTGTCGGCGAGGCCCGCGTAGTAGCGGTAGTAGTCGGCGACATAGGCGATCTGGGCCGAGGTCTCGCGGATGATCTTGCCGGTGTCGCGGGTCTCGAGCGCGGCGAGCCGCGGCGCGGCCCCGGCCACGAGCTCGGCGAGCCGCGAAAGCAGCCGGCCGCGCGCCGTGGCGGTCAGCCCCGCCCAGGGGGCCGAGCGGAAGGCCCGGTCGGCCGCCCGCACCGCCCGGTCCACATCCGCCGCCGAGGCCAGCGGCATCTCGGCCCAGGGCGCGCCGGTGGCGGGGTCGAGGCTTGAAAAGCGGGCCGCCCCCTCCTCGAAGGCGCCGTCGATGTAGTGGCAGAACCGCTCCATCCCGCCCCCCCTCAGGCGAAGGCCGGCATCACGTCGCGGATCAGCCGCTCGAGCGAGGCCTTCTTGCGCGCAAAGCTCATGCCGGTGTCGATCCAGAGGCTGAATTCGTCATACCCCAGCGCCTGATAGCCCTTCAGTCGCGCGATCACCTCGTCGGGCCGGCCGATGACCTGGTTCCGGCGCATCGCGGCGGCGTTGTAGACCGGATCGGCGGCGATCTCGGCCTCGGTCAGCTCTTCGATCAGCCCCTGGCGGATCGGCCGCTGGTTGCGGAACCAGGCGCCGAAGTAGCAGTAGAAGCGGGTGATCTCCTCGGCGGCCTGCTGTGCATCGGCCTCGTCGGCCGCGACATAGGCGTGGCGCAGCACCATGATCTTCGGCCGCGGCACCTCGGGATGCGCCGCGCAGGCGGCGTTGAAGCGGCCCATCAGGCTTGCCACCTCCTCGTCGCCCAGATGCAGCGGTGTCACCTGCACGTTGCAGCCCTGCGCCACCGCGAAGTCGTGGCTGTTGGGGTCGCGCGCGGCCACCCAGATCGGCGGGCCGGGCTGCTGCAGCGGCTTCGGCGCCGAGGTGGTGGCGGGAAACTGCCAATACTGCCCCTGATGGGCATAGTCGCCCGCCCACAGCGCCCTGACCGCCGGGATGAGCTCGCGCATCCGTCCCCCGGCGTTCCAGGCGTCGAGCCCCGGCATCAGCCGCTCGTACTCGAAGCTGTAGGCACCCCGGGCGATCCCCAGTTCGAGCCGGCCGTCCATGATGATGTCGGCCATCGCCGCCTCGCCGGCCAGCCGGATCGGGTGCCAGAAAGGGGCGATCACCGTGCTGGTGCCCAGCCGCACGTTGCGCGTGCGCCGGGCCAGATCGACGAGGTTCAACAGCGGGTTCGGCGCGATGGTGAAGCTCATGCCGTGGTGCTCGCCGGTCCAGATCGCGTGCATCCCGCCCTCGTCGGCGATCCGGCAGAGCTCGATCATCTCCTCGTAGAGCCTGCGCTCCTCGTCCCGCGCCGAGATGCGTTCCATGTGGATGAAGAGCGAGAATTTCATGACGGACGACCTTCGCTGCCACGCTGCACCCGACCGGCCTCGTGGGTGCCGAAATAGACGCCGTAGGTGCCCAGCCGCGCCTCTTCGGCCAACCGCGCCAGCATCGCGCGCAGCGCCGGGTCAGCGACATCGACCAGCCCCTCGGGCGCGAGCGCGACAAAGGCGCCGCGGGCCGGGCGGGCCAGCCGCGCGGGGCAGCGGATGGCGATGTGCTGGGTGCCGCGGCGGGCATCCTCGTAGACGGCATAGATCAGTCCCGGCTCGGCCTCGAGCCCGAGCTCGGCAATCAGCGCCCGCAGCGTGGCCTGCACCCCCTTCGGCCCGACGCGCGCCATCGGCACCGCCAGCCCGCCCTGCCCGTCCGCGACCAGCAGCACCCGGCCCTCGGCCTCGAGGATCGCCGCAATCACCACCTCGGGTCCGGTGGGCAGCTGCGCCGCCGTCGCCGCCGGGGTCAGATAGGCGCCGCGGTAATAGCCCAGCGCCGGATGCGCCGCGGCGGCGAAGGCGCCGATCCGGCCGATCAGGATCGTGTGGTCGCCCGCCGGCACCGATTGCTCGCGGGTGCAGTCGAACCAGGCCACGACGCCGTCGAGGATCGGCGCGCCGACCGGGCCGATGTGCCAGGCGAGGCCGGCGAAGCGGTCGGCCGCGGGGCGGGCGAAGGTGCGCGCGATCGCGGCCTGACCCTCGGCGAGGATGTTGACCGCAAATCCCGCCCCGCCTGCGAACCGCGCGAGGTTCGACGAGCCGTTGGCGATGCAGACCAGCAGGAGCGGCGGATCGAGCGAGACCGAGGCGAAGGAGTTCGCGGTGAAGCCCAGCGGCCGGCCCGCGGGATCTGTCGTTGTCACCACCGTGACCCCGGTCATGAAGCAGCCGAAGGCGTCGCGCAGGGCGCGGAGGTCGAACGGGGCGGTCATGCCACGGCCTCGCGGCTGGCCAGCCAGCGGCGGAGTTCGGTATTGACCGCATCGGGCGCGGTCAGCGCCACCATGTGGCGGTGCCCGGGGATCACCACCGCCCGGCCCAGCGGCGCCGATGCCGCCATGGCGCGGGCCATCTCGGGGGTCGAATTGGCGTCGCCGTCGGCGGTGAGCACGAGGACGGGGCAGCGAATCTCGTGCAGCCGCCCGGCATAGACCGCGTCGCCCTCGGCGAAGGCGCGATAGGCGGCGGCATAGCCGTGCGGCGGGGCCTGCCGCAGCCACGCCGCCACCTGCGCCCGCACCGCCGTCTCGCCCGGGCCGAACCAGCGTGCCAGAGGTTCCTCGACATCGCCCCGCCCCTCGGCCAGGTCGCGCGCGCGCGCCAGTACGGCGGCGCGCGCCTCGGGGCTGCGGCGGTGCACGCCGTTCAGAATCGCCACCCGGGGCACCAGCTCGGGCCGCTCGATCGCCAGCCCGGTCGCGATCAGCGCGCCCATCGAATGCCCGGCCACCGCCACCGGCCCGCGACCGAGCGCCTCCACGACGCGCCCGGCCCAGGCCACGAAATCGGGCAGGCTTGGCGTGCCGGGCAGGGCGTCGCTCCGGCCATGGCCGGGCAGGTCGACAGCGATCACCCGATGATCTGCCGCCAGCGCTTCGACCTGCGGCGCCCAGACATCCGCGCACATGCCGACGCCGTGGATCAGCATGAGCGGCGCGCCGTCCCCTGCCTCGGCCAGGCCCACGGCCAGCCCGTCAGACAGCCGCAGGGTTCGCGGGGTCATGCCCGAGCTCCCGGAGATCCTGATAGCGGTCGCCGATGCGGTGGTGCGGCCGCCCCCCGGTCGCGGCGCCGAGCGCGACCACGATCTCGTCCGCGGCCGGCGCATCCGGGATCGCGGCGTGCACCGTCAGATAATGCGACCGCCGCCCCTCGTCGTGCTTGTCCATCAGCGGGATCATCACCGGGCAGTTCGCCGGCCCGCGGACATTGGTGAAGGCCAAATAGGTCTTGGCGCCGAGGGCCTGGCGATAGACGTTGCCGAAGCGCAAGGTGTGGATCAGCGCGCTGGCATGCTCGACCTCGCCCGCCAGCCCGACCACAGCCGCCTTGCCGTAGGCCTCGACCGCCTCCGCCCCCCGGCCGCGTCGAGGATCAGGTCGGTCAGAACCCGGCCCAGCTCGGGCGCGACGGCGTGGATTTCGGGCCGCAGATCCTCGACGAACCCGCGCCCGGCCCAGGGATTGCGCAACACCGCGAGCGCCGCGATCAGCCGCAGCGGGCGCGGCGCCGGGCGGCCGCCCTCGATCAGCGTGGTTTCGACGATGGTGCAGGTCTTGCGGATCTGGGCCGACATCGGGGGACTCCGGTCGCGGGTCGGAAAGCGGCTGCGGCGCGCTGATCATATGCTGGTATACCATAAGACCGCATGTCAAGTGCTTCTTGTGTCCCCGCGCCGCCGGCTCTAGGCTGGGTCATGGCCGACGTGCAGGCGCTCGATCTCAGGCTCGACGTTCAGATCACCCCGCTGCGCATGCGGGTCGTCGAACGGTTGCGTCAGGCGATCATCGCGGGGCAGCTTGCCGGGGGCGACCGGCTGGTGGAACGCACGCTGTGCGATCTGCTGGGCGTGTCGCGCTCGGTCGTGCGCGAGGCGATCCGCTATCTCGAGGCCGAGGGGCTGGTCGAGACCGTTCCCCGGATCGGGCCGGTGGTTGCGCGGCTCGACTGGCCGCGGGCCCGCCAGATCTATGACATCCGCCGCCTGCTCGAGGCCGACGCGGCGGCCGCCTGCGCCCGCCGCGCCGATGCAGAGGTGCGGGCGCGGCTGCGTGCGGCCCTCGACCGGATCACCGCGGCCTTCGACGCCGGCCCGCCGGGCGCGCTGCTGGAGGCGACGGCTACGTTCTACGAGGTGATCTTTGCCGCCGCCGGCCAGGATGTCGCCTGGGAGATCGTCCAGCGCCTGAACAGCCGCATTTCGCGGCTGCGGGCGGTGACGCTGGCCAGCACCGACCGCAGCATCTCGGGCCGGATGCACATGGAGCGGATCTGCGACGCGATCTGCCGCGGCGACCCCGAAGGCGCCAGCGCCGCCGTCAACGCCCACCTGCGCGATGCCGCCGACATCGCCCGCCGCAGCCTGCAGGCCGCGGACTGACCGGCCGCATCCGCCGCTGCGCCGGGCTTGCCCCGGCCGGCGCCACCACGGGCGCCACCACGGGCGCCACGACGGGCGCCACGACCGGCTCGGTGGCAGGGCCGACGCCGATGCCTCCGAACCGGGCGCCGCTGTTCGCGATTTCCCCGCAGCGATGTCGCTGACGGCAGCCGGCACAGTCCGTGCCGGCGGCGGTGGCAGCCTTCGCTGCGGACCAGACCGGCGACGCGACGGTCTTCGCCGCTGGCGCCGCCGCGCGGCGTCAGGTCGGGGGCGCGCGCCTGGTTCGCGGCACCGTTGCCTTTGTGCCCGGCGATCGTGCTGCGCCTGGGATCGACGCCGGGCGGGGCGGACTGGATCAGCAAGATCGCAGCGATCGGGGTGCCGGCCGGGAAGGCCGTGAGCCTGGCGTAGAACCGGTTTTGCATCGCCGCGGCGATGGCGTTGTGCAAGCTCTGGTCGGCCATGATGAGGTCGCGCGTGGACTGCGCCGTCGCACGCGGCGCCTCGAGCGTCGGCTTCGTCTTCGCCAGGTCGGCCGGCCCGGGTCGGTGACGCAGCCGCCGCTGCCGCGCCGGCGTTCGGCCAGACCGTCGGACTTCAGGCGCAAGTTAGCCCCGCGCGCCTCCGGGCGGCTGACGCCGTGGCGGTCGCTCAGCGCCTTTTCGGTGAGAAGCGTCTGCCGGCGGAATAGAGACCCGTCCGGATGCCCGCGGTCCGCTGCCGGGCGTCTCGCGCCAGCCGGTCGATGTGCGCCACCCCGAGGGCACCGCCGCGCCGGCCGCCTTTCCCGCGGCGATCCGCCCCGATCGGCCGGTGCGCGACATTGCCGGCCTGCGCCACCGCGTCGGCCCTGTGGCGGCGGCGCTCGCCTTCGGGGGCGACGTGTTCGCGACCGAGGATCGGCGCAACGGGTCGGATGCAAGCTTCAGGACACTGCCGCCCGGTCGCGCTGCCCCTGCCCCGGGCGCTGCCCGCCGGCGGTCCGGGCCGGGGGCCGACCGCGGGCCGACCGGGGGCCGGGATGACCTGGCCCGCATCGCCGCGCCCGGCTGTCCGGTCGATGCAGCGACCAGCCCGAGGGGCGCCGGCCCGGGGGCGCCTGCCCCGCCGATGCGGCCGGCCGGGCCGCGCGCGCCTGTCCCCGGGGCGCGCATCGGCGCGGGCATGCTGAGCAACCTCACCGAGCTCAACCGCTGCCGGCCCGGGCCGGGCCTCGGCGCCTATGTCACGCATGGCAATGCCGCGATCGTGCACATGGCCGACGACCGGTCGGTGGCGCAGACGCTCGAGGCCCTGCCCGACATCTTCGCCAGAGCGCGCGCCATCGGCGGGCCGCGGGGCTGCCGGCCGGGCCTTTGCGCCGTCGCCATGCGCGGCAACCCCTACGGCGCGGGCCTTGCGGCCAACCCCGAGGCGCGGCGGATGACGATGACCGACCGCGACCCGCGGCAGGAGACCGCCTTTGCCGCGGCCTGTGCGCTGGGCGTGGCGGTGCTGGCGGCGCAGGCGGGGGCCGAGGCGGTGGCGCTGGCTGCACCCGGCGGCCCCTTCGGCCGGGACGGGCCGCAGGGGCCGCGCCCGATCCGGGCGATGGTGGCGGCGCTGGCCGGGCTTGCCGGGCGAACCGCGGAGACGTCGCCGGAGGCCGGCCGTGCCACCCAGCACGGCGCATTCGCCATCCTCGATGCGGACGCGCAGTTCGCGCATTACTGTCAGCGCCCCGAGCGACGTGCCGACCCGCGCGAACGCCACAGCGGGCATGGTGCCGCCCCCCCTTTCGCGTCCTCCGGCCCCCGATCCCGCGCGACGGCACGATGGCCCGGGTGATCTGGCGCTGGAACACGAGACACAGAAGCATCATCGGCAGGCCGTCTCGCCCGCCGAGCGGGTGCCGCAGGCCTCGCGCAGCCGGGTCAGGCCCGCGGTGACGTTCATCACCTCCTGCGAGGTCTGCGCCAGGAACGGCCAGAGGAGGGTGGTCGAGGCGCTGACGAAGGGCGTGATCGCCAGCGCCGCGGTGACGCCCGTGGTCACCGGCAGGAAGATGCGGAACAGAAGCTGGAAATGCCCCGCGCCGTCGACGACGGCCGCCTCGCGGTATCCCATCGGGATCGCGCCGCAGACCTGCTTTGAGACGCTGATGACCGCGGGGGGATGAGCTGGGGCGGCACGATCCCGGCCCAGCTGTCGAGCAGGCCCAGCCGGTGGACACCAGCAGGAAGGGGTTCACGGTCAGCGCCGGTCGCCCTGCCCGGGGCCCAGCGGCCGGCCGCAGCCCGAGGGTGACGCCGACCTCCGCCTTCTGGACGCTGTCGCCGGGCGGGAACCATCCGTCCTTGAGGAGGCTGCCGCAGATCTGGCTGACGAATGAGGCGCAGCTCCGCCACGACGTGCCGCCGCGGGGGGTGGCGGCGGGGATACCGTATCGTGCGCCGTTGTGCACGAACGTCTGCAGGGCCGCGGTGAAGGCCTCGTTGCCGTCCCTGCACGCGGGCCGCCCGTCCCTGCCCGGAAGCCCCGCCGCGCGCAGCATCTTGGCGGTGCAGGAGACGACGACGGGGTGCATCGCCCCGACCTTGTGGTGGCGCTGGCGCGTGACATGATCGAGGCGCCGCAGCCGATGTCCTGCCGCCGCGGGGCCGCGGTGCCGGGTGGGTCGCGTTCCAGCATCTGGCGCTGGCGGATGGCGATCATCGGCGCTCTGACGCCGGAGCCGACGAAGCCCGGCAACGCAAAAGCCGAGAGGGATCGCGCGGGTGGGTCCGGCACCCGCGCGCCCCCGCGAACCACCCGGCACCGCCGCGCCTGAGCTGGCGGGCCTACCGGCGCAGGGGCGGTCTGGCGGCAGCGCCTCCGGGCGGCTGGCGGGCCGGGGAGAAGATGCTCCTTGCAGCCGCGGATCGCGCCGGGCACCGCGCCTTAGAGGCCATCGCCGACGCGGGCCAGGGACGCGGGCCAGGCAGCGATCTGCGGTGCCCTGCGGCCCGTGACGGCGCCGGATGCGGTGCTTTGCACGGGCGGGTTCGTCACCTGCGGGCGGATCGCGAAGGACGCGCGCACCCCGCACTTCGCGCTGATGGTCGGCCGTCGCTCGAAGCGCACCCCGCGCAGCCACCACATCGACACCGTGAACGCCCTGGTCAGCCGGTTCCGCGCCTTCATGCAGCCCTTCTGCGGTCCCGCGTCAAGGAACCTTGCAGCCTACGGCCTCCGGCACGCCGCCCGGAACAACGCGGACCGCTCCTGCCTTGATGCGCTCAGCCTGCCGCTCGCTTCAGGCCCTCGCACCAACATGGTTTGCGGACACCGCCCATTGCTGAGGTCGCGGAGTAGGTCTGTCCGGGGCAAGGCGACGTCCGACCGTCACCAGACTTGTGCAACAGAGCCTGCGGCAAACGAAACACGCGGGACATCAGGGCTTTGGAGCGGGACGGCCATGTCGGCGGTCGCCGGGGGCGTAAGGGGGCAGCGAGCCGCTGGCGGCTTGTGGATGGAACGCCCTCCTGCTCGAACGCGGCGAGGTCGCTGCCGCGGTTCGCGACGCGCCCGCCGGGCTTCGCTCGGCCCGGGCCTTCGCCGGACCGCCGCCGGCGCTCCGGGATGGGGTGCGAGATGATCCGGCGGTCGGCGAGGGTCGTGTCGCGCAGGCGGTGGACCTTGCCCGGCGGGTTGCCCGGGCGGCGAGATCCGGGGGCACGGGGTGCACGGACCGGCGAAGGGTTGCCCGGCCGTCGAGCCTGCGCCGCCGGCCCCGACCCGGAGGCGCGGCGTGCCCTGCGCGGCACCGGCAGGGTGCGGCGCAGGGCAGCACGGGTCGGCCTGGCCTGCCTGTGCGTCGGGGCCGGCAGCGCAAGGGGCGGGGCTTAGGGAGCGTGCAGCACCGGATCGGCCGGCCCCGCAGCGCCCCCCGGCGCGGGCTTGGGCCCCGCAGCGCCGTCGCCGATGGCGGGCCCGGGCCGCCCATCTTCCTGACCGACAGCCGCAAGGTCGGCACCCTGGATCCCGGCGTGACCTCGCTGACGGTTGGCGCCGCCGGCGGGGCGGACGTCCGTACACCCCGGGGAGCGCGCGCCGCCCCCGAATTGCCACGAGGTCCGGGACGTGACCGGGTTCAAGCGTCATCGGGTTGGCCTTCCCGTTGCGGGCACCTGACCGGGGCGTTGATCGGTTTCGAGGAGCACCTCGATCCCGCCGTCCGACTGCCGCAACGCGCCCGAGCGACTGGCCCGGGGTGCCGCCCTTGGCGCGGTGAACTGCCGCATCCGGGAAATCAGGCGCAACGCGGTCCGGCACCGCAAGATCCGGTCGCAGCCCAAGCCGGCCTGCCAGCCTCCGGCACGTCGCGCGGATCGCGCTGCAGCGCGTCGTGCCGCGCCGTGAGCGCGGCGCCCGGCGGCAGCGTCGTGCGGAGCGCGCGCATAAGCGTCGTCCCCAGCACAGGCATCGCCCGGGGCGTGTTCATGCGGGGAGCCTTGTCCGGCCGCCGCGCGGCGCGGTGCATCTGGTTTTCGGCGACCTCGTCGGGGTGGCGCAGGATCAGGACATGGCGCTGCGCCCGGCCGAGGTCATCCGGCACTCCGGTCCGGAACGGCAGACGCCGGGTGACGCGCCGATCCTTCAGCGCCACCGCCCCGCGCCCGCCGTCGTGCGTGCGCAACAGCGCCGCCGCCCTGTCGCGCCAGCCCGCCCGGGGCCGGTCCGTCTACCAGAGCGCCGCAGCGTCACCATCGGCCCCCCAGGAAGCGCCGTCGTTTCGATCTGCGTCGCCCGGCCCCCGCCCCGCGCCGGCCCCCGCCCCACGCCGGGCCCCGCCGCCGACACCCCCGCGCCGCCGCTGGGCGAGCCGCGCGGCAGGCGAAGCCCCAGGGTCATGCGCCCGCTGCGACCGCTCGGCTTGCGACGGGATCCGGCCGCATGGCGCCCAAGGGGACGCGCCCGGTCACGCCCGCACAGCCGTCGGCGAAGCCCTGCGCGATGACACGCCGGGCTTCCTCCAGCCGCTCGGGAGTGGCGACGCGGACCTGTTCGAGCCACGCCTCGGCCTTGCGCCGGAGCCCGCGTTCGGTTGCGTCCAGCCGGTCGGGTCGGAGTCTCCGGCACAGGACAAGGGCATTGCGGATGAAATAGTAGAGGTAGACGGCCGTGGGTGCCCCACCCTCCTCGGACCGCTTGTGGTGATGCAGGTTCACCGAAGGATAGGTGACGATCCCGAAGCCGGCCTGCGCGGCGTTCAGGCACCAGTGGGTCTCCTCGAAATAGAGGAAGTAGTCCTCGGGGATCGGTCCGATCCTGCGGATCACGTCGGAACGGAAGAGCAGGCTTGCCCCCGTGATGTAGTCGCACGGGATCGGGACATCCGGCACCTCGTCGGACCGCTTGCCGATGAACCGGTGCGTCGTCTCCAGACCCTCGTCCCACGCCACAAGGCCGCCGGCAAACCAGACGCGGTCCGGCCGATCTCCGAACAGGATCTTGGGTCCGAACAGCGCGACCCCCGGGTTGACATCGACGATCGCCATCATCCGCTCGAGGAAGTCCTCGGGCGCCACGGTATCGGGGTTGACGATCCAGCACAGCTCGAAGTCGTCCCCGAGGGCGAGGGCGAGACCGATGTTGTTGCCGCCCGCATAGCCGAGGTTGTCGGGCGACTGCACCACGGTGCAGTCGGGGAAGGCGCGCGCCAGGGTGCCGAAGGCCTCGGCGGTCTCGGCGTTGCTGACGATGTAGACATGGAGGTCGCCGAACCGCTGCGCGAGCAGGGAACGGACGCACCGGACGGTATCCTCCAGATGGCTGTAGTGCAGAACGACGGCTGCAACCCGGCGCCGTTCCGGTTTCTTGCGCCCCTCGGAGACGACGCACAGCCGTTTCGCCCCGAAGACGTCGATCATCCTTGCCCGGCCGTGCACGAGAGCCGGGATGAACCGGGAAACGAGCGCGGCGATCTCGGTCCAGTCGCAGGCGACGGCCCGTTCCCGAGCCCTGATGCCGAGGCTCGCCATCTCGTCCGGATCCAGCTGGCAGGCCCGCTCGAGCGCGCGCTGCAGGCCGTCCTTCCGCTCGGGATCGTACAGAAGGCCCTCGATCCCGTCCCGAACGACATCCGGCACAAGCCCGAGGCGGGGCGCAATCACCGGCCGTCCGAACGAAAGGGCGAGGTACAGCGACCCCGACGTCAGAACCCGCGTGAACGGCAGGACGACGACGTCGGCAGCCGTAAGGTAGGTCTGCACCTCGTCGTCAGGGATTTCGCCCAGGGCGATCGTGACCCCCGGCATGGCGGCCGCCCGGTCAAGGACCGCGGTTTCCTCGGCGCCCGGCTTGCCGGCGATCACAAGATGGCAGTCGGGTCTGGCGGACCGGACCGCGGCAAAGGCGTCGAGAAGGTCCTCCACCCCCTTGTAGCCGCGCAGCTGGCCGAAGTGGACGAACACCCGATCCGCCTCTGCCAGTCCCAGCCGCCGGCGGGCGGTGGCCCGGTCGATCGTCTGGGGATACCGTCCGATGTAGGATCCGTGACGGGCCACGACCGTCCGCTCGCCCGGGAGGCGGTAGTGCGGCTGCACGAGTTCGGGGACACGCCCCCCATGGACATGGACGAGGTCCGCCTGCTCGGCGATCGTGGCGCAGAGGGCCGCCTCCAGCTCGGGATGGCGACACTCGTGCGACAGGGTGTTGTGCACGGTCCACACCAGTCGTCCGCCGCCGCGCTTGAACGCCTCCAGCTCGCCGATAAAGGCCCTCATGCGCTCGGCCGCTTCCTCGGCTGTGGTGTCCCGGCCGAGGATCGGCGCCGTCCAGTGCAGATGGAAGACGACCGCCGTCCCGGCCCCCTCGAGCGACTTCAGCGCAGACCGCAGCGTTCCCGGCGCGACCGACACCCAGCTTGGGGCCGCTTCGTACATCAGACGCTGATAGGGATTGTTGAGCGTGTAGTCAGGCCAGAAGAGCACCTTGACCGAGGGCGGACGCAACTCGTGCACCGCCGTTGCATCGATGAGCCGGTGCGGCACGGTGTCGAACTTCGTCCGGTTGCACGCCTCGGCGACCGTCGTCAGCCAGCGCAGCTGCTCCGCGAGGCAGCGCTGCAGCGTCTGTGCGTCGGTCAGCACGGTGTCGCCATCCGACAGGGTCCGCAGGACGCGCTCGGCGGCGGCGGCGTCGGGAAAGATCGCGCGCACCGGCCGGCCGGCGGGTTCCAGCCGCTCGGCGTCATCCGGGGTGCGCACCAGCAGCGCATCGAAGCGCCGGGCAGCGGCGAGGCTGATGTCGTCGGCGGTGCCGAGGTGCACAAGCAGTGCCACCTGGTCTTGCCGGCCATCCACCTCGCGCGAAAGTTCGCCGGAGGTCACGAACACGACCACGTCGTCGCCAAGCTGCTCGACGCCCCTGGCGGCAGGCATGTCGCCGGCGGCCCGCACGAAACAGCCGGCGGCGCGCAGCCCGGCCGCAACCATGCCGCTGACCGGCGACCTGGGGGCCTTGGCGGGGGCGGCATCGCGCACCCGGTAGCGCAGCCCTTCGAAGGCCCCGAGGAGCGAGGCCCGGACGGTCGCGGCGCGGTGGCGGTAGGTGTGTTCCGCCTCGACCCGACGGCGCAGCCTCGCAACCAGGGCAAGGCGGGCCGGCTCGTCGCCGAGGTAGCGTTCGAGCAGCGCCCTCAGCTCGTCCCGCGTCTGGTAGACCGGGAGCAGTCCGTCGAATGCCTCGAACGACCCCTGCAGGCCGTTGGTGACAACAAGCGCTCCGGCCGCAATCGCGTCGAAGACGCGCGAGTTGACCGATCCCCAGGGCTTGACCGTCTGGTTGCAGTCGTCGATCACGATCCTGGTCGAGGCATAGACCGAGGGCATCGCGTCATAGGGCAGCGGGCCCTTCCAGTAGGGCGCCAGCCAGCGCACCTGCGACCAGTTGTGACCGAACAGCGCGAAGCGATAGGGCAGCGCCTCCGGGTCCAGACAGGAAATGACGTCGCGCGGCGCCTTGAAGAAACTGCCGGTGAAGCAGTAATCGCTGCGCAGGTCGTCCGAGGGTGCCGCCCCGCCGAAGCGTTCGGGATTGGTCGCAATCCGCACCACGGTGACAGGAACCCCCGTCCGTCCGGCGAACGCATCGCGCGCCTTGGCAGAGGCAGCCCAGATCGCGTCAAACGACTCGATCCACGGCGCATCCAGCCAGGCAGAAAACCAGTTTCGCGCCCAGGCGACGAGGACAAGGTTCGCATTCGATGCGCTGACCTTGCGCGGCGACCAGTCGTGCCGCATCGCGACAAGGACATCGACATCCGCGAGGTCGTACCATGCCTCGGGCGGCAGGTAGGTCACCTGCCAGCCGAACGTCCGCACCAGCGCCTCCCCGAGTTCGTAGGCGGTGAAGAAATCAGCCTCGGGCGCGGCCATGTCGATGGTGCTGACGGCGAAAGCAACGCGCAGCGGCTCTGCCCGCCAGAAGCGGCCCCCTGCAAGGATGTCCCGGCGCAACGCCTGCCTGACCTCGGCCCCGAAGCGCGCCGACAGGAGAGCCTGGTTCGCCGCAAAGATCTGCCGGCTCTCGTGCGACTGGCTCGATCGGGTGGCGCCGCGGACGTGCAGCGCCGTCACCCCGGTCGCGCAAACGATCTCCTTGCCCAGGGTCCGGCGGATGTTGAGGCACAGATCGACGTCCTCATAGCCGTAGAAATACCGCTCGTCGAACCCGCCCAGCGTCTCGAAATCCCCGCGCCGCATGGCAAGAAGCGCGGCGGTCGCCGCCGGAACCCTCCACGGCTTGCCCACCTCGGCGGCGAGCGCCGCGGTCTGCGGCTGTTCGTAGGCCGCGATCAGCGGGCGGTCGGGCTTGTGCCCGAAGCGGATCCCGAGATGCTGCACGAACCCCGCGGAGGGCGTTCCTTCCCGGGCGTCGTCGCAGGGCGAGGCCAGCCGCACACCCACGGCCCCGACCCGGTCGTCCTCGAGGATGCGCAGGATCGGCGACAGGACATCCTCGGTCAGGAGGATATCGTTGTTCAGGAACAGAAGGACATCCGCCCGGCACCGGCTGGCGCCGAGGTTGTTTGACTCCGAGAAGGAGGCGTTCACGCCGCGCGCGAGCACGTCGATGGCCAGCCTGTCCGACCACCGCGCGCAGACGTCGAGGCTGGCGTCGGTCGATCCGTGATCGATCACCAGAAAGCGGTAGTCGGGGTGCCGGTTGGCAGCGGCGAAGCTGCGGAACAGCCCTTCGAGATGATCCGCGCCATTCCTGTTGAGAACCACGATCCCGACGCTCCGCAGGCGGGCCTCGCCAGGGACGGCGCGGAGATCGAACACCGCGGGATAGGCCGCCGACGGCAGGTCCTTCGGCCGGGGGTGCACAAGCCCCTTGCGGCTGCGGCGGAAGACCCGCGGCACATTCGAGAGCGGCGTCTCGCTGCCGAGGATCCGAAGCTGCAACGGAACCTCGGCGTCGAGGTCGAGCCCCGGAGGCAGCTCGATGCCGAAGCCGTGGCGACCGCTTGTCCCGAAGCGGGTGCCAACGTCGGCGCGCGGCGCATCGGCCAGGACGCTGGCGACAAGCTGTCCGTCGAGGAACAGTCCGACGCGCACGGGTGTCCCCGGATCGCGGCGATCCAAGGCCCACCCCGTCACCGATGTCGGCCCGACCGCATCGGCCCGGCCCAGCGGGCCCGGCGCGTCGGCGCCCGCCGTGCGCGCGGCATCCGCAAGCCGCCGGGCGTTCTGGAGAACCTCCGGGGCCGCCGTGAGGCGCCCCAGTCCCGGATCCACCACGACCAGAAGGCGATCGACATCCCCGGGTTCAAGCGGACCCGGGAGCGGCAACGAGAAGCCGCAGAAGCCGTTGGATCGATAAACGACGGTCAGACTCTCGCGGAACTCCTCGGCGACAGCTGCGCCCAGGCGACGGCCGCGGAGCCACAGCGACACCCGCGCCGGACCGCCCGCCGCGGAGGGCGGTGCGGCCCAACCCGAGACCCGCTTCTCGGAAATCTCGTCGATGGCCCCCTCGAGCACGGGCAGACAGCATGTGGCCACGTCGAAGACGGCCCCAGGGACCCCCTTCACCCGGATCGATAGCCCGATCAACGTGGGCTTGGCCGACAGCGTCGACGGATCAAGGCGGAAGCCGTGTCCTTCGGGCACGAAATCCGGCGCGCAAGGCTGTGCGGGGTGCTGCAACGATGCCACCGCCTCGGCAAGGATCGCGCCCTCCGGGTCAAGCAATTCAAGATCCAGCTTGACCCTGGGGTGCCGGCGATCGAACGCATATCCCGTCAAGGCACCGTCGTCGCCACGCCACATCCTGAATGCCAGGCGGTTCTGATCGGGCCCGATCGGGACCTCGGCAATGAGGGTTGCATCGGGGGAACCGAAGCGACAGGTCACGACCTCGCCAGCCCCATCGTCCGGAAGAAGGTCGGACAGGTCCGCGGAAAACCCGTGGGCGTCGCCGACCCAGCAATCCTCCAGAAGGGCAGGCCCGGCAAGGGGCACCGTCAGGGTCCGTCCGGCAACGGCGATCTCCACCTGCGAGGGCTGCGGCAGGCCGATGACATGGCCGTGGATCATGCGTCCGCGGAGCTCGGCGCTCCCCGACAGCACCGCCGGTCGGGCAACATGGGCATCGACGGCGTCCCGGGGGATCCGGGTTGCCCGCCAGGGCCGGAGCGGACGGACGTCAGCCGCACCGGGCGCGCCAAGCCCGCCGCCGGACCTCTGCGCGGGCAGCGCGATCACGTCGATTTCGCGAAAGTTCAGGACCGTGGCCGGCGGCAGCGCCACAACCAGTTCGACCGCGGGTCCGTTCTGCGCCATGCGGACCAGAAGCGCCCCGGAAATGTCGTACCATCCCTTCACCCGCAGCGAAAGCCGCGGTGCAACGTCCTCGCTCGCGGCCTCCAACCAGGCGGCGCCCCCCGGCTGCGCCAGCCCGGGCCGAACGACGACACGATCGCCGGCGGCCGCCTCGGCGACCTCGACGATCAGTCTGCAGGCGATGGCCGTCGATCCGCCCGTTCCCGGGCAGGCGACGCACAGCCTGACCCCTTCGGTCTGCGGGATACGAACCTTGAGCCGCGAGAAGCCTTTTGTGACGATGTCGGCGAAAAGACTTCCTTTTCGCGCAATCACGGACGGGTCGGGCCACTCGATCCTGATGTCGGACCCAATTCTGATTGGGGAATGACCTTCATCGCTGGAAATGCCTAATTCAGGTGCAATCCTGGGCAAAATCGGAACTCCTTCCGCCACACCCGCGCGGACAGTGTCGGCGAACCCCGTGCTTGTCAAGGTCGGGCGCCGGCGCCGCGGGGCCCGCGTTTTCATCGTTTTACGACCAGACCGTGACAGTTTCTGCGCGCTCTGCCGCAGAAACGACACCCCCTGTTTGTTTGCGCGAGAGTTCCCCGCAAGTTTCAGGTGACTTGCCGAGCCGGTGGAGCGGCTGAAAGGCACGGTGACGCGATCGAGGGACGGGCGGGCGCGGAACGAGGGGGACAAGACGCTCGACCGGCTGCGGCCCGGGGCTGGAGAGCTGACCATCGAGGCAGGGGATGCGGACCGACCTGCACGGGGCAGGATCGAAGGGGTCAAGGCCCGGGGCGGTGGCGGCCCCTCCGGATCGCCGGGGTCGCAGCGACATGCGCCGTCATTCCGATCTCCGCAGGCCGCAGCCACCGCGTCGCCCGCGTCTGCCGGGCCTCGGGCGTGCCGCGGTGTTGCCTCTGCCGCGGGCGCGCGGCGATGCCGTCGGTGGTCCTGCAGCGCCGGCCGGGACCGCGGGGGCCGATGTGCGATCGGGCCCCGTCGGGGCGATCCGGCAGACGCCCGGGGGCAGCTGCGTCCCGGCAAGCGCCACCGCATGGGCTGGGCGCGGCTGCGCCCTGCCGGCCTGCCTGCGTCAAGTTGGCGAAAGCACCCTGTGCCGCGCAAGAACGGTCTCTCGCCGGGACGGGCCGGCCCGCCACACGGCCCCGAAACCGCGACGGAAGGTCACCCCCGAAACCGTGCACCGCTGCGGGGCGCCGACACGCCGCAAGCGCACCCCTCGAGCACGGTCTGGTCGCGGCGGTCGTCGCCATCGGCGCTTGTCCGGCCGCAGGCGGTGGCAGCCGCGCCGCCCTGCGCGGCAGCCGGCACAAGGCGCCAAGGCCGATCCGGCAGGGCGTTGCGGACCGCTGCGCCGGCGTCGAGACGGACGCCGAAGGAGAACCGGCGCCGGGTCGGGACCTTCCGGACGTCGAGGAACGCCCCCGCGCGCCGATCGCGTTCCGGCAGGCCGACACTGAACGCTGGATGATCGGGCGACGCGGCCATCGCGGCCCAGAGCGGTGCCGACGCCACCGGACGGACAGGCTGCCGCTGGCCGCACGGACGCAGACCGCTGCTGTGGCATCCCGGGGGCGGAACATCGGCCCCGGGGGTGGCCGGGGGGGGCGATGCGGCCCGTTCCAGAGCTGGCACAGGCCCGTCGCCGGCAGCCCCGAGGTCGCCCTTTCGCCGGGGGGCTGACGGTGTCTGTCGGGCCGCGCCCACCGAAAGACGGCGAGGCCGTCGATTGCCACAGCTTCACGGGCGCAGCACGACCCCGGGAGCGATCCGGACGCAGCGCGGCAAACCGCAGGACATCGTCTTTTTTGTGCGTAGCGTCACCCATCGACGACCGGATAGAACGGCTTGCCCCAGTCGGCGCCCGGCGCGTCCATCATGATATCGACGAAGAGCGGCATCAGCGTGGCCAGGATCGCGGCGCCGTCGCGGACCTGGGCGCGGTTGACGGCGCTGTTCCATGTCGCGCCACCGTGCACGAGCTGGTTGCGCAGCACATAGAGACGGTCGAACAGGAAACACAGCACGCGCACCGTGTCGCCCCCCTCGAAGGCGCGGGCAAAGGCATAGGCCGAGGCGCGGAACCTGTCCTCCCAGTCGGCAAAGCCCTCGATGCCGTTCTGGTGCTGCCAGAACGGATTGAAAACGAAACGGTTCTGCATCAGCAGTCGCACCGGGCCCGGGAACCGCTGCCACAGCGCGCGATAGACCCGGCGCGCCGGATCCTGCGCGACGATCTGGCCGAAGAAGCGCAGGAAGGCCTCGCGCTCGCCCGGAGCCGGCGCCTGGAACTCGCGCTCGTCGGCATAGGCCGCGTTGAAGGCGATCCACAGGAAGAGAAAGCGGGCATCGGCATCCTCGCCGCAAGCCTCGGCCCGCCCGATCCAGCTGATCGCGCGATGGACGCGAAGCCCCATCGTTGGGGGGAAATTCGCGCGGACGGCGCGCTGCTTGTCCTTGAGGGCGGCAAAGGTCAAGGCGTCAGGCACCGCACGCATGCTCCCGAAAGACCACCTCAGCATAGCGGCAAAGTCCCATCGGCGGTATCCCTTGAGCGTGCAGCACAGGGGATATGGGCCTGAATCTCGACCTTGTCGCCCCTTTGGCAGCGGTGCCGGCGCCTCCCGGGTCGTGTCCCGGGTGGCGGTGCAGGAGGCCGCGCGCGGACCCTCCGGCGTATGGCGGCGCACGGCCGCGGATGACGCTGGTGGTCATCGCGGATCTTCGGAGAAGGTTTGGGTTGCGAGACCAGAAACCGGCAACGGAGAATGAGCCACTGTCCGCGCCTGGTCCGAGGACCATGGCGAGTGGTGACCGACCAGAGACTGGCGCTGATCGTGCCGGTTGCGCAGCAGGCCGACGGCGATCATGTGCGCGATATGCTGGCCCCTGCGGCCAACGGATCCCCGAAGGCAGGATCGCGCGTCGCGACGAGCCCGTCGCGCGGGCGCGCTGGACAGGGGCGGAACCGAAGATCGCCCGGCTGATCGAGCTTGTCGAAACCCGGCTGCCCGCGGACGAGCCGCTGCTTCTCTTCACCGAATACAAGGCGACGCAGGCGCAGGTGATCGCTGCGCTCGAGGCCCGGTTCGGCCGGGGCTGTGCCGGGTTCATCAACGGCGACGAGCGGCTGGAGGTGGCGGACCCCGACG
>CALJZN010000038.1 GCA_937983405.1 uncultured Paracoccaceae bacterium
GTCGGCCGGCAGCTTGTGGACCTGCTGGCGCTGGCCCTGCAGGCCGACGACCGGGTGCTCGGCTCGGGGACCTCGTCGGTGCGCGCGGGGCATCTGGCGCGGATCGAGGCCTTCGTGCTGCGCAACCTCGCCGATCCCGGGCTTGGCCCCGAAACCGTGGCCGCGCGTTGCGGCGTCTCGGTGCGCTACCTGCACGATCTCTTGCGGGACACCGACCGCACGCTCGGCCAGTGGGTGCGCCAGATGCGGCTGGCCGCAGCGCATGACGATCTGACCAATCCCGCCGACAGCCGCTCGATCGGAGAGATCGCCTGGGCCAACGGCTTTTCCGACCAGGCGCGGTTCAGCCGCGCCTTCCGCGCCCGCTATGGCCTGACCCCGCGCGAGGCCCGCGCGCGCCGGTGAACGGGGGCTGCCAAGTCCGGTCATGTCTGCCCCGGCCCGCTGTCAGCGTCGCAGATGCGACCGGACGCGCGCCAGCGCCGCCGCACGGTCGTGCCGCGCCGCCAGCGCCTGCTCCATCGTGACCCGGACGAACCGCGCGGGACTGTGCGGCTGCAGCTGCCCGATCAGGTCCATGTCGGCCGAGATCACCGTGCCGACCATCATGTAGCCGCCGCCGGACACCGCATCGCGGTGCAGCACGATCGGCTCGGTGCCGCCCGGGACCTGGATCGAGCCGTAGGGATAGCAGGCATCGACGATGTTGGACGGGTCCGATCCGGCGCCGAAGGGCTGCTTGCGCGGCACGAACTCCAGCGGGCTGCCGCCGCGAAAGCGGTAGCCGATCCGGTCGGCCTCGGGCGCGACCTTCCAGATGTCCGAAAAGAACCGTTCGCCGGCCGCTTCGGTGATCCGGTGCCAGTAAAGCCCGGGCAGCGTCCGCAGCTCCGCCGGGGTTCCGGGCGAGAGGCGCAGCGCGGCCGGCACCGACCCGCCGCCCGCGCCCGGCGCGGCGCCCACGGGCAGCTCGTCGCCGGCCTTCAGCGCCCGGCCCTCGTGCCCGCCCAGCGCCCCCAGCGTGTAGGTGGACCGCGAGCCGAGCTTCTCGGGCACGTCGATGCCGCCCGACACCGCGATGTAGGCGCGCGCGCCGGACCTCAGGAACCCGAAGGACAGCCGATCGCCGGCCCTGACCGGGAAGGCCTCCCAGCACGGCCGCTCGTCGCCGTTGACCTTCGCCGGCAGGTCGGCACCGGTCACGGCGACCGTCGCGGGGGCGGTGAACTCCAGCTCGGGCCCGGTGAACACGGCCTCCAGCACCGCCGCTCCCTCGGGGTTGCCGACCAGCATGTTGGCCGTGCGAAGCGCGAAGCGGTCCATCCCGCCCGACAGCGGAATCCCGAGGTGGTAGTAGCCCGGCCGGCCCAGGTCCTGCACCGTGGTGGACAGACCGGGGGCGATCACCTTAACGGCCATTGAGCACCTCCATCAGCCGGGCATTCGTGCCCATCATGTCGCGGTTGAACTCGGCGAGGCTGAAGGTGCACTCGCGGATGTTCGGTTCGAACCGGTTGGCGCCTACCTCTTCCAGCGCCGCATCATAGGCATCGCGGCCGATCGGCTTCCATTTGACGATGTCGCCGGGACGGAAAAGGCACATCTCGTCCCGGAGGTAGCTGACCTTCTGTTCGGGGTCGTAGATCGGCATCGGCGTGATCCCGAACATCTGATAGCCGCCCGCCCCGCGCACCGAATAGATGCAGGAAAAGCAGCCGCCGTGACCGACGGTCAGCTTCGGCGTGTCGGTGCGGGGGCGGAGGTATTTGGGAACCTCGATCTGCCGCGACCGCTCGACCATCTGGAAAAGGAACGGCAGGCCGGCGACGAAGCCGACCATCGAGACGAACCAGGGCTGGCCGGAGTGCGCCTCGATGAACGCCTCGACGCTGCCGAGGTTGTTGACGCGCGCGGCATATTCGAGGTCGGTGGCGGTCGGGTCCTGATGGCGTTCGCGGAACCGCATCAGCGTCTCGTGCGTCCAGGGATCCCGGTAGAAGACCGGAACCTCCATGATCCGCGTCTGCAGCGTGGCATCGGACTTCGAGGCCGCGGCTTCGAGCGACCTCAGTTCGGCCAGCAGGTCCTCGGGACGGATCGTATCCGGGTCGAACCTGATCTGGAAACTGGCATTCGCCGGGCAGATCTCGGTGACGCCCCGGATCCCGGCCTCGCGCACCGCATTGGTCATGGAAAGGCCGGTGAAGAACGCCTCCAGCGACATTTCCTCGGACACTTCGGCGAAGATGTGCTCATCCCCGCCGAAGGTGAACCTGATCGACATCGGCTGCCTCCTATCCCTCAGGTTTCGGTTTCGGGCTGAAGCCGCCCGGCATTCGCCTCCAGCCAGCCTTCCAGCCAGCGGGTATGCACGTCTCCCGCCTGCACCGCCGGGTCGTCCACCAGCGCCAGGAACAGCGGCCGGGTGGTCTTCAGCCCCTCGATCCGGGTCTCGGCCAGCGCCCGGCGCAGCCGCGCAAGCGCGGCCGCGCGCGTCTCGGCATGCACGATCAGCTTGGCCAGAAGCGAATCGTAGAAGGGCGGCACGGCGCAGCCCGGATAGAGCATGGAGTCGAACCGCACCCCGGGGCCGCCCGGCACGCGGATGGCGCCGGCCGTTCCCGGACAGGGGGCGAAGTCGCGCGCGGGATCCTCGGCGTTCAGCCGAACCTCGATCGCATGGCCCTTCATCGCCACGTCGCGCTGCCGCAACCGCAGCCTCTCGCCGCCCGCGATCCGCAGCATCTCGGCCACGAGGTCGATGCCGGTGATCATCTCGGTCACGGGATGCTCGACCTGGATGCGGGTGTTCATCTCGATGAAATGGAACTGACCCGTCGCATCGTCGTAGAGGTATTCGACGGTGCCCGCCCCGGCATAGCCGACGGTCCGCGCCAGCCGCACGGCGCTGTCGCAGAGGGCTTCGCGCACGGTCTCGGGCAGGGCGGCGGAGGGCGCCTCTTCCCACAGCTTCTGGCGCCGGCGCTGCAGCGAACATTCGCGCTCGTAGCAATGGATCGCATCGCTGCCGTCGCCCAGCACCTGAACCTCGATGTGCCGCGCCCGGCCGATGACCTTTTCCAGGTAGAGCCCGCCGTCGCCGAACGCCGCCAGCGCCTCGGCCGCCGCCTGCGGGAAGGCGGCCTCGAACTCCGAGAGGTTCCGCGCGATGCGGATGCCGCGCCCGCCCCCCCCGGCCGCCGCCTTGATCATCACCGGAAAGCCGGTGTCGATCAGGATGTGCCGCGCCTCCTCGATGCCGTCCACCCGGGCCGCGGACCCGGGCACAACGGGCACCCCGGCCGCCCGCGCGGCCGACCGCGCGGCCACCTTGTCGCCCATCAGGCGGATCGCCTCGCCCGAGGGGCCGACGAACACCAGCCCCGCCGCCGCGACCGCATCGGCGAACTCGGCATTCTCGGCGAGGAAGCCGTAGCCGGGATGGACGCTGTCGCAGCCCGTCCTGCGCGCCGCCTCGAGCAGGGCCGGGACGTTCAGATAGCTCTTCTTCGCCGCGGGCGGTCCGATGAGGACCGCCTCGTCGGCAAGCTGGACATGCAGCGCCTCCCGGTCGGCATCGGAATGGACCGCGACCGTCCCGATGCCGAGATCGCGCGCGGCGCGGATGATCCGCACCGCGATCTCGCCGCGGTTGGCGACCAGAAGCCGCTTCAGCATGTCACTCCATCTCCGCCAGCACGGCGCCGGCCATCACCGGTTCCTCGTTGCCGACGACGAACCGGATGTTCGATCCGGCGGCCTCTGACTTCACCTCGTGAAAGCTCTTCATCACCTCGATCAGTCCGATCACGTCGCCCACCGCGACCGGGTCGCCATCGGTCTTGTAGGGCGGCTTGTCCGGGGCTGGCGCCCGGTAGAAGGTGCCGGGCAGGGGCGAGAGGATCTGTGCCATGGTTCGGTCCTTTCAGGCGGTGTAGGGGGCGATGGCCGCGCGCACGGCGCGGGCGATGTCCAGCGCGTTGGGCGTGTCGGAATGGATGCAGATCGTGTCGCACCGCACCGGAACGTCGCTGCCGTCGATGGCCGTGCCCTTGCCCTCGGTGATCGCCCGGACGCAGCGGCGCGCCATCTCGTCGGGATCCTTGGCGTCGTGCTCGCGGGTGACGATCAGGCTGCCGTCCGGGCGATAGTCGAGATCGCCGTAGAACTCGGCGATCATCCGGTGCCCGCGGGCAGGATAGATCGTCTCGTGCAGCGTGCCGGTCATGCCGAGGATCGGCACGCCGAACACATCGGCCGCGTCGCAGACGGCATGGGCGATCGCCTCCTGCCGCGCGGCCATGCCGTAGAGGCTGCCGTGCGGCTTGATGTGGTGAAGCTCCATGCCCTCGGCCTTCAGGAACCCCGCCAGGGCGCCGATCTGGTAGATCAGGCAATTGGCCATTTCCTCGCGCCCGATCGTCATCTCGCGCCGGCCGAACCCCTGCAGATCGGGCAGCGAGGGATGCGCGCCGACCTTCACGCCATGCGCCTTGGCCAGCCGCACCGTCTGGCGCATGTGGTTGAAATCGCTTGC
>CALJZN010000039.1 GCA_937983405.1 uncultured Paracoccaceae bacterium
TCGGCCGCCTGCGCCGCGGCTGCCGCGCGCCCCGCCTCGGCCGCCTGCCAGCGGGCAAGCAGCAGCGCACCCTCGGCGCGGCGCAGCGCCGCGCCGATCTCGCGGTAGCGCGCCGCGGCCTTCGCCTGGCGGGCAAGCTGGGCAAGCTGGGCCGCCATCGCCTCGACCACGTCGGCGATCCGGGCCAGGTTCGCCTCGGTCGCGGCCAGCCGCTGCTCGGCCTCGTGGCGGCGGGCGTACAGGCCCGCGATGCCGGCCGCATCCTCGAGGATCCGCCGCCGCGCGCGCGGCCTGGCCGCGATCAGCTCGGCGATCTGCCCCTGGCGCACCAGCGCGGGCGAGGTCGCCCCGGTCGCGGCATCGGCGAACAGCATCTGCACGTCGCGCGCCCGCACCTCGCGCCCGTTGGCGCGATAGGTCGAGCCGCCGTCGCGGGTGATCCGCCGGACGATCTCGAGCGCATCGGCGTCGTTGAACCCCGCCGGCGCCCGCCGCTCGGCATTGTCGATGTGCAGCGCCACCTCGGCGAAGCTGCGCGCGGCGCGCCCGGCCGCGCCCGCGAAGATCACGTCCTCCATCCCCTCGCCGCGCATCGCCGTCGGCCGCGCCTCGCCCATCACCCAGCGCAGCGCCTCGAGCAGATTCGACTTGCCGCAGCCGTTGGGGCCGACCACGCCGGTCAGCCCCGGCGCGATCGCCAGATCGGTGGGGTCCACGAAACTCTTGAAGCCGTTCAGGCGCAGGCGGACGAAGCGCAAGAGGCGGATCTCCCGGGCGGCAGCGCCGCATCGTCGCCCCTGGCGCCGCCCGCGTCAAGCCGGTCGGTGACGGATGTGGGGGTTCGCGCAAGGCGATCCCCAACATCTTGCGGCACGCGCACAGGCTTGACAGAAGGGGCGGCCGGCGGCCCAGTGCTCCACGGGGCCGGCGCCGCCGGCGGCCGCCCCTGTCCCGGGGCGCACCCCGCGCCCCCGTCCCAAGGCCCGGAGCGCACCCGATGGTCCACGCCCTTACCGCCCTGCTTCTTGCCCAGCTTGCGGGCGAGGCCCTCGCCCGCGCCGCGGGCCTGCCGCTGCCCGGCCCGGTCCTGGGCCTTGCGATCCTGATCGCGGCCTTTGCCGCGTTCCCGCGCCTTGCCGCGGCCGTCCAGCCCGCGGCGCAGACGATCCTTGCCCATCTGTCGCTGCTGTTCGTGCCCGCCGCCACCGGCGTCGTCGGCCATCTCGACCGGCTGGGGGCCGAGGCGCTGCCGATCCTCGCGGCGATCCTGGTCTCGACGGTGCTGGCCATTGCCGTGGGCGCGCTGGTCTTTGCCGCTGTGGCGCGCGCGACGGGGAACCGCGATGCGTGACTTCACCGAGATCTGGAGCTACCTTGCCCAGACGCCGCTCTTGTGGCTGACGGCGACGCTCGCGGCCTATGCGCTGGGCGATGCCGCGTTCCACGCCGTCGGGCGGCGGCCCTGGGCGAACCCGGTCGCGATCGCGGCGGGGCTGCTGGCGGTGGTGCTGTGGGCCACCGCGACGCCCTACGACGCCTTCTTCGAGGGGGCGCAGTTCGTCCATTTCCTGCTCGGCCCCGCGACCGTGGCGCTGGCGGTGCCGCTGTGGCAGCAGCGCGCCACGCTGCGCCGTGTCGCGCTGCCGATGGTGGCGGCGCTGCTGGCGGGCTCGGCCACGGCGGTGCTTTCGGCGCTGGCGCTCGCGGCCGCGCTGGGGGCAAGCCCTGCGACGCTGGCCGCGCTGGCGCCCAAGTCTGCGACCGCGCCGGTGGCGCTTGGCATCGCCGAACGGCTCGGCGGATCGCCCACGCTGACGGCGGTGCTGGTGATCCTGACCGGGATCACCGGCGCGGTGGTGGCGACCCCGCTGCTGAACGCGCTGCGGCTGCGCGACTGGCGCGCGCGCGGCTTCGCGGTGGGCTGCGCCGCCCATGGCATCGGCACCGCCCGCGCCTTTCAGGTGCACCAAACCGCCGGCGCCTTTGCCGGCATCGGCATGGCGCTGAACGCGGTGCTCACGGCCCTCCTCGCCCCGCTCGCGCTGGGGCTGTTCCGCTGAGCGGGGCGGCGGGGGGCCTCGGGCCGGCAGCCAGAGCCGCCGCCGCAGCCGGCAAGCCCGCCCCGGTGCCGACCGGGGGGCGCCTCAGCCGCCGCGGAAGCCGCGCGCGGCGGCGCCGAAGACCTGCTCCAGCGCCGCGAGGTCGGAGGCCGTCACGACCAGCCTGAAGCCCTGGGCGCGCCGGGCGAGCGCGGCGGCGAGGTCGGCGGTGAAGATGCCGCAGCCGCGCCCCGCGGCGCGGCAGGCGGCGAGGACGGCGGCGCAGGCGGCCTCGTGCGCGGGCCCGGCGACGGGAACGCCCATCGAGATCGCCAGATCGCCGGTGCCGACGAAGACCATGTCCACCCCCGGCACGGCCGCGATGGCGCCTGCGTTCTCGACCCCCCGCGCGGTTTCCACCATCACGATCACCGCCGGCGCCGCCCCGGCGCCGCGCAGGTAACCGGCAAGATCGGCCAGCGGCCGCACCCCGCCGGCCGAGCGCCGCCCGACGGGGGGAAAGCGCGCGGAGGCGACCGCCGCCGCGGCCTCGGCCGGGGTCTCGACCATGGGCACGATCACCCCCTCGGCGCCCGCATCGAGCGCCTGGCCGATGGCCGCAGCCCCGTTCTCGGCCACCCGCACCAGCACCGGCACCGCGGCCGAGACCGCACCGACCGCGGCCTCGAGCCCCGGCCGATCGTAGAGCCCGTGCTGGAGGTCGAGCACCAGCGCATCGGGGCGCGTGCGGGCCGCGGCCTCGGCCACGGCGCTGCCGCCCATCGTCAGCCAGACCACGCCCAGACAGGCCCCGCCGTCCAGCGCCGTGCGCAGCCGCGCCTGCGTTCCCTCCCACATCGCCCGGCCCCCTTGCTGGCCCGTCGGGCCCGCCCCCCCCGCGGTGACCTAACACGGCTTAGGGACCCGAGGCCATGGGGCCGGCCTGCCCTGCGGGGGCAGGACCGACCCCGCGCGCAGCGCGAGGGACCGGCCAGGCGACCGCGACCGATGCCCGCGGGGGGAACGGCGGGGGTGCGGGCGATGCCCGGCCGCACCCTTGAACGCCACACCGACCGCGGCACGGCAGGCGGTGTGGCCGGTTGTCAGCCTGCGGACGGACCCGCAGCCGCCGCGCTGCGCCTTACGGCATGCCGGCGCGGTCCCAGACCCGCACCGCCTGGGCCGCACGCTCGCCGTAGACGGCCGCGTTCACCCCGCTCACCTTGAAGTCGAGATAGGCCGAGATCGGGCCGGTGGGTGTCACGCCCTCGACCACGGGATATTCGTTGTTGCCGTCGGCGAAGATGCGCTGCGCCTCGTCGGTCACGAGATATTCGAGGAAGGCCACCGCCGCGTCGCGGTTGGGCGCCGTCGCCACCACCCCCGCGCCCGAGATGTTGGCATGCGCCCCGCGGTTGCCCTGGTTGGGAAAGATCAGCGCCGTCCGCTCGGCCACCGCCCGGTCCTCGGCCTTGGCCGATCCCGCCAGCCGGCCCCAGTAGTAGCTGTTGGCAACCCCGATCCGGCACTCGCCCGCAGCGACCGCCTTGATCTGGTCGGTATCGCCCCCCTGCGGCGGCCGGGCCAGGTTGGCGGCGAGGCCCCGCGCCCAGGCCTCGGCGGCCTCCTCGCCCAGCACCTCGATCAGCTCGGCCATCAGCGAGACGTTGTAGATGTTGGTGGACGAGCGCATGCAGATCTCGCCCTTCCAGCGCGGATCGGCGAGATCCTCGTAGTCGTCCAGCCCCTCGGGCAGGCCGCGGTCGCGGTCGTAGACGATCACCCGCACCCGGCTGGTCAGACCGAACCACAGGTTGTCGGGGTGGCGATACTTGGCCGGGATCCGTTCGGCCAGCACCGCGCTGTCCACGGGCTGGAAGATGCCCGCCTCGACCGCGCGGTAAAGCCGGCCGCCATCGACCGTGATCAGGATGTCGGCGGGGCTTTGCGCGCCCTCGGCGCGGATGCGCTCGATCAGCTCGTCGGCGCTGCCCTCGATGAGGTTCACCTTGATGCCGGTGGCCTTGGTGAAGTTCTCGTAGAGCGAAAGATCGGTGTCGTAGTGCCGCGACGAGTAGAGGTTCAGCTCGGCGGCGCCGGCCGCGCCCGCAAGCGCGAGCGCAAGGCACAGGGCGGTGGTGGTTCTGAGCATGGTCTGGCTCCTGTCTGCTCCAGGCCTGCCTTGCCCCGCCCGGGGGCGTGCCCGGATGGCGGCTGGGTCGGCGATTCGGCGCGCCGGCCCGTCCCCGGGCCGCGCGCAGCCCCCTCCTAGACCGGGCGGCAATAGTTGACAATATGGGTCGGACATGATCGACACTCGGCCGCAGCGGCCATCGGGCGGCAGGACAGACCGGGAGAGAACGGATGAGCAAGGCCGAGCCGATCCTGCCCTCGGGCGGGGCCCGCAGCGCAACCGTGCGCGCCCCCGCAGGCAGCGTGCGGCGCATCTGGAGCGCGGGCGCGGTCGCGATCGCGGCGCTGATCGCGGTGCCGGTGGTTTCGGTCGCGGCACGGGTCGCGCTGCCCTCCGACGGGGTCTGGGCGCATCTCGCCGCAACCCTGCTGCCCGTCTACCTTGCCAACAGCCTGGCGCTGCTCGCCGGCGTCGTCGCGCTGGCCACGGCGATCGGCATCGGCGCGGGCTGGCTGGTGGCGGGCTTCGACTTTCCCGGCCGGCGGATGTTCGAATGGGCGCTGATCCTGCCGATGACCGTGCCGGGCTATGTCATCGCCATCGTCTATTTCGACCTGCTCAGCTTCGCCGGGCCGGTGCAGTCGTGGCTGCGCGCGACCTTCGAGTGGCGGCGCGGCGACTACTGGTTTCCCCCCGTCGCCTCGCTGCCCGGGGCGGCGGTGCTGCTGGCCTTCGTGCTGTATCCGTATGTCTATCTGCTGGCGCGCACCGCCTTCCTGCGCCAGTCGCGCCAGCTGATGGATGCCGCGCGCAGCCTCGGCATCGGCCCCTGGGCGGCCTTCGGGCGCGTTGCGCTGCCCATGGCGCGCCCCGCCATCGCCGCCGGCGCCGGCTTTGTCGCGATGGAGACGCTGGCCGACTACGGCACCGTCCAGCACCTGGGCGTGCCGACGCTGACCACGGGCATCTTCCGCACCTGGTTCGCCGCCGGCTCGCCCGTGGCGGCGGCGCAGCTGGCGCTCTTGCTTCTGGGCTTCGTCGCGGCGGTCCTGCTGCTCGAGCGGGCGGGGCGCGCCGGGCGGCGCTATGCCGGCGATCCGGGCGGGCGCGCGGGGCTGATCCCGCGGCGGCGGCTGGGCCCGCTGGGCGGGGCGCTCGCCGCGCTGGCCTGCCTTTTGCCGGTGACGCTGGGCTTCCTCGTGCCGCTGGCCGAGCTGCTGCGGCTGCATGTCACCGTGGGCGATTCGATGTGGGGGCCGCGGTTCCTCGCCTTCGCGACCAACAGCCTGACGCTGGCCGGGGTCTCGGCGGCGGTGGTCCTGGCGCTGGGCCTGTTCCTGGCCTATGCGCGCCGGCTCGACGGCGGGCCGGCGGTGCAGGCGGCGGTGCAGGCGGCGGGCCTGGGCTATGCCATCCCCGGCGCGGTGATCGCGGTGGGCATCCTTGCGCCGCTGGCCTGGCTCGACCGCACGCTGGCCGGCGCGCTGGAGGGGGCCACGGGCCTGTCGCCGGGGCTGATCTTCACCGGCACCATCGCGGCGCTGGTCTTCGCCTACAGCGTGCGCTTCCTTGCCATCGCGCTCAGTTCCATCGAGGCCGGGCTCGCCCGCGTGCCGCCCTCGTTCGACGAGGCCGCGCGCAGCCTGGGCAGCGGCGCGGGCGGCACGCTTGTGCGCGTGCACCTGCCGCTCTTGCGCCCCTCGATCCTGTCGGCGGCGATCTTCGTCTTCGCCGACGTGATGAAGGAATTGCCCGCCACGATGATCCTGCGGCCGTTCAACTTCGACACGCTGGCGGTGCGGGTCTTCCGCCTTGCCGCCGATGCCCGGGTGGCCGAGGCCTCGACCGGCGCGCTGGTGATCGTGGCCGCGGGCATCCTGCCGGTCATCCTGCTGTCGCGCGCGATGAACGACCGCCCCGCGCCGCCGGCCGGGGGGCTGCGCCGGGCGGGGTGACCCCCGGGGGCTGACCCGCCCGGGCCCCGCCGCCCGCGCCGCCGCGTGATGCGCCCGCCCCCCGCGCTACCCCAGCGTATAGCGCGCCAGTTCCTCGTGATGCGCCCCCTCGGCCCAGAGATGCGAGCGGTAGAACACGAAATCCCGCACCGCGAAGGGGCCGGCGGCAAACCCCTGATGCTCCACGACCGCACGCTCCAGCCGCGCCGCATCGGCCTCGCCCGGGCGAAAGCGGCCGAGGGTGACATGGGGCACGAAGCGGCGCGCCTCGGGCGGGGCACCGGCGCGGCGGGCGGCGGTTTCCACCTTGCGGGCAAGATGCGCCAGAAGCGGCTCGGGCGCCACCCCGGCGAAGGCCGCCCGCGCCTGCGCCCCCCCGAACAGCCCGACCCCGGCGAGGGTCAGCGCGAAGGCCGGCGCATGGATGGCCTCGAAGGCGTGGTGCGCCTCCTCGGCCACCGCCTCGGGGATCTCGCCCAGGAAGGCCAGCGTCAGGTGCATGGTCTCGGGCGGCACCCGGCGCGGCAGGGGCAGCATGAACGCCAGAAGGTTCAGCCGCTGGCGCACCTCCTCGGGCAGGTCGAGCGCGACGAAGGCCCGCATCAGCGCGTCGCCAGCCGCGCAAGCCGCGCGCGCAGCACCTCGGGCACCGGGCCCTCGCGCGGGGCGTCGCGCAGCGTGGTCATCAGCGCCTCGGCCGGCGGCGCGCGGCGCGCGGCCCAGGGCGCCAGCGCGCGCAGCACCGCCTCGGCCGCGGGCGGCAGCCGGTCGGGGATGGCGCGGCCCGACAGGATCGCCCAGACCCCGGTCCACAGCCGCGCCGCGCTCCAGGGGTTGTAGCCGCCCCCGCCCAGCACGATCAGCCGCGCTGCCAGCGCCCGCAGCGCCGCCACCACCGCCCAGTGGGCATTGTTCGACAGGTTCAGCCGCGACAGCGGATCCTCCTCGACCGCGTCCGCCCCGCATTGCAGCACCACCGCCTCGGGGGCGAAGGCCGCGACGCGGGGCAGGATCAGCCCCTCGAGGATCGCGCGCATGCCGCTGTCGTTCAAGCCCCGCGGCACCGGCAGGTTGAAGAGGCTGCCCGCGCCTTCGTCCTCGATCCGGCCGGTGAAGGGCCAGCGCCCCTCCTCGTGCACCGAGATCATCAGGCAGTCGGGATCGGCGCCGAAGGCAAGCTCCACCCCGTCGGGGTGATGCGCGTCGATGTCGATATAAGCCAGCCGCCGCAGCCCCAGCCCGCGCAGCCGCAGCAGGCACAGGACCGGATCGTTGAGATAGCAGAAGCCGTTCGCCCGGTCGGGCAGGCCGTGGTGCGTGCCGGCCCCCGGCACATGCACCGCCCCGCCGTCGCGCGCCACCAGCTCGGCGGCGAGCATCGCGCCGCCGGCCGAGGTGGCGGGTCGGCGGAACATCGCCGGAAAGACCGGGTTGGCGACGGTGCCGAGGCCGAAGCGCGCCGCGATCTCGGGGCTGACCGCCTGCGCGGCCTCGGCCGCCGCAAGCGCCGCAAGGTAGTCCGGGTCGTGCCAGACCGCCAGCGCGGCCGGCCGCGCCCGGGGCGAGGTAAGGTACTCCCCCGGCCCGAACCAGCCCAGCGCCCGGGCAAGGTCGATCACCGTCGAGACGCGGGGCACCCGCAGCGGGTGGTGCCCGCCGTAGCCCGGTTCGCGATAGACCTCCGACCCGATGAAGCGGGCGGCGGGCGCTGCGGTGTCTCGGATCATTGATGCGCACCCCTGCGCCGCCGCCCACCTCTCGAAGTCGAGGATATGGTCCGCCTGCACCGGATCAAGGCCGGGCGAAGCGCTGGCCGATCCGGCTTTCGCGTGGTACCCTGCATCATGTGGTGCGGGCGACAGGCGCCGTGACCACCGAGCAGGCCATGACCGAACTGGGCAGCCCCGACCCGCCCGGGGGCGCCGTGCCCGACGACGGGGCCGAGCCGCGGCTGCAGGTGGCCGCGCTCTGCTACCGCTTCGCGCACGGACGCGCCGAGGTGCTTCTTGTCACCAGCCGGGACACCGGGCGCTGGGTGCTGCCCAAGGGCTGGCCGATGCCGGGGCGCAGCCCGGCCAGGACGGCCGCACGCGAGGCGTTCGAGGAGGCGGGCGTTCTTGGCCGGGTCGCCCAGACCCCGATCGGCAGCTTCCACTACCGCAAGATCCTGGACGACGGATCGTCCCTGCCCTGCCGGGTCGAGGTGTTTCCGCTGGCGGTGCGCCGGCTTCTGCGCGATTTCCCCGAGCGGCGGCAGCGGGTGCGCAAGTGGATGACGATGGCGAAGGCCGCCGCCCGGGTGGCCGAGCCCGAGCTGCGCGACCTGCTGCTGACCTTCAGGCCACGGCCGCCCGGCGCCGGGCGCGACGGGGTTGGGCAGGACGACACGGGTTGACCGCGCCGCCGGGCTGCATAGGTGAAGCCGCAGCGTCGCCAGAATGGGGGCACCGATGATCCGCTACACGCTGCGCTGCGACCGCGACCACGAGTTCGAAAGCTGGTTCCAGTCGGCTGCGGCCTACGACAGCCTTGCTGCGGCGGGGCGGCTGTCCTGCGCGGTATGCGGCAGCCCAAGGGTCGTCAAGTCGCTCATGGCGCCCAGCGTCCACCCCGCGCGGACGGCCGCGACGCCGGTGCCCGAACGGCCGGCAGCGCGCCCGCTGGCCGCCCCGGCCTCGGAGATCGAGGCGCGGATCGCCGAGCTGCGCCGGCGCATCGAGGCGAACTCCGAATATGTCGGCATGAACTTCGTCGCCGAGGTGCGCCGGATGCACGAGGGGCTCGAGCCCGAGCGGTCGGTCTACGGCGAGGCCCGCCTGGACGAGGCCAAGGCGCTGCTCGAGGACGGCATCCCGGTCATGCCCCTGCCGTTCCGCCCGGCGCGCAAGACGAACTGAGCCATGGCGGCGCTGGTCACCGGCGCAACCCGCGGCATCGGGCGGGCGCTGGCCGAGGCGCTGGCAGCCGCCGGTCGGCCGGTGATCGGCACCCACCGCGCCCCGCCGCCGGACCTGCCGGGGGTAGCCTGGCAACCGCTCGACGTCACCCGTCCGGCCGCCTTCGCCCGGCTGACCGCGGCGTTGCGCGGGCAGGCGCTCGAGCTTGTGGTCTGCAACGCCGGCATCTACCGCGACCGCCGCGACTGGATCGAGCGCGGGTATCCCGCCGAGCTTTGGGCGGAGACCTTCGCGGTGAACGTCACGGGCGTGTTCCTGACCGTGCAGGCGCTGCTGCCCAACCTTGCCGCCGCCGGCCGGCCGAAGGTGGCGATCCTCGCCTCGCGCATGGGCTCGACCGCCGGGGCAAGCGGCGGGTCCTACGCCTATCGCGCATCCAAGGCGGCGGCGGTGAACCTCGGGCGCAACCTTGCCGCAGACCTCGCCCCGCGCGGCATCGCGGTGGGCATCTACCACCCCGGCTGGGTGCGCACCGACATGGGCGGCGCCGCCGCCGACCTTGACGCGGCCACGGCCGCGGCGGGGCTGATCGCCCGGATCGACGCGCTGGACCTGTCCACCACGGGCTGCTTCGAGGCCTGGGACGGCACCCCGATCCCGGTCTGAGCCGTGGCGGGGCTGCGCCGGGCCCCGACCGCGGGCCGGGCTGCGAGAAAGCTGTGGATTGTCATGCCGCAGCCACGGAACCTGCACGTTGGGTCGGTACCCTCGGGACTGCGTGTGCGATTCGCGATTCGGGCGACGCGCTTGCAGCATGCGGAAGCAGGCGGGCGCGCTGCGTTCCGGCAGGGCCCGGCGTCACCCGGCCCCGCCCGGGGCACCGCCCGCCGTAGAACAGCCCTTGGGTCGTCCCGCGCGGCCCCGGCGGCATGATCGGCAACCGCCCCCCGGACAGCCGATCACGGCGCCCGGCCCCTCGACGGGCCGGGTGCCTCCCTTCGGCCCCTGCCGACCTCAGGGGCCAGCCTCAGGGCGCCGTGCCGGGCTCAGGCCGGCGCGCGCCAGCCGCGCAGCGGACCAAGCCGCGCGAACTTCTTGTCCTGGTGGCGGTCCATCCGCCCCAGAACATCGGCCAGGAAGCCCACGGCCTCCACCAGATGCGGCCCCTTGTTGAGCATCACGCAATCCGCACGCTGCGCCATGGCCGCATCGGTCGTCTCGGCCCGCGTCGGCAGCCCCTCGTGCAGCAGATCGTCGAGCACTTGCGTCGCCCAGACGACCGGCACCTGGGCCGCCTCGCACAGCCACAGAAGCTCGTCCTGGATCTCCGACAGCCGCTCGAACCCCAGCGACACGGCAAGGTCGCCGCGGGCGATCATCACCCCCGTCGGCCCCGCCGCGGCCGCAGCGACGATCAGGGCCGGCAGGTTCCGCACCGCCAGCGCGGTCTCGATCTTCAGCAGGATCGCAGGCCGCGGCCGGTCGCCCCGCCGCGCGTCGAGTTCGGCCACCAGCGCCGCCACATCCTCGGGCCGCTGGACAAAGGAGAAGCCGAGGATGTCGGCCTCGCGCACGACAAGGTCGAGCGCGGCGCGGTCCTCCTCGGTCAGGGCGGGAATGTCGAGGTCGCGCCCCGGAATCGCGACGCCCTTTTCGGGGCGCAGCCGCGCGCCCTTGTCGCGGGTGCCGGTGACCTCGACCAGGGCCGCGCCGGGCATCGCCTCGACCACCCGCAGCCGCAGCTTGCCGTCGTCGATCCAGACCGCGGCGCCGGGCGCAAGGCGCGCCAGCAGCTCGGGATGGCTTAGCACCGCGAGCGGACGAACGGTCGAGGCCCCGGCCGCCGCCGCCAGCACGAACCGCTCGCCGCGGAGCAGCCGCCGCCCCTCGGCCCCCTCGACCGCCGTCAGCCGCACCTTGGGCCCGGCGAGGTCCATCGCCACGGCGATGCGCGTCCCGGCCCGGGCCGCCGCCGCCCGCGCCTGCAAGGCCAGCGCCTGCCAGACCGCGGGCCGGTCGTGGGCGGTGTTGATCCGCACCGCCGAGACGCCGCGCGCCACCAGCGCGTCGAGCAGCACCGGATCGGCCGCGGCCGCGGCCGGCAGCGTCGCCATGATGCGGGTGCGGCGCCCGGCCGGGGCCGGGCCGAACAGCGCCGCGGTGCGCGCGGCAATCCGCGCCCGCCCCTCGGCAAATGCCGCCGGATCCGGGAAGGCAGCGCCGTCCTCGCCCGCGATGCGCGCCAGCGCCGCCGTGACCGCTGCCAGCGTCGCGGCCACATGCGCCTCGGCCCGCCCGAGCGACGACAGGCCGAGCGCCGCCAGCCCGTCCTGCAGCGGGCGCAGGTCGGCCTCGCGCAGCGCCAGATACTCCGCGAAGTTCCCCGCCGCGGGCCCAAGCCCCGCCGCCGCCCCGCCCCAGGCCGCCAGCCACCGGTCGGCCCGCGCCGCGACCTCGGTGCGCAGCCGTTCGAGCGCGGCGCGCAGCGCGCGCGCTTCGGTCGCCGCCCGGTCCCCTCCGCTCATCCTCGCGCCCCCTCGTTCGTTCCGCGCGGCCGTCACGCTACGGTTGCAGGATGACAGGGGCATGTCGCCCCAGCCCCGGGCCCCGGCAGCGGCACCTTGCGCAAGCCGCACCCATTGCGTAACACCCGCGGCGGATGCATGAGCGCGGGCCGACCGACGCAGGTGACGGAGAGGGGCGCGGGGCGATGCCGCTTCTGGTGATGAAATTCGGCGGCACCTCGGTGGCCGATCTCGCGCGCATCCGCAACGCCGCCGGAAAGGTCGCCGACGAGGTCGCGCGCGGCTTCGACGTGATCGTGATCGTCTCGGCGATGGCCGGCAAGACCAACGAGCTGGTCAGGTGGGTGAACGACATCTCGCCCTTCTACGACGCGCGCGAATACGACGCGGTGGTCTCCTCGGGCGAGAACGTCACCGCCGGGCTCATGGCGCTGACGCTGCAGGAAATGGACATCCCGGCGCGGTCCTGGCAGGGCTGGCAGGTGCCGATCGTCACCACCAGCCAGCACGGCGCCGCCCGCTTCGTGGAGATCCCGCGCGAGGCCATCGAGCGGAAGTTCGCCGAAGGCATGAAGGTGGCGGTCGTGGCCGGATTCCAGGGCGTCAGCGCCGAGGGGCGGATCACCACGCTGGGCCGCGGCGGGTCCGACACCACGGCGGTGGCCTTCGCCGCCGCCTTCGGGGCCGAGCGCTGCGACATCTACACCGATGTCGACGGCGTCTACACCACCGATCCCCGCATCAGCCGCAAGGCGCGCAAGCTTGACCGCATCGCCTACGAGGAAATGCTCGAGCTCGCCTCGCTGGGCGCCAAGGTGCTGCAGACCCGCTCGGTCGAGCTGGCCATGCGCTACAAGGTCAAGGTGCGGGTGCTGTCCAGCTTCGAGCCGGTCACCGACACCAGCGGCACCATCGTCTGCGACGAGGAGGACATCGTGGAATCGAAGGCAGTGGCGGGCATCGCCCATTCGCGCGACGAGGCGAAGATGACGCTCCAGGGCGTGGCCGACCGGCCCGGCATCGCCGCGGCGATCTTCGGGCCGCTGGCCGAGGCGGGCATCAACGTCGACATGATCGTGCAGAACATCTCGGACGGCGGGCTGACCGACATGACCTTTTCCTGCCCGACCGATCAGGTGCCGCGCGCCGAGCGCGCGCTGACCGAGGCGCGGGCGCGCGGCGACATCGCCTTTGGGGGCCTCGTCGCCGACACCGAGGTGGCCAAGGTCTCGGTCGTCGGCATCGGGATGCGCAGCCACACCGGCGTCGCCGCCGCCATGTTCCGCGCGCTGGCGGCCGAGGGCATCAACATCAAGGTCATCACCACCTCCGAGATCAAGATCTCGGTGCTGATCGACCGCAAGTACATGGAACTCGCGGTGCAGGCGCTGCACGACGCCTTCGCCCTCGACAAGGCGGCCTGACCCCGCGGCCGGCAGGGCGGCGGCGCGGCCGTATCCGTCGGCGCCGGGCCGTGCCCCGGAGCGGGGCGCAGGCGGGGGGCGCCCTGCGCCGGCGGCAAGAAGGCCGCCCGCCGGCGTGCCGACATGCGCCCCGCCGCGCTGCCCGCCCGCGCGCCGCAGGACGCCAACCAGGAAGGACCGATGCCCGAGCGCAGCGAAACCGAAAGCCGCAAGCTGCTGCGCCGGTTGCGCGACAGCCTCGCCGGCCCGGGCAGGGGGCAGGAGCGGCTTGACCGGATCGTGCGGCTCATTGCCGATTCGATGGGCACCGAGGTGTGCTCGATCTACCTCTTCCGCGACCCCCGGACGCTCGAGCTGTGCGCGACCCAGGGGTTGAGGGCCGCCGCGGTCCACCAGACCCGCCTGCGCCTGGGCGAGGGGCTGGTGGGCCGCGTGGCGCGCACCGGCCGGCCGGTGAACACCGGCAACGCCCCCGCCGAGAAGGGCTTTCGCTACATGCCCGAGACCGGCGAGGAGATCTATTCCTCGTTCCTCGGCGTGCCGATCCAGCGGCTGGGCGAGCGTCGCGGCGTGCTGGTGGTGCAGTCCAAGGCCGCGCGGCAGTTCACCGACGACGAGGTCTATGCGCTCGAGGTCGTGGCGATGGTGCTGGCCGAGATGGCCGAGCTTGGCGCCTTCACGGGCGAGGGCGCGGCGCTGGCGCGGCCGCACCAGCAGCCCGTCACCTTCCGCGGCGCCACCGGGCAGGAGGGGGCGGCCGAGGGCCATGTCTGGCTGCACGAGCCCCGCGTGGTGGTCACCAACCCCGTGGCCGACGACCCTGCCGCCGAGGTCGCGCGCCTGCGCGCCGCGGTCGAGCGGCTGCGCCTGTCGGTGGACGACATGCTCGCGGCCGCCGGCGGCGCCGACAAGGACCAGCGCGACGTGCTCGAGGCCTACCGGATGTTCGCCCATTCGCGCGGCTGGATCCGGCGGATGGAGGAGGACATCGCGCTCGGCCTCTCGGCCGAGGCCGCGGTCGAGAAAGAGCAGGGCGCCGCCCGCGCCCGGCTGGAGCATGTGCCCGACCCCTACCTGCGCGAGCGTCTGCACGACATCGACGATCTCTCGAACCGCCTGCTGCGCCTGCTCACCGGCCAGGGCAGGGACACTGGCGCGGCGATGCCGCCCGATCCGGTGCTGGTGGCGCGCAACATCGGGCCGGCCGAGCTGCTCGACTACGGTCGCAATCTGCGCGGGGTCGTGCTCGAGGAGGGCTCGGTCGGCAGCCACGCCGCCATCGTCGCCCGGGCGCTGGCGATCCCGCTTGTCATCCAGGCCGCGCGCATCACCACCGAGGCGCTGAACGGCGACCGCATCCTTGTGGACGGCGACAACGGCATCGTCCATCTGCGCCCCGAAGAGGCCGTGGCCGCCGCCTTCCGCGACAAGATCGCGATGCAGACCGAGGCGCAGAGGCGCTATGCCAGCCTGCGCGACCTGCCGGCGACCGCGCGCTGCGGCACCACCGTGTCGCTGGTGATGAACGCGGGCCTGATGGCCGATCTGCCCTCGTTCGTGGGCTCGGGCGCCGAGGGCGTGGGCCTCTTCCGCACCGAGCTGCAGTTCCTCGTGCGCTCGCGCGTGCCGCGCCGGTCCGAACTCGCCGCGCTCTATGCCCGGGTGATGGACGCCGCGCGGGGCACGCGCGTGGTGTTCCGCACCCTCGACATCGGGTCGGACAAGGTCCTGCCCTACATGAAGCCGCAGGACGAACCCAACCCGGCGATGGGCTGGCGGGCGATCCGGGTGGGGCTCGACCGGCCGGGCGTGCTGCGCATGCAGCTCCAGGCGCTGATCCGCGCCGCCGCGGGCCGGCCGCTGGCGGTGATGTTTCCGTTCGTGGCCGAGCCGGGCGAGTTCCACCGCGCCCGCGCCATGCTGTTGCGCGAGCTCGACCGCGCGGCCAGCCTCGGCCATGCGCTGCCCGAACGGGTCGAGATCGGGGCGATGCTCGAGACGCCGAGCCTTGCCTTCGCCCCGCGCAGCTTCTTCGAGGCGGCCGATTTCGTCTCGATCGGCGGCAACGACCTCAAGCAGTTCTTCTTCGCCGCCGACCGCGAGAACGAGCGCGTGCGCCGCCGCTACGACACGCTCGACGTCAGCTTCCTGAGCTTCGTGCAGCACATCGTCGCCCGCTGCGCCGAGGCGGGCACGCCGCTGTCCTTCTGCGGCGAGGATGCGGGGCGGCCGGTCGAGGCGGTCTGCCTCGCCGCGCTGGGGATCCGGATGCTCTCGATGCGCCCGGCCTCGATCGGTCCGGTCAAGCACCTGATCCGGCGTGTCGATCTGGGCGAGGCACGGGCCGTGATCGAGGCCGCGCGCACCGCGGGCGAGCCCTCGGTCCGTCCGGCCATCACCGCCTGGCTGGCCCGCCAGCGCTGAGGGCCGGCCCGCGCGCAAGGCGGGCTTGCATCGCGCGCACGCATCTGCTGCCCTTGCGCCATGACCGGCGCGCCCGACGACATCCCCGACGACATCCCCGACGACGCCGCCCTGCGCGCGCGCTATCTGCCGCGCCTCGAGGCCGAGCTGGCCGCGCTGCGGGCGGCCTCCTCCGCCGCGGCCGACGACCGCCGGCCCGTGACGCTCGACCAGCAAAGTGTCGGGCGGCTGTCGCGGATGGACGCGCTCCAGCAGCAGGCCATGGCCGCGGCGCAGGAGGCCCGGCGCCAGGGGCGGATCCGCGCGCTTCTCGCCGCGCTGGGGCGGATCCGGGCCGGCGAGTTCGGCTGGTGCGACGCCTGCGGCGCCTTCATCGGCACCCGCCGGCTCGACGCCGACCCCGCTGCAACCCGCTGCGTCGGCTGCGCCCGGTAACGGACGGCGCCCGCGGCCGCAGCCCGCGGGCGCAGCCCGCGACGCCCCCGGGCCGCGCCGGGGTGGGCGGGCGGGAGGCGCGGCCCGGGGGCGTTCCCCGCGCAGCGGGGGGTGGCCGGGCGGCGCGCGAGCCCCTACATCGCCGGTAGCGATGCGAAAGGCCCCCACGGATGACGCTGCACTGGCCGCTCGACAACTCCTATGCCCGGCTCCCGCCGCGCTTCTACAGCCGCCTCGCCCCCACCCCGGTCGCCGCCCCGTCCCTGATCGCGCTGAACGCCCCCCTCGCCCGCGACCTCGGCCTCGACCCCGCGGCGCTGGCCGCGCCCGAGGGCGTGGCGGTGCTGGCGGGAAACGCCCTGCCCGAGGGGGCCGAACCGCTGGCCCAGGTCTACGCCGGCCACCAGTTCGGCGGCTGGTCGCCGCGGCTCGGCGACGGCCGCGCGATCCTGCTGGGCGAGGTCGTCGCCCGCGACGGACGGCGCTTCGACATCCAGCTCAAGGGCGCGGGCCCCACCCCCTACAGCCGGATGGGCGACGGGCGCGCCTGGCTTGGGCCCGTGCTGCGCGAATACCTCGTCTCCGAGGCGATGCACGCCCTCGGCGTGCCTACCACCCGCGCGCTGGCCGCGGTGGCCACCGGCGAGACGGTGTGGCGCGAGGGGCCGCGCCCCGGCGCAGTGCTGACGCGGGTCGCAAGCTCGCACATCCGCGTCGGCACCTTCCAGTATTTCGCCGCCGCCGGCGACACCGAGGCGCTCGCGCTCCTGGCCGAGCACGCCCGCGCCCGCCACTTCCCCGCCGCCGAGGGGCCGCTCGGCCTGCTCGCGGCGGCGGTCGAGGCGCAGGCGCGGCTGGTCGCGCGCTGGATGGCGCTGGGGTTCGTGCATGGCGTGATGAACACCGACAACGCCCATGTCGGCGGCGAGACCATCGACTACGGGCCCTGCGCCTTCATCGACGCCTACCACCCCGACAAGGTGTTCTCCTCGATCGACAGTTACGGCCGCTATGCCTATGCCAAACAGCCGCAGATCGCGCTGTGGAACATGGCGCAGCTCGCCTCGGCGCTGCTGCCGGTGATGGGCGAGGACCGCGCCGCGGCGATCGCGGCGGCGACCGAGGCCGTCCACCGCTTCGCCCCGGCCTACCGGGCGGCGTGGGAGGACGCCTTCCGCGCCAAGCTCGGGCTCGCCACGGCCGAGCCCGGCGACGCGGCGCTGGCGCAGGACCTGCTCGACCGGATGGCCGCCGCGGGGGCGGACTTCACCCGCACCTTCCGGGGCCTCGCTTCGGGGCGCGCGCGGGAGGAGTTCCGCGACCCGGGCGCCTTCGACGCCTGGGCCGAGGCCTGGGCGGCGCGGCTTGGGCGCGAGGGGGCGTCGCCCGCCGCGGCCGCGGCCCGGCTGCGGGCGGCCAACCCCGCGCTGATCCCGCGCAACCACCGCATCGAGGCGGCCATCGCCGCCGCCGTGACGGGCGACCTTGCCCCCTTCCGCCGCCTCGCCGCCGCCCTCGCCCGCCCCTTCGACGACGATCCGTCCTTCGACGACCTGCGCGCCCCCCCCGCCCCGCACGAGGAGGTGCGGCGCACCTTCTGCGGCACCTGAGGCGCGGCGACCCCTGGCGTCGCGGCGCTGCCGTTGCGCGCCCCGCCGCCCCCGCCCCGCCGCCCCCGCCCGGCCGCACTGCGCCACGCTCCGGCATCGCGAGCCCGCCGCGGCCCCTGCCTTGCCGCGGCCCCGCCTTGCCGCGGCCCCTGCCTTGCCGCGGCCCCGCCTTGCCGCGGCCCCGCCTTGCCGCGGCCCCTACTCGGGCGCCGCCCCGGACGGCGCCTCGGCCAGGGTCAGGCGGACGGCGCGCAGGCCGCGCGTCTGGCCCAGACGGCCCTCGGCCAGCCGCCGGCCCCCCGGCCCCTCCAGCGCCAGCCGATCCAGCGCCGCGGTGGGCAGGGCCAGCACCATGCCCGGCCGCAGCGCAAGGACCGAGGCGATCGGCATCGCCACCCGGTCGAGCACGGCCTCGAGCGTGGCGGGCGTGGCCATCACCGCCGCCTCCAGCGCCTTCGACCAGCGCGCCGAGGCCGCGGCGGCCGCCTCGGCCGCCTCCTGCCCGGGCTCGCGCAGCGCCGTCGGGTCGTTGCCGTCCGGCGCGGGCGCCAGCGGCCGGCGCGGCGTTGCGCCGGCGCGCGCCGTGGCCGGCAGCGCCAGCAGCAGAAGGCCGCGCTTCGCCGGCGGTGCGCCAAGCGCGACCTCGCAGCGGAACACGCGATAGACGGTCTCCTCCAGCAGCAGCGACAGCGGCCGCGGATCGTCGAGGAACGAGGCATAGCGGTAGCCCGCGGCCCAGGCCGCATCCGCGCCCTCGCCCAGCCCGCGCTCGAGCTCCTGCAGCAGGCGGTCCACGAGGCCCGCCGTCATCGCCGCATCGGTCCGGGTGGGGCGGCGCGGCACGGGGTCGGCGGCGGTCACCCGGCCGATCGTCTGCACCTCGATCAGTCCAGCCAGCACCGGCGCGGTGACCATCACAAGGCCCAGCCCCTCGCCCGGCCCCTCGACCACCGCAAACAGCGCCAGCGACTCGGGCATCTCGAGCAGCTCGTCCAGCGTCGCGCGCGACGCCTCGATCCGCTGCACCTCGAGCGGCAGCGCCAGAACGTCCCGCGCCGCCCGCGCCAGGGCCAGCGCCAGCGCGCGCTCGGCCTCGGGGCGCGGGCGCGGGCCCGTCCGCGCCGCCCCCGCCTTCCGTCGAAGCACCGATTGCCCGGTCACCCTGCCCCCTCCGCTCCGCCGCTGCCGCCCCGATGTCTTGCGCGAGGCGCGTTAGCGAAGGGTTGACGGCGGCGTTCAGGCCGCCTGCGCCAGCCGCAGCGGAAAGCTGAGCCGGAACGCCGCGCCCCCCTGCCCGGGCAGATAGACGATCGACCCGCCGAGCTTGCCCATGATCTCGCGGCAGATCGCAAGCCCGAGGCCCGCGCCGCCGGCGCGCGTGGTGTCGGTCAGGCGGGCGAACTTCTCGAAGATCAGCGCCTGGCTCTGCTTGGGGATGCCCGAGCCGTTGTCGATCACGTCCAGTTCGGCGCGCTCGCCCGCGACGCGCACCTCGATGCGGATGCGCGGCTCGGCCGCGTCGCAATACTTGCGCGCGTTCGACAGAAGGTTGATCAGCACCTGCGTCAGCCGCCCGGCGTCGGTCGTGACGGCGACCGCCTCGCGGGACTGGTCGCGCTCGATCACGAAGACCCGCTCGGGCGCGGTCGAGGCCGAGGCCAGGATCGCCCGGTCGATCAGGTCGCGCAGGACGACCGTGCTTTCCTGCAGCTGCACCTGACCGTGCTCCAGCACGCTGAGGTCCAGCAGGTCGTCGAGAAGCCGCGTGAGGCGGATCGCCTCTTCGTGGATGATGCCGGCGTAGCGCGTGCGCACGTCGTCGGGCAAGCCGTCGGGGTCCATCAGGATCTCCGAGAAGGCGCGGATCGAGGTCATGGGCGTGCGCAGCTCGTGGCTGATCTGGCTGAGGAAGGCGTCCTTCTGCACCGACAGCTGCGTGAGCTTCTCGTTGGCCTCGCGCAGCGCCCGGGCGGTGCGGCTGAGCTCCTCGGACTTCTGCTCGAGCTGGCTTGAATACTCCATGATCTGCGCGGTCTCGTTGGCCACCGCCATCAGGTCCTCGACCGACACGCTGGCGCCGCCGGCGATCTGGGCGATCATCGCATGGGCGGTGGCGGCGCCAACCGATCCCGCCAGCCGCCGCTCGAGCCGCTCGAGGAAGGCGGGCGTGGTGTCGGGCAGCCATCCCGTCTTGCCCTGCGCCTCGGCCTCGGCGCGAAAGAAGGCCTGCGCCGGGGCGGGCCCGAGGATGCGCTGCGCCATCGCCAGCAGGTCCTCGGCCTCGGCCCCGCCCTTCGACCAGCCCGAGGCGGCGGGCGCGATCTCGAACACATCGACGAAGCGCTGCGCCTGGACGCGCTCGAGCGGGCTGGGGAACGAGACGATCGAGGCCGCGCAATAGAGCGCGGTGTTGAGCGCGAGGCTCCAGAACAGCGCATGCAGCAGCGGGTCCATGCCCTCGGCCCCGAACAGCGCCCGCGGGCGCAGCCAGCCGATGCCCCAGGGCCCCTCGGCCAGAACCGCGGCGGGCAGGATCACGTCGGGGCCGAAGCTGGGCAGGAACAGCGCGTAGAGCCACACCGCGAAGCCCGCCGCAAGGCCCGCCGCGGCGCCCGTCCGCGTGCCGCCGCGCCAGTAAAGCCCGCCGATCAGCGCCGGCAGCATCTGCGCCACGCCGACGAAGGCGATCAGCCCCATGGCCGCCAGCGCCTCGCCCCCGCCGCTGACCCGGAAATAGCCGTAACCCAGCGCCAGCACGCCCAGGATCGAGGCGCGGCGCGCCCGCAGCACCAGCTGTCGCACGTCGCCCCTGCGGTCGCGCACCACCGACAGCCAGAGCGGCATCACCACATGGTTCGACACCATGGTGGACAGCGCGATAGCCGCCACGATCACCATCGAGGTGGCCGAGGAGAAGCCGCCGAGGAAGGCCAGCATCGCCAGGTCGCCGCGGTCGAGCGACAGCGGCAGCGTCAGCACCAGAAGGTCGGGGTTGACGGCCGGCAGCGCCTCGCGCCCCACCACCGCGATCGGCACGACGAACAGGCTCATCAGGAACAGATACAGCGGAAAGGCCCAGGCGGCAGTGGCAAGGTGGCGCTCGTCGCTGTTCTCGACGACGAGGACCTGGAACATCCGCGGCAGGCAGAAGATCGCCGTCGCCGCGACGAAGGTCAGGCCCACCCAGCGGCCCGGCCGCAGCTCCCACGCCGCGACGTCCGAGGCGCGGATGCGCGCCACCACGTCGGCCGCACCGTCGGCCACCACCCAGACCACGAAGATGCCCACCGCGAGGAGCGCCACGAGCTTGACCACCGCCTCCACCGCGATGGCGGTGACGACGCCGTGGTGCTGCTCGTTGGCGTCGAGGTTGCGGGTGCCGAACAGGATGGTGAACAGCGCCAGCCCCACCGCCACCCAGAACCCGGTGGCATAGCGGTCGGGCAGCGCCCAGCCCTCGGAGCTGTCGGCCGCGAACACGGCGAAGGACAGCGACATCGACTGCAGCTGCAGCGCGATGTAGGGGGTGGCGGCAACCACGCAGAGCACCGTCACCAGCGCCCCGATCGCCGGCGACTTGCCGTAGCGCGAGCTGATCATGTCGGCGATCGAGGTCGCGCGCTGCGACTTGGCCACCCGCACCAGCTTGCGCAGGAACAGCCACCAGCCGACGAACACCAGCGTCGGGCCGAGGTAGATCGTCACGAACTCGAGCCCCGAGCGCGCGGCATAGCCGACCGCGCCGTAGAAGGTCCAGGCGGTGCAGTAGATCGACAGCGACAGGGTGTAGATGACCGGCGAGCGCAGCCAGCCCGGCGCGCGCTCGCGCGCGCGCTTCTCGACCAGGAAGGCCACAAGGAACAGGAACACGACATAGGCGATGCAGACCAGAACAAGGATGTCGAAGGGCACCATCAGTCCCCGGCCCGGTCGGCGGCCGCGCCCGGCTCGTCGCCGCCCAGCGTCCGGCTCAGCACCGCCGCCGCGACGATCAGGCCGAGCCAGACGACGAACAGATAGATCCCCGTCGTCGCCATGTCGCGCCCCCGATCCTCGGCCGGGGCCCAGAGCACGGGCAGCCCGATCAGGAACAGGCCGAGGACCGGCAAGAGCCGCGCGGCATCGGCCAGCCGCCGCCGCCGGTAGCTGCGCCGCTCGAGAAACACCGCCCGCCGCGTCGCCGGCATCGCCCGCCCCCCGTCCGGCCCCTAGCCGCCCGCCAGCGCCCGCACCGAGGCCAGCACGTCGGTGTTGGCGAAGGGCTTGGACAGGAACCGGTCGGCGCCGCAGCGCTCGGCCAGGTCACGGTCGCGCGGCTGGCCCTTGGCGGTCAGCATCAGGACCGGCACGCCTTGCGTCGCCGCGTCGGCCCTGAGCGCCTGGAGGATCTCGAGGCCCGACCGCCCCGGCAGCATCATGTCGAGGATCACCACATCCGGCGCGGCCCGGCGGATCACCTCGACCGCATCGCCGCCGTGGCCGTGGGTCGAGACCCGCCAGCCGTCGCGCGCAAGGATGTAGCTGATCGCCGCAACGATGTTGGGCTCGTCCTCGATGACAAGCACATGCCTGCCCATCGCCCTGGCTCCTCCCATGTCCGCGGCTTTGCGCCTTGTCGTGCCGGGCCGGTGCGCCGGCCCATTGACCCCGACTATCGCGGCAATTCCGGCGGCTGTCAAAACCCGCGTCAGCCGGGCTCGATCAGCACCGAGGGCTCGCGCCGCGCCGGACAGGCGGCGCGCGGGCAGATGCGGCAGGTGGGGCCTGCCGGCTGCGCGGCCTCGGCAGCGCCCGGGGCGCCCGCCGACCCGGCCGGCAGGATCAGCATCGACGCCTCGAGCACCTGGGGCATATCGAAGCCCGCGGGCTGGACCGGCTCGCAGACGGCGTAGGCAAGGAAGCGCAGCGGCAGCCGCCCGGCCATCTCGACCATTCCGCGGATCGGCGTCATCGGCCGCGCCAGCGCCTGATAGAGCGGCCAGAGCGGGCAGCCCGCGCCGAAGCGCGGCAGGGCAAAGCCCTCGGCCGGCTTGCGGAAGGTCAGCGCGCCGGCGCCGTCGCAGACGACAAGCCCCACCGGGCCCGCCCGCCGTTCGCCCGGCCGGCCGCTGCCCGGCAGGCTGGCCAGCCGCCGGAAGACCGCCGGCAACCCCGCCCCGAAGCGCTGCGCCAGCCGGCCGGGGTCGGGCCCGAGCTCCTCCACCGCCGCGCGGAACGCCGCCAGCGGCAGGGCGCGGGCGTCGCGCGCATAGCGCTGCAGGAAGCGCACCGCCATCGCCCGCGAGGCCGCCGTCGCCAGCTCGGCCGCGCCAGCGACCAGCGCCTCGGGGGCGGGCGCGGGCGAGCGTTCCAGCGCCGCGATGTGATGGCCCTGTGCCGCAAGCCAGGCCTCGAACTCCTCCTGCGGGGTGGCCAGGCGCCCGTCCTCGGCCGCGGCGGCATCGAGATAGCGCACGATCGCCTGCGCCTCCTCGCCCAGCCGCTCGCTGTCGGCATGCAGGTTGCGGTGGAAACGTGCGCGCCAGGCCGGGTCGATGTCTTCGCTCTCGGCAAGGATCGCGGCCGTAGAGCGCACCGCGGCGGCGGCCGACAGAAGCTCGTGCAGCGTGGCCGAGAGATGGGGGTCGTGGGCGATGCGGTCGCTCAGCCGCTCGACCGTGCGCTCGAGCGCGGCCACACGCCCCTGCAGCGCCGCCAGCAGCGCGGCCCAGCCGGGAAAGCGGCCGACGAACTCCTCGATCCGGTCGATCTCGGGCGCGGGCGCGCCCTGCGCGCCGGCCGCGGCATCGCGCAGGCCGCCGAACAGCGCCGCCTCGGCGCCTTCGGCAAGCGCCTCGACCTCGACGCCCAGCACCGCGGCGAAGCGCGCCAGCAGCGCCTCGCCAACCCGGCGCCGGTTGTGCTCGATGAGGTTGAGATAGGACGGCGAGACCCCCGCGGCGCGGGCCAGATCGGCCTGGCGCATGCCCCGCAGCATCCGCCGCTCGCGGATGCGGGTTCCCGTCAGCGCGCTGCGCGCCATCCGCCCGTCCCCCTGCCGGCCCGCCGGCGCCGCGCGAACGGGCCTGCCGGCCCCCGCGTCGGGCGCTGCCGCGCCACGCCGGCCCGTTTACATGAGTATCCTGCCCGGGAACAGGGTGGCCGACGGCACTGCGGCCGGCGCCCCGGGGCGCCGGCCGGGCTTGCGCGAGGGGCGGATCAGTTCGCCAGCGCCTTGTCGGTGATGGCATGGGTCCAGGCCATCCCCTCGGGCGGCCGGGTGATCGCCGGGTTCTCGGGCGACACCGCCGCCAGCAGCGCGGCCACCGTCGCCTCGTAGTCCGCCGGGTCGAGCACGCCCGAGGAGCCGGCCGTGAGCTTGGCCACCTCGCCCATCATGTAGATCTGGTGCTCGAGCGTCTGCAGGCCGGTCTGGTCGGCCTCGACGACGATCGCCGCGGCCGCCTCGGGGTTCGCCTCGGCCCATTTCCAGCCCCGCATCGAGGCGCGGACGAAGCGCACCATCCTGTCCTCGAACGCCGGGTCGGCGAGCCGCCCTTCCAGCACATAGAGGCCGTCCTCGAGCACCTTCACGCCCTGGTCGGCGTAGCGGAAGAACACCAGCTCCTCGGGCTTGAGGCCGGCATCGAGCACCTGGCCGTATTCGTTGTAGGTCATCACCGAGATGCAGGCCGCCTGCCCGCGCAGCAGCGCCTCGACGTCGAAGGCCTGCTTGAGCACCGTCACCCCGCCGGCGCTGCCGTCGGTGGCAAGGCCGAGCTTGGCCATCCAGGCGTAGAAGGGATATTCGTTGCCGAAGAACCACACCCCGAGGGTCTTGCCCGGGAAGTCCTCGACCCCGTTCACGCCCATGTCCCGGCGGCAGAGGAAGGACAGGCCCTGATTCTTGAACGGCTGGGCGATGTTGACAAGCGGCACCCCGCGTTCGCGCGCGGCCAGCGCCGCGGGCATCCAGGTGGTGATGACATCGGCACCGCCGCCGGCGATCACCTGCTCGGGCGCGATGTCGGGCCCGCCGGGCAGGATCGTCACGTCGAGGTTCTCCTCGGCGTAGAAGCCCTTCGCTTCGGCCACATAGTAGCCGGCGAACTGGGCCTGCGTCACCCATTTCAGCTGCAAGGTCACCGGGTCGGCCGCCGCGGCCGTCTGGGCCGCCCCGGCCGCCAGCGCCGCCGAAAGGGCGCCTGCGAGCAATTGTTTCATGTCCGTTACCTCCTTGTTGTCATTCCCGCCCCCGCTGGGACGGATGCCAGAACGTCACGCGCCGTTCGACCAGCGCCACGAGCCCGAAGAACAGCGTGCCCGCCAGCGCGGCCACCGCAATCTGCGCCCAGACCATGGGCAAGGCAAGCGCGCCCACGGCGGTGGAGATGCGGAATCCCATGCCGCGGGTGGGCGAGCCGAAGAACTCGGCCACGATTGCCCCGATCAGCGCCAGCGTCGTCGCAATCTTCAGCCCGTTGAAGACGAAGGGCATCGCCGCCGGCAGCCGCAGCCGCAGCAGCGTCTGGCCATAGCTTGCGCCCCAGGTGCGCATCAGGTCGCGCTGCATCCGCTCGGCCGCGGCGAGCCCCGCCACGGTGTTGACGAGGACGGGGAAGAACACCATCGCGCACACCACCGCGGCCTTGCTCTCCCAGCCGAAGCCGAACCACATCACCATGATCGGCGCGATGCCCACGATGGGCAGCGCGGCGACGAAGTTGCCCAGCGGCAAGAGGCCGCGGGAAAGGAACGGCGAGCGGTCGAGCAGGATGCCCGCCGCGACCGCGGCCGAGCAGCCGATGGCATAGCCCGACAGCCCGCCCATCACGATGGTCTGGACGAAGTCGCCCCAGAGCAGCGCCGTGTTGGCCCGGATCGTCGCCGCGATGACCGAGGGCGCGGGCAGGATGACCTCGGGCACCTGCCAGCCGCGCACGACGCCCTCCCACAGCACGAGCACCGCCAGCCCGAACAGCGCCGACACCGCGATGCGGCCCGCCCGGTAGCGCCCCGCCCCGCCGCGCACGAGCCCCGCGTTCAGCGCCCAGAGCCCCAGCCAGGCGGCGATGCCGCCCCAGGCCCAGGCGGGATCGGGCGGCGCCGGGATCACGCGCGCACCCCCATGCGGCGGCCCGCCAGCCGCTCGACCGCGCCCACGAGCAGGATGAGCGCCCCCGCCACCCCCGCCGCCGCGAACAGCGCCGCCCACATCAAGAGCGGCTGGCCGAACTGGCTGGCCACCAGCATCCGCGCGCCAAGCCCGTCCACCGCCCCGGTCGGCAGCTCGCCCACGATGGCGCCCACCAGCGCCGCGGCGACCGCGACCTTGAGCGAGGCAAAGAAATAGGGCGCCGAGGCCGGCAGCCGCAGCTTCCAGAAGCTTTGCCAGCCGGTCGCGCTGTAGGTGGCCATCAGGTCGGTCTGGATCGCATCGGGCGACCGCAGGCCCTTGACCATGCCTACCAGCACCGGGAAGAAGGCGAGGTAGGCGGCGATGACGGTCTTGGAGACCAGCCGGTTCTCCACCCCCAGCATGTCGCCGATCCCGATCCGGTTCGAGACCACGACGATCATCGGCGCCAGCGCCACGATGGGGATGGTCTGGCTGATCACCGCCCAGGGCATCACGGTCAGGTCGAGCAGGCGGGAATAGACGATGCCGACCGCCAGCCCCACGCCCACCAGCGTGCCCAACAGGAAGCCCCAGGCGGTGGCCTCGACGGTGACGAGGGCGTGGTAGACGAGGCTGCGCTTCGAGGTCACGGGCTGGCCCGCCACCCCCTCCCACAGCGCCTGGGCCACCTGATGCGGCGGCGGCAGCAGCGGGCGGCGCTGGCCCATCGTGTCCACCACGATCTCCCACCAGCCCGGGCTGCGCCCGGCCCGCGCCGCCTGGTCGAGCGTCCATTGCGCGTTCATCACGACCGCGGCGCCATACCACAGGATCACCAGCGCCAGCAGCACGACAAGCAGCGGCAGCGCCCGGGCCATCGCTCAGAGCACCTCGCCATGGCCCGCGCGCAGCCCCTCGCGCACGCGATGGGCGACGGCGATGAACTCGGGCGTGTCGCGGATGTCGAGCGGCCGCTCGCGCGGCAGGGGGCTGTCGATCACATCGGTGATCCGCCCCGGGCGGGGCGACATCACCACGATGCGGGTGGAGAGATAGACTGCCTCGGGGATCGAGTGGGTGACAAACAGGATCGTCTTGCCGGTGGCGGCCCAGAGGCGCAGCAGCTCCTCGTTCAGCCGGTCGCGCACGATCTCGTCGAGCGCGCCGAAGGGTTCGTCCATCAAGAGGATGTCGGCGTCGAAGGCGAGCGCGCGCGCGATCGAGGCGCGCTGCTGCATGCCGCCCGAGAGCTGCCAGGGAAACTTGCCCCCGAAGCCCTCGAGCTCGACGAGCCTCAGCACGCGCGCCACGCGCTCGGCCTGCTCGGCCCGGGGAAAGCCCATGATCTCGAGCGGCAGGCGGATGTTGCCCGCGATGGTCCGCCAGGGGTAAAGCCCTGCCGCCTGGAACACATAGCCGTAGGCCCGCGCGCGGCGGGCAGCGTCGGGCGACATGCCGTTGACGGTCAGCACGCCCCCCGTGGGCATCTCGAGCGCGGCGACGCAGCGCAGGAAGGTGGTCTTGCCGCAGCCCGAGGGGCCGATGAAGCTGACGAACTCGCCCTTGCCGATGGCAAGGTCCACGGCCTTCAGGGCGTGCACCGGCCCGTCGCGGGTGCGGAACACGAGGTCGAGGCCGCGGGCCTCGATCACCGGGGCGGACGCGGGCGCCACTCAGACCCCGCTCGCCGGGATCCCCGCCCGGGGCACGGGGCGCGGCGCCGTCAGCTCCTTCCAGGTGGACAGCGCGCGGTTCACCGGCCCCATCGGCTGGCGCCCGACGAAAGCCCCGTGCCCTTCGCGCATCCGCAGCTCGCCGTCATGAACCGCCACCCGCCCGCGGGTCAGCGTGAAGCGCGGCAGGCCCTTCACCTTGATGCCCTCGAACACGTTGTAGTCGATCGCCGATTGCTGGGTGGCAGCCGAGATCGTCTTTTCCCTGGCCGGATCCCACACCACAAGGTCGGCATCCGCACCCACCAGCACCGCGCCCTTTCTGGGATACATCCCGAGGATCTTGGCGACGTTGGTCGAGGTCAGCGCCACGAACTCGTTCATCGTCAGCCGCCCGGTGCCCACGCCGAAGGTCCACAGCACCGGCAGCCGGTCCTCGAGCCCTCCGGTGCCGTTGGGGATCTTGGTGAAGTCGCCGAGGCCGTAGCGCTTCTGCTCGGTGGTGAAGGCGCAATGGTCGGTGGCCACCACCGACAGGCTGCCCGCGGCGAGGCCGGCCCAGAGGCTGTCCTGATGCGCCTTCGACCGGAACGGGGGCGACATCACGCGGCGCGCCGCATGGTCCCAGTCGGGATGGGCATATTCGCCTTCGTCCAGCACCAGATGCTGCACCAGCGGCTCGCCCCAGACCCGCTTGCCGGCGGCCCGCGCGCGGCGGATCGCCTCGTGCGCCTCCTCGCAGGAGACATGGACGACATAGAGCGGCACGCCCGCCATGTCGGCGATCATGATGGCGCGGTTCACCGCCTCGCCCTCGACCTGCGGCGGGCGCGAATAGGCATGCGCCTCGGGGCCGCGGTTGCCCTCGGCCAGAAGTTTGCGCTGCAGCTCGGCGACGATGTCGCCGTTCTCGGCATGCACCATGGCCAGCGCGCCCAGCGCGCCGCAGCGGCGGAACGAGGCGAACATCTCCTCGTCGTTCACCATCAGCGCGCCCTTGTAGGCCATGAAATGCTTGAACGAGGTGATGCCGCGGTCCACCACCGCCGCCATCTCGTCGAACACCTGCTGGCCCCACCAGGTGATCGCCATGTGATAGGAGTAGTCGCAGTTGGCGCGCGTGGCCTTGTTGTGCCACATCGCCAGCGCATCGAGCAGCCCCTGCCCCGGCGCCGGCAGCGCGAAGTCCACCACCATCGTGGTGCCCCCCGCCAGCGCCGCCCGCGTGCCGGATTCGAAGTCGTCGGCCGAGTAGGTGCCCATGAAGGGCATCTCGAGATGCGTGTGCGGGTCGATCCCGCCCGGCATCACATAGCAGCCGGTGGCGTCCAGCGTCTCGGCCCCCGTCAGCCCCGGCCCGATGGCGGCGATCCGGCCGCCCTCGATCAGGACATCGGCCGAGTAGGTCAGATCATGCGTGACGATGGTGCCGTTGCGGATGACGGTGGTCATGGCTTGCCCCCTGGCTTCCGGCGCCTTTCGCGACGCCACTGCTGTCGTTCTCGGTCCCGATGCGGGGCCGGCCTGCGGCCGCGCCCGACGCAGGTTCCCCGCGTCATGCTGTGCCCTCGAGTTTCGTGCCCGGCTTCGACCGCAGCGCGCCGTCGCTACCCCGCGATGCGGTCCAGCCTGCGCCCGAGCCGCTCAAGCCGGATGTCGAGCCGGTCAACACGGTCCGAGAGGCTGGCAGACTGCATCTCCAGGATGCCAAGCCGCCCCCTGATCTCGCGCAGGTCGTCGCCACGGCGGGCAAGCGTGGGCCGGATCGTCCTGAGCGTCCCGAACAGACGCTCGTTGGTGACATCGGCACGCGTCTCGGCGGACATGGACACCGCCCCGGGCGCGGCAGGACAGATGGTGCCCGGCCCCTCACCCCACAACCTCCGCCGTCTCGATCACCGCGTGGAACAGCACGTTGGCCGCCTTCTCGGCCCAGTCGGGCGTGATTTCCTCGGCCTCGTTGTGGCTCAGCCCGTCCTTGCAGGGGCACATCACCATCGCCGTGGGGGCCACGCGGTTGATCCAGCAGGCATCGTGCCCGGCGCCCGAGACGATGTCCATGTGGCTGTAGCCCAGCCGCTCGGCCGCCGCCCGCACCCGGCCCACCAGCACCGGGTCGAAGGCCGGCGGGTCGAAGAAGCTCACGATCTCGTCGGCATAGCCGAGCCCGAGGTCGGCCGCGATCCGCGGCGCCACGGCGCGCAGCTCGGTCGTCATCGCCTCCAGCACCGGCAGGAGATGGCTGCGGAAATCGACCGTAAAGACCGCGGTTTCGGGGATGATGTTGCGGGAGTTCGGGCGGACCTCGACATGCCCGATCGCACCCAGGGCGTTGGGCTGGTATTTCATCGCGATGGCGTGCACGAGTTCGGTGACCTGCGCCAGCCCGCGCCCGGCGTTGCGGCGCACCGCCATCGGGGTCGATCCGGTATGCTGGCCCTTGCCCGTCAGCGTGATCTCGATCCAGCGCAGCCCCTGGCCGTGGGTGACCACGCCGATGTCGCGCCCCGCGGCCTCGAGGATCGGCCCCTGCTCGATGTGCAGCTCGAAGAAGGCATGCATCTTGCGCGCCCCCACCGGCTCGGTCCCCTTCCAGCCGATCCGCTCGAGCTCGTCGAGAAAGCGCAGGCCCTTCGCGTCGCGCCGGTCATAGGCATAGTCGCGGTCGATCACGCCCGCGAACACGCCCGAGGCCATCATCGCGGGGGGAAAGCGCGTGCCCTCCTCGTTGGTCCAGTTGGTCACCACGATGGGGTGCTTGGTGCGGATGCCCCCCTCGTTCAGCGTGCGCACGATCTCGAGCCCCGCCAGCACGCCCAGCACGCCGTCGTATTTCCCCCCCGTGGGCTGGGTGTCGAGGTGACTCCCGACATAGACCGGCAGCGCCCCGGGGTCGGTGCCGGGGCGCGTGGCGAACATCGTGCCCATCTCGTCCACGCCCATGGTCAGCCCCTCGGCGGCGCACCAGCGCGCGAACAGATGCCGCCCTTCCGAATCGGCATCCGTCAGCGTCTGGCGGTTGTTGCCCCCCGCGACCCCGGGGCCGATCTTCGCCATCTCCATGATCGCGTCCCAAAGCCGCGCCCCGTCGATGCGCAGATTCTCGCCCGCAGCCGCCATGGCCGATCCCCCGTCCCGCCGCCGATTCCGATCCTGACCGGATGGTCAAAATCGACGCTACACGCCGCGCGGCAGGGGTCAACAGGGTTTCGCCGGGCGGCACCCGGTGTCGGGCCCTTCGGGGGCGGCCGGGCGGCGCGGCGCGCGGAAATCAGGCGGCCAGCGGACGCCCCGCGCAGAGAGGCCTGCGCAGCAGCGCGCGCGCCAACCGCCCCCCGGAGCATGCGCCGCGCCGGCGCCGGCACCGGGGGGCGGGCGCGGCAAGGGCGGGAGGATCGCGCGCCGGGGCGCTGCCCGCCGATCCCGCGGATTGTCCGAAGCCCGTTGTCGGCGGTCGGGACAAGATCACCCGGCCGCAGCGTCGCGACCGGGCGCAGGCCGGCGCCGGTCTCGACCAGCGTGCCGCGGGTAAAACAGGCGGGGAAGGTGAGGTTGGCGCGGTCGAGCGCGAGCCCCGCACAGGTATCGCCCGCCACGCTGTGGGAGGTGATCGCGCGCAGCGACGGGGCCAGAAGCGCATTGTTCCAGGGCGCGACGACGGCGTGACGACGGCCGGCGAGGGCGCCGGGAACCGCTCGCCCGTGGTCGTCCGGAGCACGACCGCCGGCACGGTGGCGGTGCTTCCGTCGACGTAGGTCAGCGTCGCGTTCATCAGCACCGCGGCATCGCAGACCCATGTCACCGGGCCGCTGCCGTCGTTTGCCGCGACACGGTCGTTGGCGGCATTGCTGTTCGGGTCCGGCGCCGTGGCCTTGCCGCCGACGTCCTGCGCGGTGATCCGGACGATGGGGTCGGCCAGCGCGCTGCCGGGGGCGCCCAAGGTCTGCCCGACCAGCGCGCCGGCGTTCTCGGCCGTCTGGTTGCCCTCGGTCGGGACGAACCGCGGGCCGGGCCCGAGGAAGAGGCCCGTGCAGGTCAGCGGCATCGGTCGGCCGCCGCACGGGCAGGCCCCGCCGTGGCCGTCGGTCGGTCCGCCACCGCGCCACCGCTTGCCGTGGCCCCCCGGCGCGGGGAACGCAGGCTGCGGGCACCGCCAAGACGTTCGGGAGGCGTCGGGCGATCCTGCCGGCCGATCGCCTCGGGTGTCGGCATCCGCGCCCGCAGGCGCGGGCCGGCCCGCGTCCTCAGGCCGCCCGCCGCAGCACGTCGCCCAGGGTGCCGATCAGCAGATCGATCTGGTCCTTCTCGATGATCAGCGGCGGCGACATGGCGATGATGTCGCCCGTGGTGCGGATCAGGATGCCCTTCTCGTAGGCGTCGAGGAAGGCCGCAAAGGCGCGCCGGGTGGGCTCGCCCGCGATCGGCTCAAGCTCGACCGCGCCGATCAGGCCGAGGTTGCGGATGTCCACCACATGCGGCAAGCCCCGCAGCGAATGCAGCGCCTCCTCCCAGTAGGGGGCGATGGCGGCGGCACGCTCGAACAGCCCTTCCTCGCGGTAGGTCTCGAGCGTGGCAATCCCGGCGGCGCTGGCGATGGGCGAACCCGAATAGGTGTAGCCGTGGAACAGCTCGATCAGATGCTCGGGGCCCTGCATGAAGGCATCGTGGATGGCCGCCGTCGTCAGCACCGCCCCCATCGGGATGACCCCGTTCGTCAGGCCCTTGGCGCAGGTGATCATGTCGGGCACCACGCCGAAGAACTGCGCCGCAAAGGGGGCGCCGAGGCGGCCGAAGCCGGTGATGACCTCGTCGAAGATCAAGAGGATGCCGTGCTTTCGGGTGATCGCGCGCAGCCGCTCGAGATAGCCCCTGGGCGGCAGGATCACGCCGGTCGAGCCCGCCACGGGCTCGACGATCACCGCGGCGATGGTCTCGGCCCCGTGCAGCGCGACCAGGCGCTCGAGCTCGTCGGCCAGCTCGGCCCCGTGCTCGGGCTGGCCCCGCGTCCAGCGGTTGCGCTCGGGCAGATGGGTGTGGGGCAGATGGTCCACCCCCGCCAGCAGGGCGCCGAAGAAGCGGCGGTTGTTGACGATCCCGCCGACCGAGATGCCGCCGAAGCCCACGCCGTGATAGCCCCGCTCGCGCCCGATCAGCCGGGTGCGGCTGCCCTCGCCCCGGGCGCGGTGGTAGGCCAGCGCGATCTTCAGCGCCGTATCGACAGCCTCCGAGCCGGAGTTGCAGAAGAAGACATGCGCCATCTCCTCGGGCGCGATGCCGAGCAGGCGGTTGGCCAGCTCGAAGGCCTTGGGATGGCCCATCTGGAAGGACGGGGCATAGTCGAGCTCCTCGGCCTGCCTCTGGATCGCCGCGACGATTCGCGGCCGGCGGTGGCCGGCGTTGCAGCACCAGAGCCCCGCGGTGCCGTCCAGCACCTGGCGGCCGTCGGCGGTGGTGTAGTGCATCCCCTCGGCCGCGACCAGCATGCGCGGCGCGCGCTTGAACTGCCGGTTGGCCGAGAACGGCATCCAGAAGGCGTTCAGGTCGTTCGGCGCGACGTTGCGATCCAGGGCCATTGCGGCTCTCCCCTTGCCCCTTGGGGGGCTGGCATGATTATCTGTGACCGGAGGGTCGCCAAGACGCTATCAGATGCCCCCCCGCAGTCAAGGCGCGGCGCTCGGGGCGCGCCGGCCGGGGGAAGGAGGAGCGCCCGATGAACGCCGCCCGACCGCGCACCCGCATCCAGCGGCGGAACGTGGACGCGATCCGGGCCGCGGCACTCGAGGTGTTCTCGGCCCAGGGCTTCCGCGGCGCGACGCTCGACCAGATCGCCGAGGTGGCGGGGCTGTCGAAGCCAAACCTGCTGTACTACTTTCCGTCGAAGGAGGCGATCCATCTCGACCTGCTCTCGGGCCTGCTGGATGCCTGGCTCGCGCCGCTGCGCGCGCTCGATCCCGCGGGCGAGCCGGTGGCCGAGATCCTCGCCTATGTCCGCCGCAAGCTCGCGCTCAGCCGCGACTTCCCGCGCGAGAGCCGGTTGTTCGCCAACGAGATCCTGCGCGGCGCGCCGCATATCGAGGGCGTGATCGGCGGCGCGCTCCGGGCGCTGGTGGACGAGAAGGCAGGGGTGATCCGCGGCTGGGCCGCGGCCGGGCGCATCGCGCCGGTGGACCCGCACCACCTGATCTTCTCGATCTGGGCGCTGACCCAGCACTACGCCGATTTCGAGGTGCAGGTGCGCCTTGTCCTCGGCCCCGGGGTGGACGACCCGTTTCCGGCGGCCGAGCGCCACCTTGTCATGCTGTTCCGCAAGCTGCTGGCGAACTGAGGGCACCGACCGCCAGCGGCCGCGGCGGCCTGCCGGTCCTGCCGTCCGGATCCCGGCCCACCCGTCCTGTGTCGCAGAAATGTTGCAATGCGCCGGGGCGACCGCTAGCCTTCCGCTACGGGACCGGTGCGACCGGACGGGGCCGGTTGCAGGACAGGGCTCGGCAGGGGGAAATCGGCGATGCGCTGCTTTGCGGTCCTCGGCCCGTCGCAGGCGGGAAAGACGACACTGGTGCGGGCGCTCGCCCGACTGGAGGGACGAGAGGGGCCGACCGAGGCGGCGGGCCATCTGTCGGCGACGCTGTTCGACGTCATGGGCGAACGCTGGGCCGCGCTGGACCTGGCCGGCGGGCCCGACTTCGTGCCCCTGGCAGCCGGGCCGCTGATGGCGGCGGATGCCGCGGTGCTGGTGGTGCCGGCCGATCCCGCGGCGGCGATGCTCGCCGCGCCCTGGCTGCGCCTGATCGAGGCATCGAGCACCCCGGCCTTCGTCTTCATCAACCGCATCGACGACGCCCGGGGCCGGGTGCGCGACATCGTGGCGGCCCTGCAGGCCTATGCCGGCGCCGCGCTGGTGCTGCGCCAGATCCCGATCCGCGAGGGCGGCCGCGTCGTGGGCGCGGTCGATCTGATCTCGGAGCGCGCCTGGCGCTACCGCGAGGGCGGGCCCTCGACCCTCGTGCCGATGCCCGAGGACCTGCGCGCGCGCGAGGCCGAGGCGCGCACCGACCTTCTGGAACATCTCTCCGACTTCGACGACGCGCTGCTCGAGCAGCTGATCGAGGACCGGGTGCCGGCCGCCGGCGCGATCTATGCCATCGCCGCGCGCGAGGTCGCCTCGCGCGTCGTGACGCCCGTGCTGCTGGGCTCGGCCCTGCACCGGAACGGACTGACCCGGCTGATGAAGGCGCTGCGCCACGAGGCGCCGCGGCCGGCGGCGCTGCGCGCGCGCCTGGCCGCGGCCGCGAAGGGCGCAGCGCCCGCGGCGGTGGCCTTCCACGCGCAGATGCGCCGCCATCTGGGCAAGGTCACGCTGCTGCGCAGCCTCGTGCCCGGCCTCGCGCCCGGGGCGCGGCTGGGCGGCGGCGGGATCGGCGGGCTGCAGGCGCCGGGCGGGGGGGCGGCGGGCGCGCTCGACGAGGGGGCGATCGCGCTCGCGGTGAAGTCCGACCAGTTGCTGGCCGGCCGCGCCGCGACCGACGACGCGGTGCTGCCCGCCCCCGCCTGGGCCGGACTGCGCCCGCCGATGCTGGCCCGCGTCCTTGCCCCCGAGGCGGCGCGCGACGATGTGCGCCTCGCCGCCGCCCTCGCCCGCCTGCAAGAGGTGGACCCCGCCCTCGCCGTCGAGGCCGATGCCGCGACGGGGGCGCCGGTGCTGCGCACCCAGGGGCCGATGCACCTGCGCGCGGTGCTGGCGCTTCTGGCCGAGGATTTCGGCATCCCCGTCGTTGCAAGCCCCCGCGGCGGCCTGTGGCGCGAGACGATCGCGCAGCCGGTCGAGGTGCGCCACCGGCACAGGAAGCAGACCGGCGGCGCGGGACAGTTCGCCGAGGTGGCGCTGCGCGTGGCCCCGCTGCCGCGCGGCGCGGGCTTCGCCTTTGCCGAGACGGTCAGGGGCGGCGCGGTGCCGCGCCACTACTTCCCCGCGGTCGAGGCCGGGGCGCTGGACGCCCTGACCCGGGGCCCGCTGGGCTTTCCGGTGGTGGACGTCTCCGTCACGCTCACCGACGGCAAGATGCATGCGGTGGACAGCTCCGACCACGCCTTCCGCACTGCTGCCCGCGCCGGTGTGCGCGAGGCGCTGGAAAAGGCGGGGCCGGTGTTGCTGCAGGGGATCGAGCGGGTGACGGTGCATGTGCCCTCGGCGGCGGCGGGTGCACTGGCGTCGGTGGTCTCGGGGGTGAAGGGCCAGGTCCTCGGCTTCGACCGCGATCCTGCGGGGCCGAACTGGGACGTCTTCCGCGCGCTGCTGCCGGGCGCGGCGCTGGACGAGCTCATGCAGGCGTTGGCGGCGGCCACCCAGGGCACCGCCTGGATCGAAACCGCCTTCGACCATTTCGAGGAGGTCTACGGACGCGAGGCCGAGGCGATCAGCAAGGCAAGGCTCGCGGCCGCCGGGTGAGACCGCGGCACCGCCAGCGCATCGGCCCGCTGCCCGCGCGCCCCGCGACACGGGGCGCCGGACGGTTCCGGTAACCGGGCGTTAACCACAGTGCGCGATCCCTCGGTCATGCGATCCGAGAGCCCCCAGATGCGCCCACGCCCCGCGATGCCGCCCGGTGCGGCCCGGGACGGCGGCCGTGCCTGGATCGAGGCGATCTTTGCCAGCAGGGCTGCCGCCAACGGCGGCGTGGTCCGCCGCGCGGTGCGCGATGTCGAGCGCGAGATCGGCCGCGCTGCGCTGATCGCCGAGGTCCGCCGCCGCGGCTGGCACCTTGTCGAATGCGGCGACCAGTTCGTGATCGTCTGCAATCCCGGGCGAATCACCGTGATCTGCTGATTCCGCCCCGCCCGGGAGCGCCAAAATCCTTCGGCGAAGGATTTTGGCGCGGCCGGCCCCGACGGCCAAGGATTTTCGCGCGAAAATCCTTGGCCTCCCCGGCGCGGCGCCCGGTGGCCTACTCTGCCGCCTTCGCCATCGGATTGTTGGGATGGGTCGTCCAGTCGCCGTGCCCGGCCGTCACCGTGCGCCCCGTGCGCGGGTCCACCGTTCCGGGCGCCAGCGGCACCATGGTGATGCAGTCCTCCACCGGGCAGACATCCACGCAGAGGTTGCAGGCCACGCATTCGGCGTCGTTGACCTCGAACACCCGGCCGGGCTTCATCCAGATCGCCTGGTGGCTGGTGTCCTCGCAGGCGGCATAGCAGCGGCCGCACTTGATGCAGAGGTCCTGGTCGATCCGC
>CALJZN010000040.1 GCA_937983405.1 uncultured Paracoccaceae bacterium
GCCCGAGGCGGCGGCGCCGGCGGTGCCGTCCGCGCCCCCCGCCGCGGGCCCGGAGCCCGAGGGGCCGGGGGCCGCGCCGGCCGGGGGCGCGGCGGCGTCCCTGGCCCCCGCGGCGACGGCCGAACCCCGGGGGGTGGGCCCGGCGGCCGAGCCGCTGCCGACGCCCATCGCGGCACCCGTCGCGGCACCCGACGCGGCACCCGACGCGGCGCCCCCCGCGCCGGACCTCCGGGCGGCCGTCGCTCCGCCCGCGCCGCTGGTTTCTGCCGAAGGCACCCCGCCCGCGGCCGTCGGCGGCCGACCGGGGGGGAACCCGGCGGCCCCGGCCGACGCGCCTGCGCCCGCGGCCGGCCCGGCCGGACCGCTGCGGCCGGCGCCGGGCGCCGATCCGCCGCCCTCGGCCCCCCCGCCCGCCGCCTCCCCGCCGTCTGCTCTCCCGCCGGCTGGCCCGCCGCCGGCTGGCCCCCCGCCTGCCGAGGCCGCGGCGCCCGCCGCCGCTGCGTCGGAGCCCGCCCCACGCCTGCCGCAGGTTCTGCCGCCCGAGGCGCCGCCAGCTGCGGGGGCGCTGCCGCCCCCGGCCGCGACCCGCGCGGTCGAGCGCCATGCGGCGGCCTTCGCCGATGCCAGCGGTCGGCCCCGCCTGGCGATCGTGCTGACCGACGACGGCACGTTCCCGGCGCCCCCCGCCGCCCTGCCGCTGCCCCTGACCGTGGCACTCGACCCGACGCGCCCGGGCGCGGCCGAGGCCGCGCGCGCCCATCGTGCCCTGGGACGCGAGGTGGCCGTGCTGGCCGCCGCGATTCCGCCACGGGCGCGGCCGCGCGATCTCGAGGTGGCGCTCGAGCACCATTTCGCCGTGCTGCCCGAGGCGGTCGCGCTGCTGGATCCGCCCGAGGGGCGGCTGCGCGGCGACCGCGCGCTGGCGCGCGCGCTGCTGGCGATCCTGGCGGCCAGCGGTCACGGGCTGGTCGTCAGCGGCGAGGGGCTCGATGCCCTGTCGGCGCCCGCTGCGGCGGCGGGGGTGCCCGCGGTGCGCGCCCTGCGCCGGATCGACCCCGAGGGGGCCGATGCCGCCGCGATCCGCCGGGCGCTGGACTTCGCCGTGCTGCGCGCCAACCGCGACGGCTCGGCCGTGGTCACCGGGCGGCTCACGCCGGCGACGCTTGCTGCCGTCGCCGACTGGGCGGCAGGCTCGCCGCGGGCCGCCGAGGTCGCGCCGGCCCCGCTGTCGGCGGTGCTTCTGGGCCGCTAGGCCGAACCGGCGCGGCCCGGGCCGGGATCCTCGAAAAGCCCCGCATCCTCGGCCGCGCGGCGCAGCGCCCGGGCCTTGTTCACCGTCTCCTGCCATTCGGCGTCGGGGTCGCTGTCGGCCACCACGCCGCCGCCGGCCTGGATGTAGAGCGCGCCGTCCTGCACCACGCCGGTGCGCAGCGCGATGCAGAAGTCCATCTCGCCGTTGGCCGCGAAATAGCCCACCCCGCCGCCGTAGACGCCGCGCTTCTCGGGCTCGAGCTCGTCGATGATCTGCATCGCCCGCACCTTGGGCGCGCCCGAGACCGTGCCCGCGGGCAGCCCGGCCAGCAGGGCCGACAGCGCATCCTCGCCCGGCCGGATCTCGCCCACCACGTTCGAGACGATGTGCATCACATGGGAATAGCGCTCGATCACGAAGCTTTCGGTCGGCCGCACCGTGCCCACCTTCGCGACCCGTCCCACATCGTTGCGCCCGAGGTCGAGCAGCATCAGATGCTCGGCGCGCTCCTTGGGGTCGGCCAGCAGCTCGGCCTCGAGCGCGCGGTCCGCCTCGGGCGTGGCGCCGCGGGGGCGGGTGCCGGCGATCGGGCGCACCGTCACCAGCCCGTCGCGCAGCCGCACCAGGATCTCGGGGCTCGCCCCCACCAGCTGGAAGCCGCCGAAGTTGAAGAAGAACATGAAGGGCGAGGGGTTGGTCCTTCGCAGCGAACGATAAAGCGCGAAGGGCGCATGCGGGAAGGGCAGCCGCCAGCGTTGCGAGGGCACGACCTGAAAGATGTCGCCCGCGCGGATGTAGGCCTTGGCGCGCTCCACCGCCGCCACATAGCCCGCGCGGGTGAAGTTCGACACCGGCTCGCCCACCCTCAGGCTCTGACCGAGGCCGCGGCCCCTGCCGGGCACCGCGCGCTCCAGATCGCGCAGCGCATCGGCCACCCGCTCGGCGGCCTGGGCATAGGCCGCCCGCGCCGAAAGCCCCGAGGCCACCCACGCCGGGGCTACCACCGTGACCTCGCCCTTCACCCCGTCGAGCACCGCCACCACCGAGGGGCGCAGCAGCACCGCGTCCGGCAGGCCCAGCGGGTCGGGGCGGGCATCGGGCAGATGCTCGACCAGCCGCACCATGTCGTAGCCGAGATAGCCGAACAGGCCGGCGGCGATGGGCGGCAACCCGTCGGGCATCTCGATCCGGCTTTCGGCGATCAGCGCGCGCAGCGCCGCCAGCGGGTCGCCCGGCATGGCCTCGAAGGCCGCGGGGTCGAAACGGGCGGCGCGGTTGACCCGCGAGGTCGCGCCGCGGCAGTGCCAGATCAGATCGGGCTTCATTCCGACGACCGAGTAGCGCCCGCGCACCTCGCCACCGGTGACCGATTCGAGCATGAAGCTGTCGGCCCGCGCCTCGGCGAGCTTGAGCATCAGCGACACCGGGGTGTCGAGGTCGGCCGCAAGCCGCGCCCAGACAAGCTGGTTGCGGCCCGCGGCCCAGCCCGCGGCAAAACGGTCGAAGTCGGGCGCCAGCGGCACGGGCGCCCTACTGGAACTGCGCATGGACGGCGTTGATCGCCGCCTCGTCGAAGACGACGCCGGCCTCGCGCTCAAGCGCCCGCGCGAAGAGCTGGAAGAGGTCCTGCGCCAGGCCCTGCGCCGCCTGTGCGGCGATGCGGGCGCGCATCTCTGCCGCCTCGGGATCGGCCGGATCGACGGGCAGGATGTCGTCGAGCACGACGACATGCACCGCCCCGTCGCCCGGCACCGTGCGCACCTCGCCCGGCATCATCTCGAACACCGCCGCGATGGCCGCCCGCGGCAGCCCCTCGAGCACGGCATCGCGCATCACCGGGTCGATGAGCTCGACCGCGTGTCCCGCGAAGGGGTCGGGCGCGCCCGCCTCGACCCGCGCCACCAGCGCCGCCGCATCGGCCGCCAGCCGCAGGGCGGTCTCGGCCGCGGCCCAGTCCTCGATCACCCGCACCACGACCTCCTCGAAGGGCAGCCGCTCGGCCGGCACCACGCCGTCGAGCCGCAGCACCGCGATGCTGCCGTCCTCGAGCTCGGTCACCTCGGGGAAGGCGCCGGTGCCCAGCGTTGCGGCCTTGGCGCGGAAGGCGGCGTAGGCGAGGATCCCCTCGGTCACATCCGCGCGGTAGTCCACGGCGCCGAGCTCCATGCCAAGGTCGGCGGCCAGATCCTCGAGCGTGGCGCCGCCCGCGATCAGGTCCAGCACGGCGCCCGTCCGCTCGACGATCTGCCGCCGCGCGCGCTCTTGGGCAAGCTCGGCGCGAAGCTCCTCGCGCGCCTCCTCGAAGGGGACCTCCTGCGCGGCGAGGATGCCGTTCATCCGGTAAAGCGCCGGGCCGAGCGGCGAGGGCAGGGGGCCCACCACCCCCGGCGCCTCGAGCGCGAACACCGCCGGCCCCGCCGCGCCCAGCTCGGCCAGCCCGACGTCGCCCATGTCGATGTCGGACAGCGAAAGCCCGCGCTCGGCCACAAGGTCGGCAAAGGCCCCCTCATCCGCGGCGATCCGCGCCATGGCGGCAGCAGCCTCGGCCTCGGTGCGGAACGCCAGCCGCTCGACCAGCCGCCGCTCGGGCTGGACGTAGTCGGCGATGCGCGACCGGTAGGCCGCCCGCAGCGCGGCCTCGTCCACCTCGATGCGGTCGGCCAGCATCGCGGGCGAGAGCCACGCATAGGCGATCCGCCGCGCCTCGGGGCGGGTGTAGCCGGCCGCGTTGGCCTCGTAGAAGGCGCGCAGGGTGGCGTCATCGGGCTCGGGCAGGGGCTCGGCCGGCCGGTCGAGCCGCACATGGCGGAAGGCCCGGCGTTCGCCGATGTAGCCCAGCAGCGTGTCGGCGAACACGGGCGACGCCTCGACCCCGCCCACCACCGCCCCCTGCAGCAGCGTGCGCGCCAACTCGGCCCGGACCTCGGCCTCGAACGCCGCCTCGGTATAGCCGTTCTGCTGCAGCACCATCCGGTAGGCCTCGCGGTCGAAGGTGCCGCCCGCACCGCGGAAGGCGGGGACCGCGAGGAGCTCGCGCTGCACCGCGCCGTCGCCCACCGACAGGCCGATCCGCTGCGCCTCGTTGTCGAGCGCGGCGAGCGTGACGAGATTCTGGCGCACGATCCGGTCGATCCCCAGCGCCTGCGCCGCGGCAAAGCCCATCGGCTGGCCGATCTGCGCCTCGAAGGCGCGGATTTCCTGCTGCAGCGCGCGGGCATATTGGGTGGTGCCGATCTCGCGCGCGCCCACCCGGCCGATCGAGCGGACCGAGCCGCCGAAGCTGTCCACGCCGAAGCCCGCCAGCCCCAGAACGAGCAGCCCGAGCAGGATCCAGACCAGGACGCGCGAGCCCTTGCCCTTTGCCGCTGCGGCCATCTGCCCCTCCCTCGCACCGCTGACGCGCCTCCATTACGGGCTGGCCGCGGGGGCGGCAAGCCTCACGTGCCAAGGCTTCCGAGGCGGTCGATCAGCGCGTCGATGCCGGGCCGGCCGATGTTGGCGAAGGCGATGCGCAGCTGCCGCTGGCCGTCCGGGTCGCCCGGCGGGGTGAACATCGTGCCGGGCAGCATCAGCACGCCCGCGTCCGCCACCAGCCGGCGGGCCAGCCGGTTTGACGGCTCGGGCAGCGGGTGCTCGGCATAGGCGAAATAGGCCCCGCAGCCCAGCAGCCGCCAGCCCGGCAGCCGCGCCAGCCCCGCGGCCATCGCCGCGCGCCGCCCGAGGATTTCGGCGCGCTCGCCCGCCAGCCAGGGCGCAAGGTTGTGCAGGCCCCACAGCGCCGCCCGCTGGCCCAGCGCGGGCGCGCAGATGGCGGCGGTGTCGAGGAACTTCTCCGCCTCGGCCAGCCGCGCGGCATCGGCGATCAGGGCGCCCGCGCGGTGCCCGGTCAGCCGGTAGGCCTTGGAGAAGGAATAGAGATGGATCAGCGTTCCGGGCCAGTCGGGGCGGGCGAACAGGTCGTGCGGCGCGCCGGCGCGGCTGTCGAAGTCGCGGTAGGTCTCGTCCAGCACCAGCGCCAGCCCGCGGTCGCGCGCCAGCGCGAACATGGCGCGCACCAGCTCGGCGGGATATTCGGCCCCCGTGGGGTTGTTGGGCGTCACCAGCACGATCGCCCGCGTCCGCGCCGTCACAAGCGCCGCCGCCGCCGCGGGGTCGGGCAGCATGCCGGGGCCGCAGGGCAGGGGCACCGTGCGCACCCCCTGCATGTCGAGCCACATCTTGTGGTTGAAATACCACGGCACCGGCAGGATCACCTCGTCGCCCGGGCCCGCGAGGGTGGCCATCGCCGCGCAGAAGGCCATGTTGCAGCCCGGTGTCACCGCCACCTGCGCCGGCGCGACCTGCCCGCCGTAGGCGGCCGACCAGCGCGCCGCGACCTCTGCGCGCAGGGCGGGCAGGCCGAGGACGGGGCCGTAGAGATGCGCTCCGGGATCGGTCAGCACCGCCTCGGCCATCGCCTGGCGCAGCGGCGCGGGCGGCGGCTCGACCGGCGCGGCCTGGCTGACGTTGATCAGCGGCAGCCCCTCGGGCAGCCGCGCCTCGGCCAGCCAGCGCCGCGCCTCCATCACCGGGGGCGCCTCGGTCGCGGCCATCGCGGGGTTGAGCGGCAGGGTCATCCCCTAGCGGCCCCGGAACGGCTCCACATACTGCAGCGCCATGTCCCAGGGAAAGAAGATCCAGGTGTCCTGGCTCACCTCGGTGATGAAGGTGTCCACCATCGGCCGCCCCATCGGCTTGGCGTAGACAGCGGCGTAATGGGCGTTGGGATAGAGCCCCCGCACGAGCTCGAGCGTCTTGCCGGTGTCCACGAGGTCGTCGACGATCAGCACGCCGGTGCCGTCGCCCATCACCTCGGCCTGGGGCGCCTTGATCAGCCGCGGCGGGCTCTGCGTCTGGCGGTCGTAGGACTTGACCGAGATCGTGTCCACCACCCGTATGTCGAGCTCGCGGCTGACGATCATCGCCGGCGCCATGCCGCCGCGCGTCACCGCCACCACCGCCCGCCAGGCCCCCGCGTCGGGGCCCTGCCTGTCCAGCCGCCAGGCCAGCGCCCGGGCGTCGCGGTGGATCTGGTCCCAGGAGACGTGAAAGCCCTTCTCGTGCGGCAGCCGGTCGGTCATGGGCCGTTGTCCCTGCGCGTGGCGTCGATGTCGGGGGCATCCACCGCCTTCATGCCGACCGCGTGATAGCCCGCATCGACATGCAGCACCTCGGCGGTGACGCCCGAGCCGAGGTCGGACAGAAGGTAGAGCGCCGAGCGTCCGACATCGTCGATGGTGACGTTGCGGCGCAGCGGCGAGTTCAGCTCGTTCCACTTCATGATGTAGCGGAAATCGCCGATGCCCGAGGCCGCCAGCGTCTTGATCGGGCCGGCGCTGATCGCGTTCACGCGGATGCCGTGCTTGCCCAGGTCCTCGGCGATGTAGCGCACGCTGGCCTCGAGCGCGGCCTTGGCCACGCCCATGACGTTGTAGTGCGGCATCACCTTCTCGGCGCCGTAGTAGGTCAGCGTCAGCGCCGATCCGCCCTCGGTCATCAGCACCGCCGCACGGCGGCAGACCGCGGTGAAGGAATAGACCGAGACATCCATCGTCAGGCGGAAGTTCTCGGGGCTCGTGTCCACATAGCGGCCGCGCAGCTCGTTCTTGTCGGAAAAGCCGATCGCGTGCACCACGAAGTCGAGCCGCCCCCAGGCCGCCGCCAGCCGGGCAAAGACAGCGTCGAGCGAGGCGGCGTCGGTCACGTCGCATTCCAGCAGCTCGGTCACGCCGAGCTGCGCGGCCAGCGGCTCGACCCGCTTGCGGAAGGGCGCACCCTGATAGGACAGCGCCAGCTCCGCCCCGGCGTCGGCACAGGCCCGCGCGATGCCCCAGGCGATCGACTTGTCGTTCGCCAGGCCCATGATGAGGCCGCGCTTGCCCTGCATCAGTCCGCCCGCCATGTCCGCTCTCCCCTTCGCGCCAAACCACGCTCCCGCAGGGACCATGGGGGTTTCGGCGAGCATTAGACGACTGCGCCGGGGGCATCAAGGGCGCCCGCCTTGCCGGCCGCCCCCTTCGCGGCTACCTCTCGGAGGGCCCCGCCTCCGGGGCCCATGCGCAGAGGCACCGGCAGAAGGACGACAGCCATGACCGACCGCAGCGGCATCTTCGCCGGCGCCGACCCCTTTGCGATCGCACGTGCCTGGCTGGCCGAGGCCGAGGCGAGCGAGCCCAATGACCCCAGCGCCATTGCGCTGGCCACGGTCGATGCCGAGGGCCTGCCCAACGTCCGCATGGTGCTGCTGAAGGAGATCGAGGCCGACGCCTTCCTCTTTTACACCAACTACGGCAGCGCCAAGGCGCGCGAGCTCGACCATGCGGGCAAGGCCGCCTTCGTCATGCACTGGAAGTCGCTGCGCCGCCAGATCCGCGTCCGCGGAACGGTCGGGCGCGAGGACGGGCCGAAGGCGGACGCCTATTTCGCCTCGCGCGCACTGCAAAGCCGCCTCGGCGCCTGGGCTTCGCGCCAGTCCGAGCCGCTTTCGTCGCGCCTCGCGCTGATGGGCGAGGTGGCGCGGCTGACCGCCCAGCTGGGCCCCAACCCGCCGCGGCCGCCGTTCTGGGGCGGCTACCGGCTGGTCCCGGTCGAGATCGAGTTCTGGGCCGACGGCCCCTTCCGGCTGCACGACCGCTTCCGCTGGCGCCGCGCAGCCCCTGGCGAAGCGTGGGATGTGCAGCGGCTGAGCCCCTGACATTCGCGCTTCGTGAACGGTTAATTTCGCAACGTCAAGGATTTGGGCGGAGCCTGCCGGGGCGTTGCTGCGTTGGCCGGGGGCGCGGCGGGTCGCCCCGGGCGCGCTGCCGCGGCCGGCACTGCCGCTCACGCTTCGCAATTTGCAGTTTCGGGACGCGCTGTTGCATTTCGCCCTTGCGGGTGGCGCGCCGATGCGTCATGCCGCGGTTACCTTGGACCACGACGGAGCCTGAACGGGTATGGACGAGGTGCAGATCGAAGTGTCCCGGCGCCGGTGCAGGGGGCGCGTGAAGTGGTACGATCCGGTTCGCGGCTTCGGCTTCATCCTCGGCGACGACGGCGGCCCGGACATCCTGATCCACGCCAATGTGCTGCGCAACTTCGGGCAGAACTCGGTCGCCGAGGGGGCCGAGATCGAATGCCTGGTCAACGACACGCCGCGCGGACCGCAGGCTGTCAGCGTGGTGTCGATCACCCCGCCGGACCTTCCGCCCCCTGCGGACGGGGGCGCAGGGCAGGCGGTCGATGCCGCGACGCTGGCGGCGCTTCCGCTTGAAGCGGCGCGCGTGAAATGGTTTGACAAGGGCAAGGGTTTCGGCTTTGCCAATATCTTCGGCCGTCCGGAGGATGTCTTCGTGCACATGGATGTGGTCCGCCGCTCGGGGTTCGGCGACCTGATGGCGGGCGAAGCGATCTGCCTGAAGTCCGTGATCGGCAAGCGCGGCCGCATGGCCGTGGTCGTCCTGCCCTGGGACATGGCGGCACGGGGCGAGGGCTGAGCGGGGTGCGGCACGTCCTTGCACTCGCAGTCGCTGGGATGGTCCTGGCGCAACCTGCGGCCGCTGCCTGCCGGCCCGATATGGTCGAGATTCGCGGCCCGCGCGGTCATCTGCGCTTCACGGTCGAGATCGCCGACACCCCCGCCAGCCGGGCCCGGGGCCTGATGCACCGCGCGCGCCTGGCCAGCGGCGCGGGGATGCTGTTTGTCTTCGAGCGTCCCGGCCGCGTCGCCTTCTGGATGAAGAACACGCTGATTCCGCTCGACATGATCTTCGCCGATCCGGCGGGTCGCGTGACGCGCGTGCACGCGATGGCGGTTCCGCACGACGAGACCCCGATCGACGGCGGCGACGGCGTGCTGTTCGTGCTCGAGATCAACGGCGGCCTTGCCGCGCGGCTTGGCATCGTGGCCGGCGCCGAACTGCGCCATCCCGCGATCGATCCCGCCGGCGCGGCATGGCCTTGCGACTGAGCCGGGGGCGCCCCGGGGGGGCTTGCGGCGCTTTTCAGCCGCGCGCCGACCCGCTAGGAAGGCCGTCGTCGGGGTGTGGCGCAGCCTGGTAGCGCGGCGGTTTTGGGTACCGCAGGTCGCAGGTTCGAATCCTGTCGCCCCGACCATGGCCCCGACCATGGCCTCGACCATGGCCTCGAACATGGCCCCGGCCCGGCGCAGCGCCGTCCTTCGCGCCCCGTCCTTCGCGCCCCGTCCTTCGCGGGTTGCGATGCCGTCGCAGCCGGCCCGGCCAAACCCCCTGCGCAGAGCGGAAAATGGCGTCCCGCGCCGCCCGGGGGGCGACTCGGGCCGTTGTGACCGCCTTGCAGCAGCCTGCGCGTCAACCGAAAAACCGGCAGGCACCGGCGATTTTTCCGTTGACCCCGACGTTGCCGCTACGCCATATTGCGCTGGCTGTCTGATGCGCCACTAGATGTAGTAAGCGACGCGCGGCATATCCCTCCCCGACACTCCCGCCCGAGGGCGGGCACCGGCGCGCTTGCGCCGGCCGGGCGGGGCCGGGCCGGCGGACCGTGCGGGTGGGGCGGCAGGCTGCACGCGAGCGTCGCGCGCCTTGGGCGCAGGCGGCATGGATCAACAGAAACGGGACGTCGGGGCAGACATGAAGATCGAGCGCAGCTTCACCACGGAAGGCAGGGACGCCTACGCAGACATCGCCTTCACCACCACGGTTTCGGAGATTCGCAATCCCGACGGAACCGTCGTCTTCCGCAACGGGCAGGTCGAGGTGCCCGAGGGCTGGAGCCAGGTCGCCTCGGACGTTCTGGCGCAGAAATACTTCCGCCGCGCCGGCGTGCCCGCCCGGCTGAAGCGGGTGCGCGAGAAGGGCGTGCCCGAGTTCCTGTGGCGCTCGGTGCCCGACGAGGCGGCGCTGGCCGCGCTGCCCGAGGGCGAGCGGTTCGGCGGCGAGACCAGCGCGCGGCAGGTGTTCGACCGGCTGGCCGGCGCCTGGGCCTACTGGGGCTGGAAGGGGGGGCTGTTCTCGACCGAGGCCGACGCGCGGGCCTACTTTGACGAGATGCGCGCGATGCTGGCAATGCAGCTTGCCGCGCCGAACTCGCCGCAGTGGTTCAACACCGGGCTGCACTGGGCCTATGGCATCGACGGGCCGAGCCAGGGGCATTTCTACGTCGATCCCGCCACGGGCGAGCTGACCCGCTCGCGCTCGGCCTACGAGCATCCCCAGCCGCACGCCTGCTTCATCCAGTCGGTCGCCGACGATCTGGTGAACGAGGGCGGCATCATGGACCTCTGGGTGCGCGAGGCGCGGCTGTTCAAATACGGCTCGGGCACGGGCACGAACTTCTCCGCCCTCCGCGGCGAGGGCGAGAAGCTTTCGGGCGGCGGCCGGTCGTCGGGCCTGATGGGCTTTCTCAAGATCGGCGACCGCGCGGCCGGGGCGATCAAGTCGGGCGGCACCACCCGGCGCGCGGCCAAGATGGTGATCTGCGACATGGATCACCCGGACATCGAAGACTTCATCTCGTGGAAGGTGATCGAGGAGCAGAAGGTCGCAAGCCTTGTCGCCGGCTCGCGCCTGCACCGGCAGCACACCGAGGCGCTGATGGCGGCCGTCAACGGCTGGGACGGCGCGCGCGAGGACGCGGTCGACCCGGCGCGCAACCCCGGCCTCAGGGCCGCCTACCGCGCCGCGCGCAAGGCGGGCATCCCCGAGGCCTTCATCCGCCGCGTGCTGCAATACGCCGCGCAGGGCTTCACGGCGATGGAGTTTCCCACCTACGACACCGACTGGGACGGCGAGGCCTATGCCAGCGTCTCGGGGCAGAACTCCAACAACTCGGTGCGGGTGACCGATGCGTTCCTCGCGGCGGTGCGCGAGGACGGCGACTGGCAGCTCACGCGGCGCACCGACGGCAAGGTAGCGAGGACGGTGAAGGCGCGCGAGCTCTGGGCCAAGGTCGGCGAGGCCGCCTGGGCCTGCGCCGACCCCGGCGTGCAGTTCCACGACACGATCAACGCCTGGCACACCTGCCCCGCCGACGGGCCGATCCGGGCCTCGAACCCCTGCTCGGAATACATGTTCCTCGACGACACCGCCTGCAACCTCGCCTCGCTGAACCTGCTGGGGTTCTGGCAGGGGGGGCGGTTCGACGCCGACGCCTATGTGCATGCGGTGCGGCTCTGGACGCTGACGCTCGAGATCTCGGTCGCGATGGCGCAGTTCCCCAGCCGCGAGATCGCGCAGCGGTCCTACGACTTCCGCACCCTCGGGCTTGGCTATGCCAACATCGGCGGCCTTCTGATGAACATGGGGCTGCCCTACGACAGCGACGCGGGGCGGGCGATGTGCGCGGCGCTGACCGCGCTCATGACCGGGGTCGCCTATGCGACCTCGGCCGAGATGGCGGCCGAGCTCGGGCCCTTCCCGGGCTACGCGCGCAACCGCGAGCCCATGCTGCGCGTCATCCGCAACCACCGGCGCGCGGTGTATTCCGCCGGCGACGGCTACGAGGGGCTGGCGGTGAAACCCGTGCCGCTGGACGCGGCCTCTTGCCCCGACCCGCGGCTGGTGGCGCTGGCGCGGATGGCCTGGGACGAGGCGCTGACCCTGGGCGAGGCGCATGGCTTCCGCAACGCGCAGGTCTCGGTGATCGCGCCGACCGGGACGATCGGGCTGGTGATGGACTGCGACACCACCGGGATCGAGCCCGACTTTGCGCTGGTGAAGTTCAAGAAGCTGGCGGGGGGCGGCTACTTCAAGATCATCAACCGCTCGGTTCCTGCGGCGCTGGAGAAGCTCGGCTACGACGCCGGGCAGATCGAGCAGATCGTGGCCCACGCCGTCGGCCACGGCACGCTGGCGGGCGCGCCGGGCATCAGCCATGCGGCGCTGGTCGGCCATGGCTTCAGCCGCGCCGAGATCGAGAAAATCGAGGCGGCGCTGCCGCAGGCCTTCGACATCCGCTTTGCGTTCAACCAGTGGACGCTGGGTGCCGAGTTCTGCACCGGCGTCCTCGGCATCCCGGCCGAGAAGCTGGCCGACCCCGCCTTCGACCTGTTGCGCCATCTGGGCTTCACCCGGGCGCAGATCGAGGCGGCCAACGACCATGTCTGCGGGACGATGACCCTCGAGGGCGCGCCGCATCTGCGCCCCGAGCATCTGCCGGTGTTCGACTGTGCCAGCCCCTGCGGCAAGAAGGGCCGCCGCTTTCTCTCGGTCGAGGCGCATATCCGGATGATGGCGGCGGCGCAAAGCTTCATCTCGGGCGCGATCTCGAAGACCATCAACATGCCCAACGGCGCGACGGTTGCCGACTGCCTGAGGGCCTACGAGATGTCCTGGGCGCTGGGCTGCAAGGCGAATGCGCTCTACCGCGACGGCTCGAAGCTGTCGCAGCCGCTGGCCGCAAGCCTCGTCGAGGACGACGCGGCGGCCGAGGAGGCGCTGGCCGCCGGGACCCCGGCCGAGAAGGCGCAGGTTCTGGCCGAGAAGATCGTCGAGAAGGTCATCGTCCGCGAGGTCGTCCGCAGCCACCGCGAGCGGCTGCCCGAGCGGCGCAAGGGCTACACCCAGAAGGCGATCGTCGGCGGCCACAAGGTCTATCTGCGGACGGGCGAATACCGCGACGGCCGGCTGGGCGAGATCTTCATCGACATGCACAAGGAGGGCGCGGGCTTCCGGGCGATGATGAACAACTTCGCCATCGCCGTGAGCGTCGGGCTGCAATATGGCGTGCCGCTTGAGGAATTCGTCGAGGCCTTCACCTTCACCCGGTTCGAGCCCGCAGGCCTGGTGCAGGGCAACGATTCGATCAAGAACGCCACCTCGATCCTCGACTACATCTTCCGCGAGCTGGCGATCAGCTATCTCGACCGCACCGACCTGGCCCATGTGAAGCCCACCGGCGCCTCGTTCGACGACCTCGGCCGCGGCGACGAGGAGGGCAAGCGCAACTTTGCGGAAGTGTCCGACGCGGCGGCGAGCCGTGGCCTCGAGGTGCTGCGGCAGGTGTCCTCGACGGGATATCTGCGCAAGCGTCTGCCGCAAGAGCTGGTGGTGTTCCCGGGCGGGGCAGGGGCCGCGGCGGCGGTCTCGGCCACTGCGCTAGCGGGCGGGACGGACGCCTCGGCGGGCGTGCTGCGGCGCGTCCTGCCCGAGGCGATCGAGGCGGGCGTCGCGGTTGCCGCGCTCGACATCCGCGCGCGGGCCCGGATGCAGGGCTACGAGGGCGACCCCTGCGGCGAATGCGGCAACTACACGCTGGTGCGCAACGGCACCTGCCTGAAGTGCAACACCTGCGGCGCCACGAGCGGGTGTAGTTAGGGAAGGAGAGACGTGACATGCACAAAGAGAATGACATCATCGAGCCCGTGCTCCGGGTTCTCGCCGAGGCACCCAATGGGACGCTACCGACGGGAGAAGTTCGGGATCGGGTCAAGGCGAGACTTCGGTTGACGCCTGCTGACCTTGAGCCCCTCCGAAATCGGAGTGATCAACGGATTGATCAGATCATCCGGAACCTCAAGAGTCACCGCTCTGTGCCGGGGAACCCCTTCCAAGAGGGCCTGCTGGAAGACGTCCCGGGCTGTTTTCGGCTCACGGCGTTGGGTCGAGCAAGGGCAATCAGGGCACCCGGGCAGCGGCGCTAGACCAACTGTTGCTGAGAGGCTCGCCTCCGAGCCAGGGGCCACGACCGCCCCCGGGCGGGGCGAAGCGCCCGCCCGGGGGCGATCAAGCGATGCGCGAGCTTGCGCACGGGCGGGGGTAGTGTCCCGAGACGGCTTCGGTTAGTCGAAGCGGCGGCGGGTCAGGGCCACGGTTCCCTACGCCGCCGCCCACGCCTTCACGTCGCCCGCCAGCACCTCCGCCGCGATGGTGAACGACCGCTTCCGCGCCGCGTGGTCGTGGATGTGCCCGGTCAGGATCACCTCGTCGGGTCGGTAGCGGTCGATCAGCGCCTTCAACTGCCGCCGCACCGCGTCGGGGCCGCCCACGGCCGAGCAGGACAGCGCCTGACCCACCTGGTCCATCACCGGCCCGGGCACGAGCGCCTCGACATCCTCGACCGGCCGCGGCAGTTTCCCCGGCTGGCCGGTGCGCATCCGGGCAAAGGCCAGCACCTGCGACGAGCGCAGGAAGCGCGCCTCGGCGTCCGTGGGCGCGGCGCAGACGCCGATGCCGATCATCGCATGCGGCCGGTCGAGCCAGGCCGAGGGGCGGAACCCCTGTCGGTAGGCGTCCAGCGCAGGCACCAGCATCTGCGGCGCGAAATGCGAGGCAAAGGCGAAAGGAAGGCCCAGCCAGGCGGCAAGCTGCGCCCCGAAGGTCGACGAGCCGAGGATCCACACCGGCACATGCGTGCCCTCGCCCGGGATCGCCCGCACCGCCCCCTGGTCACCCGGATCGCCCAGCAGCCCCAGAAGCTCCACCACGTCCTGCGGAAAGCTGTCGGCCCCGGCGGCATAGCGGCGCAGCGCCCGCGCCGTTGCCCCGTCGCTGCCCGGTGCCCGGCCGAGGCCAAGGTCGATGCGCCCGGGGAACAGCGTCTCCAGCGTCCCGAACTGCTCGGCGATCACCAGCGGGCTGTGGTTGGGCAGCATGATCCCGCCGGCGCCCACCCGGATCGACCGCGTCCCGGCGGCGACATGCCCGATCACCACCGCGGTCGCGGCGCTGGAGATGCCGGGCATGTTGTGGTGCTCGGCCAGCCAGAAGCGGTGATAGCCCAGCGCCTCGGCGTGGCGGGCAAGGTCAAGGCTGCAGGCCAGCGAATCGGCGGCCGTTCCCCCGTCGACGATGGGCGAGAGATCGAGGATCGAGGCGTGCTGCATGCCCTGGCCTTCCTTGCGCGCCCGCCCGAGACTATCGTCCCCCGCCGGCGCTGCCAAGCCGGCCGCCCGGCCTTTACAGCCGGCCCGAAACCGTTTAGAGCGCGCGCACTTCACAGGCGGGGCATGGGCCCGGGCGGGGAGACATCCCGCACGGGTCCGCCGGTTGGGCAGCGTTGCCCTGACGCCCCGCCGCGGCAGGAAACCGGAAAGGAACGGACATGGCGCTTCCCGACTTCACCATGCGTCAGCTTCTGGAAGCTGGCGTGCACTACGGCCACCAGACCCAGCGCTGGAACCCGCGGATGGCCGAATACATCTACGGCGAACGCAACGGCATCCACATCATCGACCTGACCCAGACGGTGCCGCTGCTGGAGCAGGCCTTGAAGGTGATCCGCGACACCGTGGCCAAGGGCGGCCGCATCCTGTTCGTCGGCACCAAGCGGCAGGCGCAGCGCGCCGTCGCCGAGGCGGCGGAGAAATGCGCGCAGTACTACATCAATCACCGCTGGCTGGGCGGCACGCTGACCAACTGGAAGACGGTGAGCCAGCGCATCGGCCGCCTCAAGGAGCTTGACGCGCTGATGGCCTCGGGCGCCGAGGGCCTGACCAAGAAGGAGCGGCTGGGCATGGAGCGCGAGCTTGCCAAGCTCCAGGCCTCGCTCGGTGGCATCCGCGAGATGGGGGGCGTGCCGGATCTTCTGTTCGTCATCGACGTGGGCAAGGAGGATCTGGCGATCCTCGAGGCGCAGAAGCTCGGGATCCCGGTGGTCGCGGTGGTGGACACCAACTGTTCGCCCAAGGGCATCGCCCATGTGATCCCGGGCAACGACGACGCAAGCCGGGCCATCGCGCTCTACTGCGATCTCGTCTCGCGCGCAGCGCTCGACGGCATGTCGGCCCAGCTCGGCGCCGCGGGCGTGGACCTCGGCGCGCTCGAGGAGGCGCCGCTCGAACCGACGCTCGAGGACGCCGAGGCCTGAGCGCCCCGTCACAAGACCGTTACCGCCCGGGGATAGCTCCGGGCGGTGCATCTGCATTCAGACCCGAGGAGAGCCGCGATGGCGATCACCGCGAGCATGGTGAAGGAACTGCGCGAGGCGACCGGCGCAGGCATGATGGACGCCAAGAAGGCGCTGACCGAGACCGACGGCAACATGGAGGCCGCGGTGGACTGGCTGCGCGCCAAGGGCCTGGCCAAGGCCGCCAAGAAGGCCGGGCGGACGGCGGCCGAGGGGCTGGTGGGCGTGGCCGTGCGCGACGGGCGCGGCGTGGCGATCGAGCTGAACTCGGAAACCGACTTCGTCGCCAAGAACGCCGACTTCCAGGCGCTGGTGCGCGAGATCGCGGCGGTCGCGCTGGACAGCGCCGAGACGGTCGAGGTGCTGCGCGCCACGCATCTGGGCGGCAAGACCGTGGACGAGGTGATCGCCGACGCCATCGCCCGCATTGGCGAGAACATGACGCTGCGGCGGATGCATGTGCTCGAGGGCGAGAGCATCGTGCACTACGTCCACAATGCCGCCGCCGAGGGTATGGGCAAGATCGGCGTGCTGGTGGCGCTGAAGGGTGCCGACAACGGCATCGGCCGGCAGATCGCGATGCATGTCGCCGCGACCGCGCCGCTGGCGCTGTCCGAGGCCGCGCTCGACCCCGAGCTCGTCGCGCGCGAGCGCGAGGTGCAGACCGCCAAGGCGCTGGAGGAGAACGCCGCCTCGGCCAAGCCCCGGCCGGCCGCGGTGATCGAGAACAACATCATCCCGGGCCGGATGAAGAAGTTCTTCGAGGAGGTCACGCTGCTGAACCAGAAGTTCGTGATGAACCCCGACCTCACCGTGGCGCAGGCCGCGCAGGAGGCGGGGGTCGAGATCACGGGCTTCGTGCGCATGGCGGTGGGCGAGGGCATCGAGAAGGAGAAGGAGGACTTCGCCGCCGAGGTGGCGAAGACCCTTCAGGGCTGAGCCTCGGCCGGCGGGCGGGGCAGGGGGCGGGCGCGCGGGCCGCCTTTGCCGCGCCGTGACCCGCCTGCCCCCCGGACCGTCCGGCGGGCGGGACGGAAGCCGGGGACGGGCGGCTTTCCCGCGGCCCAGGCCCGCGGCAGAAGCCCGCGGCGCCTGCGGCGGAGGGCGGCATGGACGAGCGCTGGGATGTGGTGATCGCGGGCGGCGGGGTGATGGGCGCCTCGGCCGCCTACTGGCTGACGCGGCTGTCGCCCGGCCTGCGGGTGCTGGTGGTCGAGCCCGACCCGGCCTATGCCCGCGCCTCGACGGCGCTGTCGGTGGCCTCGATCCGGGCGCAGTTCTCGAACCCCGTCAATGTGCGGATGTCGCGCTTCGGGCTGGCCTTCGTGCGCGACCTGCCGGCTGCGCTGGGCATGGAGGTGGGCATCCCCTCGCTGGGGTTCCGCGAGAACGGCTATCTCTTCCTTGCCGGCAGCGCCGCGGCAGCCGCGGCGATGCGCGAGGTCGCGGCGCTGCAGATCGCCGAGGGGGCCGACACGCGGCTTCTGTCGCCGCCCGAGATCGCCGCGCGCTTTCCCTGGCTGTCGGTGGAGGGCGTGCACCTGGGCTCGTTCGGCGCCTCGGGCGAAGGCTGGTTCGACAACATGGGGCTGCTGCACGGCTTTCGCCTGGCCTCGCGCGCGCAGGGGGCGGTGTGGCGGCGCGACCGGGTGGCGGGGGTCGAGACGGCGCAGGGCCGGGTGACCGCTGTGCGCCTGGCCTCGGGCGCAGGGATCGGCTGCGGTGCGCTGGTGAATGCCGCGGGCCCCCGTGCGGCCGAGGTGGCGGCCATGGCGGGGCTGGCCCTTCCGGTCGAGCCGCGCAAGCGCACGGTGTTCGTGCTCGATGCGCCGGGCGCCCGCCACCCGGACGCGCCGCTCGTGATCGATCCCTGCGGCGTCTATCTGCGCCCCGAGGGGCAGCACTGGATCGCCGGCACCACGCCCGACCCCGACGGCCCCTGCGACCCCGAGGATTTCGCGCCCCAGGCCGATCTGTTCGAGGCGGTGATCTGGCCCGCGCTCCATGCCCGGGCGCCGGGGTTCGATGCGGTGAAGATGCTGCGCCTCTGGGTCGGGCATTACGACTACAACCGCCTCGACCAGAACGCCATCATCGGCCCGCATCCCGCGCTGGACGGGTTCTTCCTGATCAACGGCTTTTCGGGGCACGGGTTGCAGCAGGCCCCCGCGGCGGGCCGCGGGCTGGCCGAGGTGCTGCTGTGGGGCGGCTTCCGCACGCTCGACCTTTCGACGCTGGGGGTCGGGCGGGTGCTGGCCGGCCGGCCGTTTCTGGAACGCGCGGTGGTCTGAGGGTGCTTTGACGGCCCCTAGCGCGTGGCCGGGCGGGGCAGGAGGGTGTCGCGCCGCAGGTCGGCCAGCGTCGCGCGGGTTGTGCCCGGGTCGAGGCGCTCCATCGCGTCGAACTGGGTCAGGAACACCTCGCCCGTCAGATCCTTCAGGAAGTGGCTGCGCTCGAGGCGGTCCATCACCGGGCCCTTGACCTCGGAGAGGTGCAGCGTCACGCCGGCGTCGCGCAGCCGGGCGTTGATCGCCTCGAGACTTTCCAGCGCCGAGGCATCGACCTCGTTCACCGCCGAGAACATCAGCACGATGTGCCGGACCGAGGGATCGCGCGCCACGGCGTCGTAGAGCAGGTCCTCGAGAAAGCGCGCATTGGGGAAATACAGGCTTTCGTCCACCCGGATCGAGAGCACGCCGGGCACGGTGACGACGGCATGGCGCTTGACGTTGCGGAAATGCTCGGTGCCGGGCACCTGGCCCACGACGGCGACATGGGGGCGCGAGGTGCGCCACAGATGCAGCGCAAGCGACAGCACCACGCCCGCCACGATCCCGGGCTCGACCCCCACGCCGAGGGTGACGACGATCGTCGCCGCCATCGCCGCGAAATCGGCGCGCGAATAGCTCCAGGTCCGCCGCAGCGCGCCGAGATCGACCAGGCCGAGCACGGCGACCACGATGGTGGCGGCAAGCGTCGCCTTGGGCAGGAAGTAGAGCAGCGGCGTCAGATACAGCGTCGCCAGCGCCATGCCCGCCGCGGTGAAGGCGCCGGCGGCGGGCGTGGCGGCGCCGGCGTCGAAGTTGACGACCGAGCGCGCGAAGCCCCCGGTCACGGGGAACCCGCCCGAGACGGCCGAGCCCAAGTTTGCTGCCCCCAGCGCCACGAGCTCCTGGTCGGGGTCGATCCGCTGGCGCCGCTTGGCGGCGAGCGTCTGGGCGACCGAGATCGTCTCGACATAGCCCACGACCGAGATCAGCAGGGCGGGAACCGCGAGTCTGGCCCAGAGGTCGAGGTCGAGGGGCGGCAGGGTCGGCGCCGGCAGGCCGCGCGGCACCTCGCCCACCAGCGCGACCCCGAGCACGGCCAGGTCGAGCCCCCAGGCCGCCAGCGTTGTGGCCGCGACCGCGACAACCGGCGCGGTGCGGGCGATCACGCCCGCGGCCTTCTCGCCCAGGCCCGCCCGGCGCAAAAGCGGCCCGAGCCGGCTGCGCGACCAGACGAGGAACCCGGTGGCGAAGGCGCCCACGGCCAGGGTGGGCAGGTTGACGTGCCCGAGCGCCGGCAGGATCGAGGCCAGCAGTTCGGGCAGCGTCTGCCCGCCCGCGCGGACGCCCAGAAGATGCGGCAGCTGGCTGGCCGCGATCAGGATGCCCGCGGCCGAGATGAAGCCCGAGATCACCGGATGCGACAGGAAGTTGGCCAGAAATCCCAGCCGCAGCACGCCCATCGCCAGCAGCATCAGGCCCGACAGGAAGGCCAGCGCGATCGCCGCGCCGGCGTATTCGGGCGTGCCCACCGCCGCCAACTGCCCCACCGCAGCGGCCGTCATCAGCGAGGCCACGGCGACCGGACCGACCGCCAGCGCGCGCGAGGAGCCGAACAGCGCATAAATGACGAGGGGCGCGATCGAGGCGTACAACCCCACCTCGGCCGGCAGCCCCGCCAGCAGGGCATAGGCCAGCGACTGCGGGATCAGCATGATCGTGACGATCACCGCGGCGACGAGGTCGTTGACCAGGGTCTCGCGGTCATAGCGGCGACCCCAGTCGAGAATCGGAAGATAGCGGCGCAGCATCGGCAGACCTCCTGCAGGCCGGACGGCGGCCGCAGCCGCCCCCGGCTCGATCAGCCACCGCGCAGGGGTGCCGGACAGCCCGTGTTCCCACGCCACCCCCGACTTGCCCGCGCAACGGCGGCTTTCCGTGATGGCGGCGATATACGCCAAGGATCACAGATTGCAAGTCTTGAATATGTAATCCGGGGGAGTGCGGCGCCTCTCCGCGGCCGACGCGGACTGCGCCTCAGGCCGCCTTCCACTTGATCGAGCAGCCCATCGACGGCACCTGCTCGCGCGGGCCTTCGCCGGTTTCGGCGATTTGGCGCATCGCCTCGAACAGCTCGCGGCGACCGTCGGGTGCCGTCAGGCGGCCGCGGTATTGCAGGGCGCCGTCCGCGTTGAGCCCGAAAAAGTCGGGGGTGCAGGCCGCGCCCCAGGCGCGCGCCACGGTCTGGTCGGCATCGTGCAGGTAGGGAAACGGGAAGCCGCGGGTCTCGGCCATGGCGCGCATGGGCTCGAACCCGTCGTCGGGATAGGCCGTGGCGTCGTTGGAACAGATCGCGGCGACGCCGATGCCGAGCGCCGCGAGCGCGCGCGCCTCGTCGATGATTCCGTCAAGCGCGCGAAGCACATAGGGGCAATGGTTGCAGATGAACATCACCAGCGTGCCGCGCGGGCCGGCGATGTCGGCCAGCCGGTAGCGGCGGCCGTCGGTGGCCGGCAGGTCAAAATCGGGGGCCTTCCAGCCGAAGTCGCAGACGGGGGCATGGGTTGCCATGGGTTGATCCTTTTAAGCGTTGCGGCGCCGGAACCGGCGGGGAACCTTCGGCGCGACCCTTGCAGCTTATGCCCGGAATGCGCTGCCCGGGCAATCCGATCCGCGCCTCCATGGTCCGGCGAGGTTACATAATACTTCTTATCGGAACGAAAGCGCCGGCGCGGGCGCTCAACCCAGCGCATACCCCGCCCCGCGCACGGTGCGGATCGGGTCGTCTCCGCCGTAGGCGCTCAGCGCCTTGCGCAGCCGGCCGACATGGACGTCCACCGTGCGGGTGTCGACATAGACCTCGCGCCCCCAGACGCGGTCGAGCAGCTGGTCGCGGCTCCAGACCCGGCCCGGCTTTTCCATCAGCGTGGACAGCAGGCGGAACTCGGTCGGCCCGAGCTTGAGCAGATGCGCGCCGCGGTGCACCTTGTAGGTTTCGGCATCGAGGCGGATATCCTCGAACTGCAGCGTCTGGCCGGTGGCGGTGGGCCGGCTGCGGCGCAGGTTCGCGCGCAGGCGGGCCATAAGCTCGCTGACCGAATAGGGCTTCACCACATAGTCGTCGGCGCCGGTCTCGAGCCCGCGAACGCGGTCTTCCTCTTCGGTGCGGGCCGAGATCATGATCACCGGGATGCCGCGCGTCCCGGGGCGCGACTTGAGCTGGCGGCACACCTCGATGCCCGACAGACGCGGCAGCATCCAGTCGAGCAGGATGATGTCGGGGTTCTGCTCGGAGACGATCAGCAGCGCCTCCTCGCCGTCGCCGGCACTGACGGTCGAGTAGCCCTCGGCCTCAAGGTTGTAGGTCAGGATGGCGCGCTGTGCAGGTTCGTCGTCGACGACCAGCACCAGCGGCGAGATTTTGTCCGCCATGGTCAGCTTCCTTTGCATCGCTTCAGGGGCCCTGCCGCCCCTTGTCGGCGCCCGAAGGGTCGGCACGCACTGCCCTTCGCAACAGGGTCTATGCCGTTTCCGACAAATATTCATGACATTTGCGTAACAAAATCATAACACAAAGCGCCGCGCCGGCTCAGGTCAACGGCAGATGCACGCTGAAGGTGCTGCCCTCGCCGCGGACGCTGCGGATCGTCAGGCGGCCGCGGTGGCGCGCCAGGATATGCTTGACGATCGCCAGACCAAGCCCGGTGCCCCCCATCTCGCGCGAGCGGTGGCTGTCGACGCGGTAGAAGCGTTCCGTCAGCCGCGGGATGTGGATGGCATCGATCCCCTCGCCGTGATCGGTGACATCGATCACCGCGACCGGCCCGGCGAAGCCGGGCTGCCGCGGCTCGACGCGCGCGGCGATCTCGATCGCGCCGCCGGCGTATCCGTACTTGATCGCGTTCTCCACGAGGTTGTGAAACACCTGGATCAACTGGTCGCGATCGCCCGGCACCACCGGCGCCGGGTCGGGCACGTCGAGCGTCAGGGTCAGGCGGCGATCCTCGAGCCGCGGGCGCAGGGCCGTGACGGTGGTGCGCAGCACATCGCTCAGGTTCACCGGGTCGCGCGGCCGGACCCGCTGGTTCGCCTCGACCTTGGACAGCGACAGGAGGTCGCCCACCAGCCGGTTCATGCGCTGCGCCTCGCCGGCCATGATGGCAAGAAACTTCTCGCGCGCCGCGGGGTCGTTCCGCGCGGGTCCCTTCAGCGTCTCGATGAAGCCCGTGAGCACCGTCAGGGGCGAGCGCAGCTCGTGGCTCATGTTGGCGATGAAGTCGCGGCGGATCTGCTCGGCCTCCTCGATATGGCCGACATCGGCAAGGCTGACCACGGTCAGCCCGGCCCCGGCCGAGGCCGGATCGCAGCGGTGCACGGTCAGGCGGCAGACGGTCTCGAACGAGCGGTTGTTCAGGGCAAGCCGGGTCTGAACCTCCTCTCCCGTCGCCGCGGCCCGGTCGAGGGCCGCCAGCGCCTCGGGCTGCCGCAGCACCCCGTGCAGCGGCTGGCCGGCAAGGTTCGGTCCGAACATGTCGCCCGCGGCACGGTTGGCGGCGAGGATACGGTCGTCGGGTCCGGCGACGAGCACCGGTTCGGGCAACCCCGACAGGATTGCGGCAAGCATCTCCTGACGCTCGGCCGACAGCCAGGAACCTGCCCCCGCCTCGCGCGTTCCAAGCATCGTTGCGCTACCTTCTTGCTGGCGTCGTGCAACATACCCGCCGCCATCGCGCCGTGAAGCTTTGCCGATGCGACGTGTCGATTTGATGACAGGCGGTCAGTCAGCCCGCCGCGGAACGCGCCGAACTCGAAATCCTGTTCCGACCGGCCACACTTTATGGTAGAACACAGTTGCGGCGTTCACCCTGCCGATGCGTCTGCCTGCCGCGGGGAAAGTCGGAGGCCCGAATGGAGCGGGGCAATCCCGGCCCTGCGGTGCCGCTTGTGTTGGCCTTGGTCGGGGCGCGCCGCTCGCTTGCGGTTGTCTCGGCCCGGCGCCCGGCGCGGCGGCCCGAGGAGGGCCCGGCCCGGGAGGAGAGCGGCGCGGCGACGGCAGCGCAAGGTCCGCTTCGGGTGTCGCTGGCGGCCCTCGATGCCCCGCTGCTGGCCCGGCTGCTGCCCGAGCGGGTCGTCACTCCGCTGGTCGGCGACGGGTTCGACGCGCTCGACGTGGCCGAACGGCTTTCGGCGCTGGGGTTTCGCGGTCGGCTCGAGGTTCTGTGCCCGGCGCTGCCCGACCGCCGCCTGATCCGCGCCGAGATCGCCGCCGCCTGCCCGGGGGTCGAGCTGCGTTTCGTCACCCGCGTCGCCGGCGGCCCGCCGGCCGATCCTGCCGGTTAGGGCACCCCCTGCCCCGCGCCGGTCAGGGCGCCCCCTGCCCCGCGGCGGCGGCGACCGCTGCGGCGAAGTCGGCCTTCAGCAGGTCGATGTCCTCGATCCCCACCGAGACGCGGAAGAACCCCTCCGAGATGCCAAGGCCCGCGCGCCCCTCGGCGGAAAGCCCGCGGTGCGAGGACGAGGCGGGGTGCGACAGCGTCGTGGCAACATCGCCCAGCGTGGGGGCAAAGGCGATCTGCGGCGCGCCCCGCACCAGCCGGTTGGCGGCGGCGCGGCCGCCTGCGACCTCGAAGCTCAGCATCGTGCCGAAGCGGGCGCCCAGCAGGGCGCGGGCGCGGGCATGGTCGGGGTGGTCGGCCCGGCCGGGGTAGAGCACGCGCCGCACGCCGGGCAGGCCGGCAAGATGGTCGGCCAGCGCGGCGGCGTTGGCCTCGGCCCGCTCGTGGCGCAGCGCGAACGACTGCATCCCCCGCTCGGCCAGCCAGCAGTCGAAGGGCGAGGGCGTCAGCCCCCAGGTCGCCGCCGCGGCGGCAAGCGGCGCGCGCAGGGCGGGATCGGCGGCGGCGATGTAGCCCAGCGTGGCGTCGGAATGCCCCGCGAGCAGCTTGGTCACCGAATGGATGACAAGATCGGCGCCATGCGCCAGCGGGCGAAAGCCGCGCGGCGTGGTGAAGGTGTTGTCGATGGCCAGAAGGACGCCGCGGTCGCGCGCCAGCCGGGCGATGCCCGCCATGTCCGCCACCCGCAGCGTGGGGTTCGAGACGACCTCGATCAGGATCATCCGCGTCGCGGGGCGCAGCGCCGCGGCCATCGCCTCGGCCGACGTCGGGTCGGCGAACGAGGTGGCGATGCCCAGGCGCGGCAGATCCTCGCGCAACAGCCGCAGCGACCGGCCGTAGAGCTGGTCGCCCCCCAGCACATGGTCCCCCGCCTTCAGCAGGCCCAGCAGCGCCACCCCGACCGCGGCCATCCCCGAGCCGGTGACGATCCCGCCCGAAGCCCCCTCGAGCGAATCGATCATCGCCGCCAGCACGTCGGCGTTGGGATGCCCCTCGCGCGCATAGGCGTAGCCCGCCGCCCGGCCCTCGTACTGCGCATCCAGCGCATCGGGGCTTTCGGCGACATAGACGACCGAGGGTTGCAGCGGGCTGACCAGCGGACGGCTGGCGCTGGCGGGCCAGGGGGTGCGGCGCGGGGCAGGCCCGGGCGGGGCATTGCGGCGGGCGGGCATGGCGGCTCCTTCGGGGCGCGGGCGGCGCGGACTGGGCCGGCGGGGGCGTCAGAGCGGCGCGAGGCCGGCGCGGAAGCGCGCCGCGTTCTCGCGGTAGCGCCGGGCCGAGGCGCGCAGGCCCTCGATCTCGGCCTCGCCCAGCATGCGCACGACCCTGCCGGGCGCCCCCATCACCAGGGCGCCGTCGGGGATCTCCTTGCGCTCGGTCACCAGCGCGCCGGCGCCGATCAGGCAGTTGCGCCCGATCCGGGCGTGGTTGAGGATGGTCGCGCCCATCCCGACCAGGCTGCCCTCGCCCACCGTGCAGCCGTGCAGCAGGGCGCGGTGGCCGATAGTGCAGTCGGGGCCCACGGTGCAGGGCGCGCCGGGGTCGGTGTGGAAGATCGCGTGCTCCTGCAGGTTCGAGCCGCGGCCGATCACGACGGGCTCGTTGTCGCCGCGCAGCACGGCGCCGAACCAGACCGAGACCTCGTCCTCCAGCACGACGCGGCCCATGACATGGGCGCCCGGCGCGATCCAGGCCGAGGCGGCGATCGCGGGGGCGATGCCGTCGAGGGCGTAGCGGGTCATCGGAACATCTCCTCGAACTCCGCGTTCAGCGCGCGGACATGGGCGACAAGGCCCGGCTGGCGGTCGCGGCGCAGGCGCTCGGCGCTGACGATGGTCACCAGCGCGGCCGCGGCGGCGTCGAGGTCGCGGTTGACAAGCACATAGTCGTATTCGGCCCAGTGGCTGATCTCGTCGCGCGCCCGCGCCATCCGCCCCGCGATCACCTCGGCGCTGTCCTGGCCGCGGGCGGTCAGACGGCGGCCGAGCTCGGCGATCGACGGCGGCAGGACGAAGATGCTGACCACGTCGCGGGCGAGGTCGGAGTTGCGGATCTGCTGGCCGCCCTGCCAGTCGATGTCGAACAGCGTGTCGCGCCCCTCGGCCATGGCCTCGAGCACCGGGCCTCGGGGCGTGCCGTAGAGGTTGCCGAACACCTCGGCATGTTCCAGCATCTCCCCGGCCGCGACCATGGCGCTGAAGGCGTCCTTCGAGCGGAAGAAATACTCGCGCCCCTCGGCCTCGCCCGGGCGCGGCGGGCGGGTGGTGGCCGAGACCGAGAAGCGGATGGAGGGGTCCCAGGCCATCAGCCGGCGCGCGAGGCTCGACTTGCCGGCGCCGGAGGGCGAGGACAGGATGATGAGCATGCCGCGCCGGGCGGCCGGACCGGAGGGCGAAGGGGCCGGGTGCGAAGGGGCCGGGTGCAAGGGGGCGGCGTCGGCCGGGGCGGGGCTTGACCGGGGGGGCACCGCCGGGGCGGGTTCGGCCGGGGCGGGTTCGGCCGGGGCGGCCATGGGCCTACTCCACGTTCTGGACCTGCTCGCGCATCTGCTCGATCGCCGCCTTGAGGTCAAGGCCGATCCGGGTCAGCGCGGCCGAGCCCGACTTGGCGCAGAGCGTGTTCGCCTCGCGGTTGAATTCCTGCATCAGGAAGTCGAGGCGGCGGCCCACCGGGCCCGCCTCGGCCAAGAGGGCGCGGGCGGCGGCGATGTGGGCGGCAAGGCGGTCGAGCTCTTCGGTGACATCGCCCTTGACGGCCAGAAGCGCAAGCTCCTGCGCCAGGCGGGCGGGGTCCACCGCATCAGCGGCGCCGAGGACCCGGGCCAGCGCGGCCTCGAAGGCGGCGGCGGCCTCGGGCCTGCGCGCCTCGGCGGCGGCGGCGGCCTCGGCCGTGAGCGCCGCGATGCGGTCGATCTGGGCGGCGAGCGTCGCGGCCAGCGCCGCCCCCTCGGCGGCGCGGGCGGCGTCGAAGGCGTCGAGCAGCGGCGCCACGTCGGCCAGGATCGCGCTGCGCAGCGCCGCGCCGTCCTCCTCGGCGGCGGGGGCGCCGGCGACGCCGGGCAAGGCCAACACCTCGGCCGCCGAGGCGGGCGACAGGCTGACATCGGCGTCGAGCGCAGCCTGCTCGATGGCGGCCAGCGCGGCCAGCGCGGCCTCCAGCGCCGGGCGGTTCAGCTGCATCGGCGCGGCCCTGCCCGCGCGGTCGAGGCGCAGCGAGAGGCTCACGCTGCCGCGGTGCAGGCGCCGCCCGAGCTCGGCGCGCAGCGCGGGCTCGAGCCCGTCGATCCCATCGGGCAGGCGCAGCCGCAGGTCGAGGCCGCGGCCGTTGACCGAGCGCAGATCCCAGGTCCAGGACGCGCCGCAGCCCTCGCCCCGCCCGGCTGCGAAGCCCGTCATCGACTTAACCATGGCGCAACTTCCCTTCCCCGCATCCCGCAGCCCCGTGCTATGTTAACGTGCGGGTAACCTTTGTCGGCGCAGCGTTAACAGGTGTTGACCGGCCCGGCAACGCGGAGGGCGGCGGGCGCCTTGCGGGACTGGAGGGGCGGCAGCATGGAAACGCTTTGGCGGGGGGCGGGGATCGTGGCGTTGCAGCGGGGACGGGCGGGACGACGCGGCGCCGTGATGCAGGAGCTGCGCGCCTACTGGGAGGCGCTGCGCGACGGCGGGTCGGTGCCGTTCCGCCGGCAGATCGACCCGCGCGGGATCGAGCGGGTGCTGGAACACGCCTTCCTGGCCGAGCGCATCGCCCCCGGGGTGGCGCGGCTGCGGCTGGCCGGCAGGCATCTGGCCGATCTGATGGGCATGGAGGTGCGGGGCATGCCGCTTTCGGCGCTGTTCGTGCCGGCGGCGCGGGAGGACCTTGCTGCGCAGGTCGAACAGGTGTTTGCCGGCCCGGCGCGCGTCGAGCTGGAACTTTCGGGCGAGCGCGGCCTCGGACGGCCGGCGCTGGCGGCCTCGATGCTGCTGTTGCCCCTGCGCAGCGATCGGGGCGAGGTCAACCGCGCGCTGGGCTGCCTGGTGGCCGAGGGGCCCATCGGCCGGACCCCGCGGCGCTTTGCCATGCTGGCCGCAGTCACCGTGGCGCTCTTTCCCGACCGCGCCTCGCTGCTGCCCGAGGCCGGGCCCGCGCAGCCGCTGCCCGGCCTTGCCGAGCCCGCGGCCCCCTTCCAGCCGCAGGCCGCGCCCCGCCCGGCGGGGCGGCCGGCGCTGCGCCTTGTCAAGTCCGACCGCTGAGCGCGCGGGCGCGCGGCGCGCCCGCGGCCCCTGCCCGGCCGCGCCCGTCAGACCGCCTGCGCCGCGAGCCCGTGGCGGCGCCGCGTGAGCTCTTCGGCGACGAGGAAGGCCAGTTCCAGCGCCTGGCTGGCGTTGAGCCGCGGGTCGCAGGCGGTGTGGTAGCGGTCCGACAGGTTCTCGTCGGTCACGGCATGGACGCCGCCGGTGCATTCGGTCACGTCCTTGCCCGTCATCTCGAAATGCACGCCGCCGGCGATCGTGCCTTCGGCGGCGTGGACGGCGAAGACCTCGCGCACCTCGCGCAGCACCGCCTCGAAGGGGCGGGTCTTGTAGCCCGAGGCCGACTTGACCGTGTTGCCGTGCATCGGGTCGCAGACCCAGACGACCCGCGCGCCCATCTCGCGCACCGCGCGGATGAGCCGCGGCAGGTGGTCGGCCGCCTGGCCCGCCCCGAAGCGGGTGATAAGCGTGAGGCGCCCCGGCACGTTCTCGGGGTTCAGCCGCTCGATCAGCACCTTGAGCTCCTCGCCCGTCAGGGTCGGGCCGCATTTCAGCCCGATGGGGTTCTGCACGCCGCGGCAGAACTCGACATGGGCGCCGTCGGGCTGGCGGGTGCGGTCGCCGATCCAGATCATGTGGCCCGAGCCCGCCACCGGCAGACCGGTGGTCGAATCGATCCGGCACAGCGCCTCCTCGTATTCGAGCAGCAGCGCCTCGTGACTGGTGTAGAAATCCACCGTCGCCAGCGCGTGGCTGGTGCTGGCGTTCACGCCCGCGGCCGACATGAAGTCGAGCGCGTCCGAGATGCGGTCGGACAGCGCCCTGTAGCGCGCGGCCTTCTCGCCCTCCGCGAAGCCCAGGGTCCAGGCGTGGACGCGGTGGATGTCGGCGAAGCCGCCCGTGGAGAAGGCGCGCAGCAGGTTCAGCGAGGCCGCCGCCTGGGTGTAGGCCTGCAGCATGCGCCGGGGGTCGGGAGTGCGCGCCTCGGGCGTGAAGTCGAAGCCGTTGATGATGTCGCCGCGGTAGGCGGGCAACTCGATGCCGCCGATCACCTCGGTCGGGGACGAACGCGGCTTGGCGAACTGGCCGGCCATGCGGCCGACCTTGATCACCGGCACCTTGGCGCCGAAGGTCAGCACCACGGCCATCTGCAACAGCACGCGGAAGGTGTCGCGGAGGGTGTCGGCGGTGAATTCGGCAAAGCTTTCGGCGCAGTCCCCGCCCTGGAGCAGGAAGGCCCGGCCTTCGGCGGCCTCGCCCAGCGCGCGGGTCAGCCGCCGCGCCTCGCCGGCAAAGACCAGCGGGGGGTATTTGGAGAGCTTCGCCTCGACGGCCGCCAGCGCCGCCTGGTCGGGATAGTCGGGCATCTGCACCCGCGGCTTCGCGCGCCAGCCCGATTTCGTCCATCCCCGCATCGTCGGCCCTCCGCTCTGCCTGCCGCTGCGCCGGCCTATAGCGGGACGGCGGGCGCCATGCAAACCGCGAATCCGCCGCTAGCGCGGTGCGGCGCCCGCCGGGGCGGGCCGGTCGAGCAGGGCCAGGGCGCGGGCGAACGCACCCGCCGTCTCGGCCCGCATGTGGCCGCCCTCGCGGGGGTGAAGAAGAGGCGGAAGAAAGGGCCGCCATCGGTGCACTCCGCCGCCTGAACCCCCATCGCGGTGCAGAAGGGCCGCCTGTGGCCTGCGATGTGCAGGGCGCGCTCGGTGTTCTGGACATCGACGATGCGCGCCGCAGACAGCGGGCAGGTGCGCCATGGGGCTCAGGCGCTGCGGAAAAGCGGCCAGCGCAGCGGCAGGACTGCGGCCGCCGAAACGACATCAGGGAAGCGCCGGACGCGGCCGCCGACGGAATAGGCGGTCACCACCGTCTGGCGGTTGACCGCCACCGCCGCGGCGCCGGACCTGCAAGCCAGGTGGCCCGGCGCAAGCTGTCAACGGGCGGCAAGGTCGCTCGGGCCGTCCCGTGCCGGCATCAGCCGGAGGCCAGCCGGGGGACCCCGGCGACAGTAGCACCTTTCCTTTTTGCCGCCGGGGCACTAGAAAACCGCGTGTGCCATCCAACAGGAGAGAACCATATGAAAAAGAGCCTTCTCGCCGGCACTGCGGCGGCGCTGGTCCTTGCCGGCGCGGCCGCGGCGCAAGAGGTGAAGATCGGCGTGCTGCTGGGCTTCACCGGACCCATCGAGTCGCTCGTGGCCCATATGGGGCCGGCGGCCGACCTCGCCGTGGCCGAGGCGAACGCCTCGGGCGCCTTCAAGCTCGGCACCCTCTCCACCGTGCGCGGCGACACCGGCTGCATCGACTCGCCCCTTGCGGTGGCCGCGGCCGAACGGCTGATCACCGCCGAGCGCGTGGTGGGCATCGTCGGCGGCGACTGCTCGGGCGTGACCGGGGCGGTGCTGCAGAACGTGGCGCGACCCAACGGCGTCGTGATGGTCTCGCCCTCGGCCACCTCGCCGGCGCTGACCACCGCCGAGTCGGACGGGCTGTTCTTCCGCACCGCGCCCTCGGACGCGCGCCAGGGCGTGGTGATGGCCGAGAACATCCTCGACCGCGGCTTCAAGGTGGCCGCCGTCACCTACACCAACAACGACTACGGCAAGGGTCTGGCCGACAGCTTCGAGGCCGCCTTCAGGGAACGCGGCGGCACGGTGACGATCAACGCCGCGCATGAGGACGGCAAGGGCGACTACTCGGCCGAGATCGGCGCGCTCGCCGCCGCGGGCGGCGAGGTGCTGGTGGTCGCGGGCTACATCGGCCAGGGCGGCGGCGGGATCATCCGCGCCGCGCTCGACACCGGCGCCTTCGACATCTTCGTGTTCCCCGACGGCATGGTCAGCCAGGAGCTCGAGGACAACTTCGGCCCCGAGATCAACGGCTCGTTCGGGCAGAACCCGGCCTCGGCCGGCGAGGGCGCGCAGCTTTTCGCCGCCATGGGCACGGCGAACGGCTTCGACGGCACCTCGGCCTTCGCGGCCGAAGCCTATGACGCCGCGGCGCTGATCATCCTGGCCATGCAGGCCGCCGGCACCACCGACCCGAAGGTCTGGAAGGACAAGGTGCTCGAGGTCGCCAACGCGCCGGGCGAGCGGATCCTGCCGGGCGAGCTCGGCAAGGCGCTCGAGATCCTCGCCGCGGGCGGGCAGGTGGACTACGACGGCGCCTCGGGCGTCGAGCTCGTGAACGGCCGCGAAGCCGGCGGCAGCTATCGCGAGATCGAGTTCGTGGACGGCAAGATGCAGATCGTGCGCTTCCGCTGAGCGTCGTCCCGCAGGCGCGCAGGGAAACAGCCCGGTTGCGGCCGGGCTGTTTTTCGTTCATAGCGCCGCGACGACCGGCCGCGGCAAGACGGCCGGCACGACAGGGAGATGGTGATGATCGTTGTGGAGGACCTCCACAAGCATTTCGGCGGATTCCGTGCCGTGGACGGCGCCTCGCTGAAGATCGCCACCGGCTCGATCACCGGGTTGATCGGGCCGAACGGTGCGGGCAAGACGACGCTGTTCAACTGCATCGCAGGCCGGCTGCGCCCCACCTCGGGCCGCGTGACGATGCAGGGCGAGGACATCACCGGGCTGCCCCCGCACGAGCTTTTCCGCAAGGGCCTGCTGCGCACCTTCCAGATCGCGCATGAATTCGCCTCGCTGACCGTGCGCGAGAACCTGATGGTCGTGCCCGCCCGCCAGTCGGGCGAGACGCTGTGGAATGCCTGGTTCGCCCGCGGCCGGATCGCCGCCGAGGAGCGCGCGCTGGCCGCGAAGGCCGACGCGGTGCTCGAGTTCCTGACCATCGCGCATCTGGCCGAGGAGCGGGCGGGCAACCTCTCGGGCGGGCAGAAGAAGCTGCTCGAGCTTGGCCGCACGATGATGGTGGACGCCAAGGTGGTGTTCCTCGACGAGGTCGGCGCGGGCGTGAACCGGACGCTGCTGAACACCATCGCCGACGCCATCGTGCGGCTGAACCGCGAGCGCGGCTACACCTTCTGCGTGATCGAGCACGACATGGATTTCATCGCCCGGCTCTGCGACCCGGTGATCGTGATGGCCGAGGGCAAGGTGCTGGCCGAGGGGCCGGCCGACGCCATCATGCGGAACGAGGCGGTGATCGAGGCCTATCTCGGCACCGGGCTGAAGAACAAGGTCAAGGCCGGGGTCGCCCTGTGACCGGCGCGCATCTGCTGGCCGAGAACATGACCGGCGGCTACGGCGCGGCCGACATCCTGCACGGCTGCACGATCGAGGCGCGGCCGGGCGAGATCGCCGTGATCGTGGGGCCGAACGGGGCGGGCAAGTCCACCGCGATGAAGGCGATCTTCGGCCTGCTGAAGCTGCGCGCGGGGCGGGTGACGATCGGCGGCGAGGACATCACGCGCCTGTCGCCCCAGGACCGTGTGCCCAAGGGCATGGCCTTCGTGCCCCAGACCCACAACATCTTCGCCTCGATGACGGTCGAGGAGAATCTCGAGATGGGCGCCTTCCTGCGCCGCGACGATATCCGCGGCACGATGGAGCAGGTCTATGCCCTGTTCCCGATCCTGAGGGCCAAGCGGCGGCAGGCGGCGGGCGAGCTTTCGGGCGGCCAGCGCCAGCAGGTCGCGGTGGGCCGCGCGCTGATGACCCGGCCCAAGGTGCTGATGCTCGACGAGCCCACGGCCGGCGTCTCGCCCATCGTGATGGACGAGCTTTTCGACCGCATCATCGAGATCGCGCGCACGGGTCTCACGATCCTGATGGTCGAGCAGAACGCCCGCCAGGCGCTCGAGATCGCCGACCGCGGCTATGTGCTCGTGCAGGGCCGCAACGCCTACACCGACACGGGGGCGGCGCTTCTGGCCAACCCCGAGGTGCGGCGCAGCTTCCTGGGGGGCTAGGGCATGGACGGTGTCTTCAACGCGCTGGTGGTGCTGATGAACTTCGTCGTCATCCCCGCCACCGCCTACGGCGCGCAGCTGGCGCTCGGGGCGCTGGGGGTGACGCTGATCTTCGCGGTGCTGCGCTTCTCGAACTTCGCCCATGGCGACACCATGGCGCTGGGCACGGCGGTGGCGATCCTCACCGCCTGGGGGCTGCAGGCGGCGGGCGTCTCGATCCAGCCGCTGCCGACCGCCCTCGTGGGCCTGCCCGTGGGCATCGCGGTCACGGCGGCGGTGCTGCTGGCCACCGACCGCGGCGTCTACCGCTTCTACCGCCGGCAGAAGGCCAATCCGATCATCCTTGTCATCGTCTCGATGGGGGTGATGTTCATCATGAACGGGATCGTCCGCTTCCTGATCGGCGCGGGCGAGCAGCGCTTCGACGACGGCGCGCGCTTCATCATCGACGTGCGCGGCTTCCGCCAGATGACGGGCCTTGCCGAGGGGCTGGCGCTGCGCACGACCCAGGCGATCACGGTGGCGGTGGCGGTCCTGCTGGTCGCGGCGCTGTTCTGGTTCCTCAACCGCACGCGCACCGGCAAGTCGATGCGCGCCTTCGCCGACAACGAGGATCTGGCGCTGTTGTCGGGCATCAACCCCGAGCGGGTGGTGGCGGTGGCCTGGCTTCTGTGCGCGATCCTTGCCACCACGGCGGGGGTGCTTTACGGGCTCGACAAGTCGTTCCGACCCATCACCTATTTCCAGCTGCTGCTGCCGATCTTCGCGGCCGCGATCGTGGGCGGCTTCGGCAACCCGGTGGGCGCCATCGCCGGGGGCTTTGTCGTCGCCTTCTCCGAGGTGGCGCTGACCTATGCCTTCCGCCGCGTTGCCGGATACCTCTTGCCCGAGAGCCTGATGCCCGACGGGCTGATGCAGCTGCTGTCGACCGACTACAAGTTCGCGGTGAGCTTCGTGATCCTGATCGTCGTGCTGCTGTTCAAGCCCACCGGACTGTTCAAGGGAGCCGGCACATGAGCCCTGCCCTGCGTGCCCCCGTCCTGTTTGCCGCCATGGCCGGCCTGTTCCTGCTGACGGGGCTGGCGCAAAGCTGGAACGTGGCGCTGACGATCCTCAACATGGGGCTGGTCTCGGCCATCGTGGCGCTCGGCCTCAACATGCAGTGGGGCTATGCGGGGCTGTTCAACATCGGCGTGATGGGGTTCGTGGCGCTGGGCGGGCTTGCGGCGGTGCTGGTGGCGATGCCGCCGGTGGCCGAGGCCTGGGCGGCCGGCGGGGCCGGGGCGCTGCTGGGTCTGGCCATCGCGGCCGCGGCGGTGGCGGCGACGATCCTGCTGCGCGCCCGCATGGCCCGCGGCTGGCCGCGCGCACTGGTCAGCGCGGCGGTGCTGGTCGGGGGCTATGCCGTCGCGCGGGCGGTCTTCCTGCCCGCCACCGCGGCGATCGAGGCGGTCAACCCCGCTGCCACGGGCTATCTCGGGGGGCTCGGCCTGCCGGTGCTGCTGTCCTGGCCGGTGGCGGGCGTGCTTGCGGCCGGTGCGGCCTGGATCATCGCCAAGACGGCGCTCGGGCTGCGGTCGGACTACCTGGCCATCGCCACGCTCGGGATCGCCGAGATCATCATCGCCATCCTCAAGCACGAGGACTGGCTGACCCGCGGCGTCAAGAACGTCGCGGGCCTGCCCCGTCCGGTGCCCTTCGAGGTGGATCTGCTGCGCGACCCGGGCTTCGTGGCGCGAATGCAGGGCTGGGGCGTCGACCCGGTGACGGCCGCCTCGATCACCGTCAAGCTTGCCTATGCAGCGCTGTTCCTTGCGGTACTGGCGATCCTGCTGTGGCTGGCCGAGAGGGCGCTGAACTCGCCCTGGGGCCGGATGATGCGGGCGATCCGCGACAACGAGGTGGCGGCCGAGGCGATGGGCAAGGATGTCACCCGCCGCCATCTGCAGATCTTCGTGCTCGGCGCGGCGGTGATGGGCGTGGCGGGGGCGATGATGACCACGCTCGACGGCCAGCTCACCCCGGGCGCCTACCAGCCGCTGCGCTTCACCTTCCTCGTCTGGGTGATGGTGATCGTCGGCGGCTCGGGCAACAACTGGGGCGCGGTGCTGGGCGGCTTCCTGATCTGGTGGCTCTGGGTGATGGTCGAGCCGATCGGGGTCAGCGCCCTGCAACTTGCCACCTCGGGCCTGCCGGACGGGCCGCTGAAGGCGCATCTGCTCGACTCGGCCCAGCACATGCGGCTCATCGCGATGGGCGCGATCCTGCTGGTCGTGCTGCGCTTCTCGCCGCGGGGCCTGATCCCCGAGCGGTAGGGGACATGACGGCGGCAATCCTTCTTCTTGCCGCCGGCGCCTCGCGGCGGATGCGCGGGGCCGACAAGCTGCTGCAGCCGGTCGCGGGCGAGGCGCTGCTGCGACGGCAGGCGCGGGCGGCGCTGGCCACGGGGGTGCCGGTGGCGGTAACCCTGCCCCCCGGCGCCGCCGGGCGCCGGGGGGCGCTGGAGGGACTTTCGCTGCGCCGCGTCGAGGTCGCCGACGCGGCCGAGGGGATGGGCGCCTCGATCCGCGCCGGGGTGGCGGCGCTGCCGGCGGAAGCGAGCGGCGTGCTCATCCTGCCGGGCGATCTGCCCGAGATCGAGGCCGGCGATCTGGCGGTCATGCTCGCGCGCCACGCACAGGCGCCCGGGGTCGTGCTGCGCGCTGCGGCGCAGGACGGCCGGCCGGGGCATCCGGTGGTCTTTCCCGCGCGCCTTCTCCCGGCGCTGCGCCGCCTTTCGGGGGACGCGGGCGCGCGCCTTGTGCTGGCGGGCGAAGCGGTCGTGGCCGTCGCGCTGCCCGGAGAGCGGGCGACGACCGATCTGGACACGCCGGAGGCCTGGGCGGAATGGCGCGCGAACACAGGCCTCTGAGGGGCGGCCCTGGCGATGCGGTCGCACGCGCTTGGGGGCCGTTCCTGCCCGGTCAGGTGAGGATGCCGGCGACCTTCTGCGCGCGGGCGTAGAGCCAGAACAGCAGGACGAGCAGGCAGCTGCCGCCGAGCAGCGGCAGTGCGTCGGGGCCGAGCGCCGCCGCCAGCGGCGGCGCCGCGAACAGCACAAGGTGAACGGTGGCCGCGGCAAGGCCGAGGAAGGCCACCGCAAAGGCAATCGCCGCCCCGTCCTCGCGCAGGAGCAACAGGATCGCGCCCAGAACACCCGCCCACACCCCGACGGCCCAGGCGACGGCCACCCACAGCGGCAGGGCCGCGATCAGGTCGGCATGCTGCTCGGGCAGAAGGTCCAGCGCAGGGCCGACCCCGAGACGGACCGCAAGGTAATGCGCCGCCGCAACGCCGTGCAGGGCCAGCGCCGCGACCCCCACGGGGATGAGGTGCCAAGGGCGCGGCAACGGCCTGGTCGGCGGCATGGGCGATTCCTTCTCCGGGCGTACGCGAACCGAACCTGCCCGGGCACGCCCGGCCTGTCCAGCCCGGGGTGTCGCCCGGGGCGGGGCCGGCCGCCCGCGACCGGCATCGCCGCGTCGCGGGGGGGCCCCGGGCCCCCGGCAGGGGCCGGCCGCTAGAACAGCAGCCGCGCCTCGTGCGCCTTCAGCGTGCGGCGGGCAGCGACATAGCCCTTGATCCCGTCCGCCGACCGGAGGTCGGGGAAGAGCTCGAAGATCTCCTGCCGCTGCGGGTTGCCCATGCCCTTGAGCGTCTGATCGCCGGGCTGGAAGCTTTCGGTCCAGGCGCCGTTGGCCAGCACCACCTCATGGCGGTCGAACATGAAGTGGATGTAGGTCGTCCCGCAGCTGTCGATCTTGCGCACCCCCTGGTGGTCGACCAGATGTTTGGCCGCCACCAGCACCTCGTGCTCGTCGAAGTAGAGCGCGGTGCGGCTGTTGGCGACCAGCATCCGGTGGTTGGGCGACACCAGCATGTCGCGCTCGGGCAGGCCGTTGCCGAGCGAGCCCTGGCGGATCAGCACCGGTTGCAGATGCGGGCTGGCGGCAAGCTCCTGCCAGCTCAACGTGCGGGCGCCGAGCCAGCGGATCGTCTGGATGCCGTTGTCGCGGGTGATGACCCGGTCGCCAACCCTCAGCTCCTCGACCAGCCGTTCGCCGCGCGGCGTGGCGATCAGCGTGCCCGGGGTGAAGCAGGGGATGATGTTCTCGATGTTCTCGAAGACGATCTCGCCGGTCACATTGCCGTCGCCGTCCAGCAGCTCGACCCGGCCGTTCTGGCCGTTGCCGTCGCTGTCCGGGGTCAGGTCCACCACCCGCAGCGGGCCGAGGCCGCGCAGATCGAGCGTGTCGTTGTCGATGCCGCCGTCGCCGCCGAACACCACGTCGCCCGCGGTCGGGTTGAACACATCCTGCCCGTCGCCGCCGGACAGCGTGTTGTTGCCCGGCCCGCCCGTGATCGTGTCGTCGCCCGCGCCGCCAAAGACGACATCGTCGCCCTCGCCGCCGTCGATCACATCGTCGCCGTCGCCGCCGCGGATCGTGTCGTCGCCGGCGCCGCCGAAGAGCGTGTCGTTGCCGCCGCCCGTCGCCGTCTCGTCAAGGCCGTCGCCGAAGATCTCGTCGTTGCCGTCGCCGCCGTGGATCTCGTCGTCGCCCTCCTCGCCCTTCAGAACGTCGTCGCCGTCGCCGCCGAGGATCGTGTCGTCGCCCGGGCCGCCGTAGACAAGGTCGTTCCCCGCGTCGCCGCCCAGCAGGTCGTCGCCGTCGCCGCCGGCGATGGTGTCGTCGTCCACGCCGCCGAAGACGGTGTCGTCGCCCGGCCCGCCCAGCGCGAGGTCGTTGCCCGAATTGCCGAAGAGCGCGTCGTTTCCGTTCTGGCCGTCCAGCGTGTCGTCGCCGGCGCCACCATAGACCTCGTCCTGGTCGTCGCCGCCCAGCACGAGGTCGTTGCCGTCCTCGCCCTTGAGCAGGTCGTTGCCCGGCCCGCCGCAGATCGTGTCGTCGCCGTCGCCGCCGCGGATCGTGTCGTTGCCCAATCCGCCGGCCAGGATTTCGGCCGTCGGGCCGCCCTGCAGACTGTCGTCCGTCGCGGCCCCGGAGTCACACGCGGCGATGGTTTCGTTCACGTCGGTCGATTCCGTCACTGTGGACATCGCGCCACTCCTTCGCATCCCTCCGGGCACAACGCCCAATTACCCCCGTCAGGCGCCTATCCAGCCGAACGCAACGCCCCAGGCCCGTCTTCTGCGACTGCCACGGCGTGCAAGCGACCCGGTGGGCAGCCTGTCCTCCGCGCCTCGTGCGTTCGCACGCGCGGCCCGCAGGAGGTTCCTCCTGCGACCGCCCCTTTGATCTATCGACCATGCCCCCCAGCAGGCATGCGTGTTCTACGCGAGCCCCTCTCTCCAAGAAAGCGAAAATTTGCGGATAGTTTGTTGCAAAGCTGGCGCCAAGTCCTTGTTTTCCCGCCAAGGTTGAGGTCGCGCGGCCGGCGCCGCTGCGGCTTGGTTTCCATCTCGGAAACAAGCGCCCGGACCGGCACGCGGGTGCCCGGGGTCTACCCGAGGCTTACCCGGGGCTTACGCGGGGGCATGCCGGCGGATGTCCCTCGCCGCACGGGGGTATTGTCGCGCCCCCATGGACGCGCGCGCTGCGCGCGCGGCTTCGCCCGATCAGCGGCGCGCGGTTGCCCGGGGGGTGCGCGTTCGTGAACGCTGCCGTGCCGAAGCCCGCAGCGTCAGCCCGGCGGCCCAGCTGCGCGGACGGCGCGGGCCGAATCGCGCCGCGGAGACCGGTCTTGCCGCCGGCCCGCTGCGGGTGCACGCTCGGGCGGCATGTGTCCCGACCCAACACCCTTGTCCGATGCGGCCGCGGCGCGGCCCGCCGTCGCAATCCCGGATGCGATCCCGGACGCGCTGTGCGCGGGCTCGGTGCTGTGGGACGTGATCGGCCGCGCTCCGGGACAGCTGGCGCGCGGCGACGACCTTCCGGGCAGGGTGCGCCGGGCGCCGGGCGGCGTTGCGCTGAACATCGCCGCGGCGCTGGCGGGCGAGGGGCTGACGCCCGCCCTGCTGGGGGCGGTCGGGCAGGATGCCGCGGGCGATGCGCTTGTCGCGGCCTGCGCCGCCCTCGGGCTGGCGACGGGCTGGCTGGAGCGGCCGGCGCGCGGGGCGACCGACCGCTATGTGGGCATCGAGGACGATGCCGGCCTGGTCGCCGCGGTCGCCGATACCCGGCTGCTCGACGCGGCGGGTGCGACCGTTCTCGCCGCGCTCGCCGACGGGCGGCTGGGCGGCCCTGCGGCGCCCTGGAGCGGGCCGCTCGTGCTGGACGGCAACCTGCCGGCCGGGGTTCTGGCGGCGGCGGCGGCGGCGCCCTGGCTTGCCCTGGCCGACCTGCGGCTGGCCTCGGCCTCGCCGGCCAAGGCGGCGCGGCTTGCGCCCTTCGCCGGGCATCCCCGCGCGACGGTCTATCTCAACCTTGCCGAGGCCGCGGCGCTTGCCCAAGGCTCGCCCGCGGATGCCTCGGCCGCGGTGCGGGCGCTGCTGCGGATGGGCTTTGCCCGCGCCGTCGTGACCGACGGGCCGCGCGCCGCCGCGGCAGGGTATCCGGACGGGCAGATCGCGGCAACGCCGCCGCGGGTCGCCGTCTGCCGCGTCACCGGGGCGGGCGATGCCTTTCTTGCCGCACATCTGGCGGCCGAGCGGTCGGGTGCGGCCCCCGATGTGGCGCTGGCGCGCGCGCTCGACCGGGCGGCGCGGCATGTCGCGACCCCCGGTCTGCCGCCCGGCGGCCAGGATGGGGTTTGACCGCGCCGGCCCGCCCGGCCACACAGGGGCGAACCGACCGGAGTGCCCCATGCCCCCTGCCCCGCCCGAAGCCCCCCTCCTCGCGCCCGACGTCGCCGAAGCCCGCGCTGCGGGGCGCGCTGTCGTCGCCCTCGAATCGACCATCATCGCCCACGGCCTGCCCTGGCCGCGCAACATCGAGCTGGCGCTGGCGCTCGAAGCGGCCGTGCGCGAGGCGGGCGCGGTGCCGGCCACCATCGCGGTGATCGACGGCCGGCTGCGCGTCGGCCTCGACCGCGCCGCGCTCGAACGGCTGGGGCGGTCCGAGGGCGTGGCCAAGCTGTCGCGCGCGGATCTTGCGGTGTGCCTCGCCCAAGGCGGCACCGGGGCCACGACCGTGGCCGCGACGATGATCGTTGCCGCGTTGGCCGGCATCGAGGTCTTTGCCACGGGCGGCATCGGCGGGGTGCACCGGGGGGCCGAGACGAGCTTCGACGTCTCGGCCGACCTCGAGGAGCTTGCGCGCAGTCCGGTCTGCGTGGTCGCCTCGGGGGCGAAGGCGATCCTCGACCTGCCCAAGACGCTCGAGCGGCTCGAGACTCTGGGGGTGCCGGTGATCGCGGTGGGGCAGGACGACTTCCCCGCCTTCTGGTCGCGCAGCGCCGGGCACCCCGCGCCGCTGCGCATCGACGCTCCCGCCGCCATCGCCGCCGCCTTCCGCCTGCGCCGTCGGCTTGGCATCGCGGGCGGACAGCTTGTCGCCAATCCGGTGCCGGCGGCCGACGAGATTCCGCACGCGCTGCTTGCCCCCGAGATCGAGGCCGCGCTGGCCGAGGCAGCGGCGGCGGGCATCGCGGCCAAGGCCGTGACGCCCTTCCTGCTCGAGCGGCTGCGCGAGCGCACCGGCGGCCGGTCGCTCGAGGCCAATGTCGCGCTCGTGCTGAACAACGCGCGGCTTGCGGCACGCATCGCCCGGGAGCTGGCGGCCGGCTGACGGGCCGTCCGCGACGCTCGGCGGCGCGGCGCATCCGCGGTTGCGGCCTGACGCCCCAGAGCTTACCACGTCGGTCAATCCGTCGTAGCCCCCTGACCGGAACAAGAATCGCTCTGCCGATGTCCGAACACCCCGAACACCCGCACGACCATCCCCACCGGCGCCGCGGCCTGGTGTCCGGCCTCCGCGGCAATTTCCTCACCGGGCTTGTGGTGGTGGCGCCGATCAGCCTGACGCTGTGGCTGATCTGGACGGCGGTGGGCTGGATCGACAGCTGGGTGCTGCCCTTCATTCCCCGGCAGTATCATCCGTCGGTTTACACCGGCTACGACGTGCGCGGCTACGGCGTGGCGATCTTCCTTGTGTTCACCGTGCTGGTGGGCTGGGTGGCCAAGGGGCTGATCGGCCGCTCGCTCATCAACCTGGGCGAGAGCATCGTCGATCGCATGCCGGTCGTCCGGTCGATCTACAACGGCCTGAAGCAGATCGCCGAGACGGTCTTTGCCCAGTCGGAAAAGACGTTCGAGCGCGCCTGCCTCGTGGAATATCCCCGCCGCGGGATCTGGGCGATCGGCTTCGTCTCGACCTCGGCCAAGGGCGAGATTGCCGCAAGGCTGCCCGCCGGGGCCGAGCTCATGAGCGTCTTCCTGCCGACGACGCCCAACCCGACCTCGGGCTTCCTGCTGTTCGTCCCGAGGGAGGACCTGATCATCCTCGACCTGTCGATCGAGGATGCGGCCAAGCTCATCATCTCGGCGGGGCTTGTCTACCCGTCCAGCGCGGCCGCCCAGGCGGCTGCGGACAAGATCGCGCGGGGATAGCAGCGCGCGGCGTTCGTCCGCAAGGCGTGAAGCCCACCCGGCACGGCCCCGCCCGCAGCCGGGGTCCGGGGCTGGTTGCCCCGTGTCCCCAGAGCACGCGATCGCGGGCGTGCACCGGCCGCCCTGCCCAAAAAAAACGCCCGCACAAGGCGGGCGTCAAGTGTTGAGGCAGGTTTCATACAGGCAAGAAACCTATCGAGCAGTAAGGCTCTTATAGCGCCAACTTTCTGCGCTGTCCAACGCAAAAGTTTGATTCGAGCCACAAACGCGATAGGGTGCGGGCCACGGACCGAGCGGCAGGAGCGCGATGGCCATGACCCTTTCCCACGCCCGACAGGCCCTGCGCGGCCTTGTCGCGGGGCTTTTCCTCGGCCTCGCCCAGGCTGCCCAGGCCGGGCCGGCGCATGGCATAGCTATGTATGGCGAGCCGGCGCTTCCCCCGGATTTTGTGTCGCTGCCCCATGCCAACCCCGACGCGCCCAAGGGCGGCCGCATCGTCTTCGGCGAGGCGGGCGGGTTTGATTCCCTCAATCCGTTCATCCTGCGCGGGCGGGCGCCGTTCGGCCTCGCGCCGCTGACGGTCGAGACGCTGCTGGGGCGCAACTGGGACGAACCCTTCACCCTCTACGGCCTGCTGGCCGAATCGGTCGAGACCGACGCGGCCCGCAGCTATGTGGAGTTCACCCTGCGCGAGGGCGCGCGCTTTTCCGACGGCAGCCCGGTGACGGTCGAGGACGTGATGTGGTCGTTCGAGACCCTCGGCACCAAGGGCTCGCCGCGCTACCATGCCGCCTGGGCCAAGATCGGTGCCATGGAGCAGACCGGCCCGCGCGCCGTCCGCTTCACCTTCAACACGCAAGACCGCGAATTGCCGCTGATCCTCGGCCTGCGCCCGATCCTGAGGAAGGCGCAGTGGGAGGGGAAGGCCTTTGACGAATCGGGCCTCGAGGCGCCGATCGGCTCGGGGCCCTACATCGTGGCCGACTTCGAGCCGGGCCGCTTCATCACCTTCCGCCGCAACCCCGACTGGTGGGGGCGCGACCTGCCCTTCAACCGCGGCCTGCACAACTTCGACGAGGTGCGCTACGACTATTTCGGCGATGCCGGCGTGGTGTTCGAGGCGTTCAAGGCCGGCGCGATCATGGTCTGGCGCGAGACCAACGCCGCGCGCTGGGAGACGGCCTACGACTTTGCGGCGGTGCGCTCGGGCGCCGTGGTCCGCTCGGTCATCCCGCACCAGCGGCCCTCGGGCATCAGCGGCCTGGTGTTCAACACCCGTCGCCCGATCTTTGCCGACTGGCGCGTGCGCGAGGCGCTGATCCACGCCTTCAACTTCGAGTTCATCAACCAGACGCTGAACGGCGGCACGCAACCCCGCATCACCTCGTATTTCTCCAACTCGGTGCTGGCCATGGGGCCGGGGCCGGCCGAGGGGCGGGTGCGCGCGCTGCTCGAACCCTTCGCCGACAGCCTGCTGCCCGGCGCGCTCGAGGGCTATGCGCTGCCGGTGTCGGACGGGACCGAGGCCAACCGCGCCGGCCTTCGCGCCGCGACGCGGCTGCTCGAGGCGGCGGGCTGGACGGTGCAGGACGGCATCCTGCGCAACGCGGCGGGCGAGCCCTTCGTCTTCGAGGTGCTGCTGCAGCAGGGCGCGTCGGAGATGGAGTCGATCGTCAACATCTATGCCGAGGCGCTGCGCCGGCTCGGGATTGCGGTGCGGGTCAGCACCGTGGACAGCGCCCAGATGACCGAGCGGCGCAACGCCTACGACTTCGACATGACGCAGTATCAGGTGGGCCTGTCGCTGTCGCCGGGCAACGAGCAGTGGCTCTACTGGGGGTCCGAGGCCGCAGCCATGCCCGGCACGCGCAACCTGATGGGCGCGCAGTCGCCGGCGATCGACGCCATGATCCGGGCGATCCTGACGGCCGAGAGCCGCGAGGACTTCGTCGCCGCCGCGCAGGCGCTCGACCGGGCGCTGACCACGGGGCGCTATGTCATCCCGATCTGGTTCTCGGATGTCTCGCGCCTGGCGCACGACCGCCGCCTGCGCTTTCCCGACCGGCTGCCGATGTATGGCGACTGGATCGGGTTCCTGCCGGACGTCTGGTGGTTTCAGGAGTAGCAGTGCCGGCGGCGGTTGCGCCCTGCGCCGCACCGGCGTAAGGGCGCGGCCATGCTGTCGATCGTCGATGCCGGCCCGGCGCCGCCCTGCCCTGCGCCGTTCAACCTGGCCGCCTACGTCCTCGCGGAGGCGGCGCGCAGCCCCGACAAGGTGGCGCTGCAGATCGTTGGCGCCGGCGCCGCCGAACGCTGGAGCTTCGGGCGGCTGGCGGCGGCGGTGCAGGGCGTGGCGGGCGGGCTCCTGGCCCGCGGGCTTGCGCCGGGCGACCGGGTGCTCTTGCGGCTGGGCAACAGCGTGGAGTTTCCGCTCGCCTTTCTCGGGGCCGTGGCGGCGGGCCTGGTGCCGGTGCCGACCTCGGCGCAACTCACAAGGCCCGAGGTGGCGCGGCTCGCGGACGCGCTGGCCCCGCGGCTTGTGGTCGCAGCGCCGGGCGTGGCGCTGCCCGATCCGCCGGCCTGCCCGGTGCTCGACCTGACCGCCCTGCGCGCGATGGAACAGGGCCCGCCCGCCCCGTGGGACATGGGGCCGCCCGACCGGCTGGCCTATGTCGTGACGACCTCGGGCAGCACCGGCCAGCCGCGGCTGGTGATGCACGCCCATCGCGCCGTCTGGGCACGGCGGATGATGTGGGCCGGCTGGTATGGCCTGACGGCAGCCGACCGGCTGATGCATGCGGGCGCCTTCAACTGGACCTACACGCTCGGCACCGGGCTTCTCGACCCCTGGGCCGCCGGCGCGGTGGCGCTGATCCCCGCCCCGGGAACCGAGCCGGGGCAGCTGGCGCTGCTTCTGCGGCGCCATGACGCGACGCTGTTCGCCGCCGCGCCGGGGGTATTCCGGCAGATGCTGAAGGGACGGGACCGGCTTGACCTGCCGCGCCTTCGCCACGGGCTTTCGGCGGGCGAGAAGCTGCCCGAGACGGTCCGCGCAGCCTGGGAGGCGGCCACCGGCCGGCCGCTGTTCGAGGCCTACGGGCTGTCGGAATGCTCGACCTTCGTCTCGGGCGCGCCCGATCGCCCCGCGCCGCCGGGCGCGACGGGCTATGCCCAGCCGGGCCGGCGCATCGCGGTCCTGGGCCCCGACGGCGCGCCGGTGCCGCGCGGCACGCCCGGGGTGCTGGCGGTGGCGCAGGACGATCCGGGGCTGTTCCTGGGCTATCTCGGCGACCCCGCAGGCACGGCGGAAAAGCTCGCCGGCGGCTGGTTCCTGACCGGCGATGTCGTCGTCATGGCGGCGGACGGGGCCGTCACCTATCTCGGGCGCGACGACGACATGATGAACGCCGGCGGCTTCCGCGTTGCCCCGCTCGAGGTCGAGCGCGCGCTGGCCGAGCATCCCGCCATCGCCGAGGTGGCGGTGACCGAGGTGCGCGTCCGCCCCGATGTCAGCGTCATCGCCGCCTTCTACGTCGCCGCCGAGGCGCTGCCCGAGGATGCGCTTGCCGCCTTTGCCGCCGAGCGGCTGGCGCGCTACAAGCAGCCGCGGGTCTGGTGCCGCGTCGAGGCGCTGCCGCGCGGCGCCACCGGCAAGCTGGCGCGCCGCAGCCTGCGGCAGGCGTGGGAGGCAGCGCATGGTGCGGCCTGAGGCCTTGTCCGATCCGGTCTGCCCCCGGTGCCGGATCGGCAAGGCCCATTTCGACCGCGCGCCGGGGCCGCGCCCCGGTCATCCGCCGGAGATCGACCGGCCCCCCTTCCAGCGTGACCCCGAGCTGCGGCACAAGGGCGGGCCGCGGGCGGTGGCGATCGAGGCCCGCGTCGAGGCATCGGCCGGGCGTGACCCCGGCGCTGTCGCGCGGCTGCCGGCCACGGATGCCGGGGCGATCCGGGCGCGCGCCGCGCAGGCCTGCCGCCGCGGCACCACGGCGGTGGCGACCGTCGTCCTCGGCAGCCGCCCCGCGATGGAGGGCGCGCAACCGCCCGAGGCCCGCAGCCCAGGCCTCGATGCGCGCGCCCCGGAGCCCGGAGCATGACGCCGCGCCGGCCGATGCCTTATGCCGAGTTCATCGCCATGATGGCGCTCCTGTTTTCCGTGATGGCGGTGTCGATCGACGGGATGCTGCCCGCGCTGGCCGCGATCGCGGCCGAGCTTGTCCCGGCGGCGCCGAACCGCGCGCAGCTTGTCGTCGGGGTGTTCGTGCTGGGGCTGGGCTGCGGCATGGTGGTGATGGGGCCGCTGTCGGACAGCTACGGGCGGCGCCGGGTGATCGCCTTCGGGGTGATCCTTTACCTTCTCGGGGCGGCGGCGGCGGCGGCGGCGCCCTCGCTCGGTGCGCTGCTGGCCGCGCGGCTGGTGCAGGGCTTCGGCATCGCCGCCACGCGGGTGGTGGGCACGGCGCTGATCCGCGACCTCTACGAGGGGCGGCGGATGGCGCAGGTCGTCTCGACGGTGATGACGATCTTCATCCTGATGCCCGCGGCGGCCCCGGCGCTGGGCCAGGCGGTGCTGTGGCTGGCCGACTGGCGGGCGATCTTCCCGGCTTTCGGCGCGCTGGCGCTGGCCGCGCTGCTGTGGCTCTTGGCCCGCCAGCCCGAGACGCTGCCGCCCGCGCGGCGCCGCCCGTTCCGCGCGGCCCCCCTCGCCGCGGCGGTGCGCGAGGTGCTGGGCCATCCCGCGGTGCGGCTTTACATCCTGGCGCTGTCGCTGGGCTTCGGCCAGATGCTCGGGCTCATCATGTCCTCGCCCGCGATCTTCGGCGAGACCTTCGGGCGCGCGGCCGAGTTTCCGGCCTGGTTCGCGGCGATGGCGCTGGCGGCGGGGGCCGCGGCCTTCGTCAATGCCCGGCTGGTGCTGCGGCTGGGCATGCGGCGGCTGGCGACGCTGGCCTATGCGGCGCAGACCGCGCTTTCGGCGCTGCTCGTGCCCGTCTGGGCGGCCGGGCTTGCGCCCGAGGCGGCGGCCTTCCCGCTGTTCCTCGGCTGGGCGATGTCGGTGATGTTCATGGCCGGCGTCACCTTCGGCAATCTCAATGCCCTGGCGCTCGAGCCGCTGGGGCATATCGCGGGCACCGCCGCGTCGGTGGTGGGCGCGGGCTCGACCGTGCTTGCGGTGGCGGTGGCGGTGCCCCTGGGCATGGCCTTCGACGGCACGCCGCTGCCGCTGATGGCGGGGGTGCTGGTCTGCTCGGGCCTTGCGCTGGCGGTGGTCCGGCGCAGCCGCCGCTTCGCCCCCCTGCCCGCGGCCCCGGGCTAGGCCGCCGCCGCGCGCGCGCTCAGGACGCGCGGGAGGGGGCCGCGCCCGCGCTGGCCCGCTGGGCGAGGTCCCGGGCGATCGCAAAGACGCCCTTGACGCGCTCGGCATCGGTCGGCCAGTCGCGCCGCAGCACCACGCGGTTGTCGCGGACCCGGGCCGCGCCCTGCTGCTCGCCGAGGAAGGCCACGAGCCCGGCGGGGTTGGCAAAGCGGTCGCCGTGGAACTGGATCGTGGCCCCCTTCGGCCCGGCATCGAGCCGTGCGATTCCCGCGCGCTTGCACATGGCCTTGATGCGCACCACGGCGAGCAGCGTGCTCACCTCGCGCGGCAGCGGACCGAAGCGGTCGATGAGCTCGGCGGCAAAGCCCTCGATCTCGACCTTGTCCTCGAGCGTCGAGAGGCGGCGGTAGAGGCCCAGCCGCACGTCGAGGTCGGGGACATAGGCCTCGGGGATCAGCACCGGCACGCCGAGGTTGATCTGCGGCGACCAGTCGGCGGCGCTGTCGGTGAGGTCGATGTCGCCCGCCCTGAGCCGCGCGATCGTCTCGTCCAGCATCTGCTGGTAGAGCTCCTGCCCGACCTCGCGGATATGGCCCGACTGTTCCTCGCCCAGGATGTTGCCCGCCCCGCGCAGGTCCATGTCGTGGCTGGCCAGCGAGAACCCCGCGCCGAGGCTGTCGAGGCTGCCCAGCAGCCGCAGCCGCTTTTCCGCCTGCAGCGTCAGCGGCGTGCGCGGCTTGGTCGTGAGGTAGCAGTAGGCGCGCAGCTTCGACCGCCCGACCCGCCCGCGCATCTGGTAAAGCTGCGCCAGCCCGAACATGTCGGCGCGATGCACGATCATCGTGTTGGCGGTCGGGATGTCGAGGCCCGACTCCACGATCGAGGTCGACAGAAGCACGTCGAACTGGCCGTCGTAAAAGGCGTTCATGCGCTCGTCGAGCGTGCCGGCCGCCATCTGCCCGTGGGCGGTGACGACCTTCACCTCGGGCACCTGCTCGGCCAGGAAGGCCTCGATCTCGGGCAGGTCGGCGATGCGCGGAACGATGTAGAAGCTCTGCCCGCCCCGGTAGTGTTCGCGCAGCAGCGCCTCGCGCACCGTTACGCCGTCGAACTCCGAGACATAGGTGCGGATCGCGAGGCGGTCCACCGGGGGCGTGGCGATGATCGACAGGTCGCGCACGCCGCTCAGGGCCAGCTGCAGCGTGCGGGGGATGGGCGTGGCCGTCAGCGTCAGCACATGGACGTCCGAGCGCATCTCCTTCAGCCGCTCCTTGTGGGCGACGCCGAAATGCTGTTCCTCGTCAACGATCAGCAGGCCGAGATTGCGGAAGCGCACCGCCTTGGCCAGCAGCGCATGGGTGCCGATCACGATATCTACCTTGCCCGATGCCAGCCCCTCGCGCGTCTCGGCCGCCTCGCGCGCCGGGACAAACCGCGACAGCTGCCGCACCGTCAGAGGAAGGCCGCGGAACCGTTCGGAAAAGCTGCGGAAATGCTGGCGGGCCAACAGCGTGGTGGGGCCGATCACGGCCACCTGCGCGCCGCCCATGGCAGCGACGAAGGCCGCGCGCATGGCGACCTCGGTCTTGCCGAAGCCCACATCGCCCACGATCAGCCGGTCCATCGGCGTGCCGCGGCCGAGGTCGGCCAGCACATCGGCGATGGCGGCCAGCTGGTCGTCGGTCTCGGCATAGGGAAAGCGGGCGCAGAAGGCGTCCCAGGCATCCTCGGGCGGCGCAAAGGCGGGGGCCGCGCGCAGCTGCCGCTCGGCGGCCACGCGGATCAGCCGGTCGGCGATCTCGCGGATGCGCGCCTTCAGCCGCGCCTTCCGCGCCTGCCAGGCGCCGCTGCCCAGGCGGTCGAGCTGCCCCTCCTCGTGGCCGTAGCGCGACAGCAGCTCGATGTTCTCGACCGGCAGATAGAGGCGGTCGCCGCCCGCGTATTCCAGCGCGACGCAGGCGTGCGGCGCGCCCATGGCGGTGATCGTCTCGAGGCCCCGGTAGCGGCCGACCCCGTGCTCGACATGCACGACCAGATCGCCGGGCGTCAGGCTTTCCGCCTCGCGCAGGAAGTTTTCGGCCTTGCGGCGGCGCTTGGGGGTGCGGATCAGCCGGTCGCCCAGCACATCCTGTTCCGACACCACGGTCAGGCCCGGGGCCTCGAACCCCTGTTCCAGCGCCCAGGTGGCAAGGTGCAGGCCGCCCCTGCCCTCGGGGATGTCGCGGATGTCGTCGACCAGCCGCGCGCCGGTCAGGCCCTGATCCTCGATCAGCGCCTTCAGCCGCTCGCGCGCGCCGTCGGAACAGGCCGCGACGACCACCTGCGACAGTTTGCGCCGCGCCTCCAGATGGTCGGCGAAGGCCCTGAAGAGATTGATCTTGTCGTCCTGCCGCTCGGGCGCAAAGCTGCGCCCGATCCGGCCGCCCGCATCGGTGACCCCCGGCCCCTGGCCCTGCGGCAGCGGCGCAAGCTGCAGCACCCGGCGGGGGGCCAGCGCCGCCTCCCAGGCCTGCGCATCGAGATACAGAAGCTCCGGCGCCACCGGCCGGTAGGGGCTTTCGCCCGGCCGACGCTCGGCCGCGGCCGCGCGCCGGGCGGCGTACTGGTCGGCGATGCCCTCCCAGCGGGCATGCCGCACGGCGCCGGTCTGGTCGTCGAGCACCACCGAGGCCCCCGGCAGATGGTCGAACAGCGTCTCCAGCCGGTCGTGGAACCAGGGCAGCCAGTGCTCCATCCCGGCATGCTTGCGGCCCGCGCTGACCGCCTCGTACAGCGGGTCGTCCTGCCCGGCGGCGCCGTATTCGGCGCGGTAGGCCTGACGGAACCGGGCGATGGCGCCCTCGTCGAGGATCACCTCCGAGGCGGCGGCCAGCTCGATACGCGCCAGCCGTTCGCTGCTGCGTTGGGTCGCGGGGTCGAAGCGGCGCACCCCCTCGAGCACGTCGCCCCAGAGATCGAGCCGTACCGGACCGCCTGCACCGGGGGGATAGATGTCGATGATCCCGCCGCGCACCGCGAAATCGCCCGGCTCGCCCACCATGGCGGTCTGGGAATAGCCCATCCGCCCCAGGAAGGCGCGCAGCCGCGCCGCATCCAGCCGGCGCCCGGCCTCGGCCACAAAGCTCGCCTCGGCAACCGTGGCGCGGGCAGGCACGCGCTGGGTCGCGGCGTTGAGCGTGGTGAGCAGGACGAAGGGCCCGGCCAGCCCCCGCACGAGGGCCGCGAGCGTGGCCATCCGCGCCGCGGCGATCTCGGGGTTGGGCGAGATGCGGTCGTAGGGCAGACAGTCCCAGGCCGGAAAGCTGAGCACCGGCAGGGTGGGCGCGAAGAAGGCCAGCGCCGCGCGCATCGCCTCGAGCCGGCGGTCGTCGCGGGCCACATGGATCACCGGGCGGCCCTGCGCCTCGGCCTCGCGCGCGACCACGCGGGCGTCAAACCCCTCGGGCGCCCCGCCGACGACGACGGGACGAAGGGCGGGTGCGGACACGGCGGCAAGGCTCTCCATGCCGGCGGGACGTAACGGGCCGGTCGGGCATGTCAACCCGGCCCGTGCATCGCGTCGGCCGGCCTCAGCCGCCGAGCACGCCGACCGTCATGTTCTGATACATCCCCCAGGTCGCGGTCAGGAAAATCGACAGGATGCCCAGCGCCTGCGTCCAGAAGCGGTGCCGCGTCAGCTGGCGCCACAGCTCGGGCCCGTGCACATCGCGCCCGGCGATGCGTTCCGCGGTGCGCACGCGCAGGAAACCCAGCAGCACCATCGGCAGGGCGAGCATGAACACCGCCTGGCAGAACTCGATGCGATAGACGAAGCCCAAAAGCGCCAGCGAGGTCAGCAGGAAGCTGGTGATCCCGACCAGCCAGGGCCCGGCGACCCTGCCGATGTAGAGCAGGCGGTTGACGTTGATGCGCACCATGTCGTCGAGGTCCTGCGCCGGCTGGCCGCCGTGGCGGCGGGCGCGGGCCACCATGTCGAAGGGCACGCCCAGCACATAATGGCTGGCCGAGGACCAGAAGACGGCCAGCGCGACCCAGTACCAGAGATTGGAGAACGAGCGCATGTCGATGAGCTCGAACACCGAGTTGTACCACTGCACGCCCGACTCCGTCTGCGCATTGCGGCGCGGACCGGCCCCGGGAAGGGACCGGCCCGCGCGATTTGGGCGCAGCTTACGCGGGCGCACCGGCGATTCCCACCCTTGAGATGCGCGCGCGTCCGTGCGACCCCCCAGCTGCATGGTTTCCGCCGGACCGAGGCCCCCCCGATGCCACCATCCCCCGCATCCGCCCCCTTCCCCGCCGCCCGCGCCCGCCGGCTGCGCCGCACCGCAGCCCTCCGCGATCTGGTGCGCGAGCACCGGCTGTCGGCGTCCGACCTGATCTGGCCGCTCTTCCTGCGCGACGGCACGGGCATCGAGGAGCCCGTCGCCTCGATGCCGGGTGTCGTCCGCCGCTCGGTGGACCGGGTGGTGGCCGCGGCCGAGGAGGCGGCGGCGCTCGGCATCCCCGCGATCTGCCTGTTTCCCTACACCGATGCAGCGGTCAAGACCGTGGGCTGCGAGGAAGCCTGGAACCCCGAGAACCTGACCAACCGGGCGATCCGGGCGGTCAAGGCGGCGGTGCCGGGGCTGGCGGTGATGACCGACATCGCGCTCGACCCCTACAACGCGCTCGGCCACGACGGGCTGGTGCGCGACGGCATCATCCTCAACGACGAGACGGTGGAGGCGCTGGTGCGCATGGCGCTGGTGCAGGCCGAGGCGGGGGCCGACATCCTCGGCCCGTCGGACATGATGGACGGCCGCATCGGCGCGATCCGCGCCGCGCTCGAGGCCGCGGGGCATCGCGACGTGGTGATCCTGTCCTATGCCGCCAAGTTCGCCTCGGCCTTCTACGGGCCGTTCCGCGATGCGGTGGGGGCCTCGGGGGCGCTGAAGGGCGACAAGACGACCTACCAGATCGACCCCGCCAACGGCGAGGAGGCGCTGCGCATGGTGGCGCGCGACCTGGCCGAGGGGGCCGACATGGTGATGGTCAAGCCGGGGCTGCCCTATCTCGACATCTGCGCCCGGGTGAAGGCGGCCTTCGGCGTGCCCACTTTCGCTTATCAGGTCTCGGGCGAATATGCGATGCTGATGGCCGCGGCCGGGCAGGGCTGGATCGACGGCGAACGGGCGATGCTCGAAAGCCTGCTGGCCTTCCGCCGGGCGGGCTGCGACGGGGTGCTGACCTATTTCGCCCCCCGGGTGGCGCGGGCGCTGCGGGCGGGCTAGAGGGCGGCCCCCGGCAGCCGCCCGCAGGGCGGCGCGTGCCGCGGGCGGAAAATGGTGACTTGCCGCGCCGATTCGCCTAGAATTGGTGTCAAGGGCCAGCATGGGCCCTCGGGCAGTCAACGGCGTCCCGGAAGGGCGCGGCAGATCGAGGTCAGGCGGATGAACGACAGGCATGATGTGGCGCCAGAGCGGCGCCTTTCCCGGCGGAGTCTTGTTGCGGGCGGCGGCGCGCTGGCGCTGCTGGCGGCCTGCGGCAACGGCGTCGGCGGGTCGAGGGCCGAGCGGCTGGATGCGCGGGTGGACGCCACGCGCGACTATCTCTTCGGCCGCTACCCCGGCACCCGCGACCTTGCCGCGCGCGCCTTCGGCGTGCTCTACATGCCGCTCGTGACCGAGGCGGGCTTCGGCTTCGGCGGCGGCTACGGGCGCGGCGCGCTGCGCATCAACGATGTGACGGTGGACTACTACTCGGCCACCCGGGCGACCTTCGGCCTCCAGATCGGCGCGCAGCAGTATGGCCATGCGCTGTTCTTCATGACCGCACCGGCGCTGGCCGAGTTCCGCCGCTCGGACGGCTGGACCGCCGGCGCGGACATCCGCTATGCCCTGCCCGACACGGGCGGCAGCATCGGGGTCGATACCACCACGGGCCTGAGCCCGGTGATCGGGCTGGTCTTCGGCCAGGCGGGGCTGATGGCGGGGGCGACGCTGGCGGGGGTGAAATACACCCGCATCATCCCCTAGGGCCGGCCGCCCTGCCCCCGCGGCGGACGCAGGCGGCGGATCAGCGACGAGGTGTCCCACCGCCCGCCGCCCATCGCCTGGAGGTCCTTGTAGAACTGGTCGACCAGCGCAGTCACGGGCAGGCTGGCGCCCACCTCGTCGGCGGCGTCGAGGCAGATGCCCAGATCCTTGCGCATCCAGTCCACCGCGAAGCCGAAGTCGAAGCGGTCGTCGAGCATGGTCGCGTGGCGGTTGACCATCTGCCAGGATCCCGCGGCGCCCTGGGCGATGACCTCGACCACCGCGCGCCCGTCGAGCCCCGCCTTCTCGGCAAAGGCCAGCCCCTCGGCCAGGCCCTGCAGCAGTCCGGCGATGCAGATCTGGTTCACCATCTTGGCAAGCTGGCCCGCGCCGCTTTCGCCCAGCCTTCGGCAGATGCGGGCATAGGCGGCCAGGATCGGCTCGGCGCGGGCATAGTCGTCCGCGCTGCCCCCGCACATGATCGACAGCGCCCCGGCCTCGGCCCCCGCCTGCCCGCCCGAGACCGGCGCATCGACAAAGCCGATCCCGCGCGCCGCCGCCTCGGCCGCAAGCGCGCGGGTGACGCGGGCCGAAACCGTGGTGTGATCGACAAAGAGGCTCCCGGCCGCCATGCCGGCGAAGGCGCCCGCGGGGCCGGTGCAGACCGCGCGCAGATCGTCGTCGTTGCCGACGCAGGCCAGCACCGCCGCGGCCCCCGCGGCAGCCTCGGCCGGCGTCGCGGCCCGGGTTCCGCCGTGGCGGGCGACCCAGGCCGCGGCCCGGGCGGCGGTGCGGTTGTAGACGGTCACCTCGTGCCCGGCCCGCGCCAGATGCCCGGCCATCGGGAAGCCCATCGTCCCGAGCCCCAGAAACGCCAGCTTCGCCATCGCCGCCCCCCATGCCCCGCGGCCGCGCCGCGGCCGATTGCCCTTGCCGCCCGAAGCCCTTACCTACCCGAGGCAGGAACGCCGTCAACCTTGGGGCGCCGATGCTCACCGCCTTCCGCTGGCTCCTGCGGCTTTTCGCGGGGCTGATGCTGCTTGCCGCCGGGGCGGGGCTGGTGGCCTACTACTTTGCCGCCCGGTCGTTGCCCGACTACAGCGCCACCTGGCGGCTCACGGGCGTGGGCGGGCCGGTCGAGATCGTGCGGGACAACGCCAATGTGCCGCACATCTTCGCCACGCGCGAAAGCGACGCCTTCTTCGCGCTGGGCTTCGTGCATGCGCAGGACCGGCTGTGGCAGATGATGCTTCTGCGCCGCACCGTGCAGGGCCGGCTGTCCGAGCTGTTCGGGGCGCGCACCGCGCGCACCGACGAGCTGATGCGGCGGCTCGACCTCTACGGGCTGGCGCAATCCTCGGTCGCGGCGCAGGACGAGGCGACGCGCGCCGCGCTCGAGGCCTATGCCCGCGGCGTGAATGCCTGGGTGACGGCGATCAACGAGCGCGCCCTGGGCCGGGGCGCGCCCGAGTTCTTCCTCTTCCCGGCCGACATCGCGGTCTGGGCGCCGGCGGATTCGATCGCGCTGGTCAAGCTTCTGGCGCTGCAACTGTCCTCGCAGATCCCGGCCGAGGTGCTGCGGGCGCGGCTGTCGCTGATCCTGCCTGCGGCGCGGGTGGCCGATCTTTTGCCCGACCCCCCCGGCCCCGCGGTCGTGGCCCTGCCCGACTTCGCGCAGCTCTTCCCCGAGGTCGCCCCCGATTTCGCCGCCCTCTCGGCGCCCCCGCCTCTGTCGCCAGTGGCGCCGCGGGGGATGGGCGGGGCCTCGAACGCCTTTGCCGCGGCGGCGAACCGGGCGGCGGGGATGGGCGCGCTTCTGGCCAACGATCCGCATCTGGGTTTCACCGCGCCCGCGGTCTGGTATCTGGCGCGGCTCCAGCTGTCGGGGGGCGGGGTGATCGGTGCCACCATCCCGGGCATCCCGGCGGTGCTGCTGGGCCGCAGCGAGAGGCTGGGCTGGGGGCTGACCTCGTCCTATCTCGACGATCTCGACATCCTGATCGAGCGGCTGAACCCCGACGACCCCGAGCAATACCTGACCCCCGAGGGCTGGAAGCCCTTCGCCACCCGCCGCTCGATCGTGGCGATCCGCGGTGCCCCGCCGCTCACCCTCACCCTGCGCTGGACCGAGAACGGCCCCGTCCTGCCGGGGGCGCATTTCGACCTCGGCACGGTCACCCCGCCCGGCCATGTCGCCGCCATCGCCTGGACGGCGCTCGATCCCGCCGACACGACGATGACCGGCATCCTGCGGATCATGCGCGCCGCCACGCTCGACGAGGCGATCGCGGCGGGGGCGCTGATCGTGGCGCCGTCGCAGAACCTCATGCTCGCCGGGGCCGAGGGCATCGCCTTCCAGATGCTGGGCGCCATGCCCCGGCGCGACCCGCTGCACCAGACGCAGGGGCGCATGCCCAGCCCCGGCTGGATCGCGGCGAACCGCTGGCAGGGCCGTTTTCCCTATGCCGAGAACCCCGCCATCCGGGCCCCCGCGACGGGGCTTCTCGGCAACACCAACAACCGCATCTCCGACCGGCCCTTTCCGCTGCATGTCAGCCACGACTGGGGCGACACCCAGCGCATCCTGCGCTGGCTGCGGCTGATGCGCGCGCGCGAGGTGCATACCCGCGAAAGCTTCATCGAGGCGCAGCTCGACACCGTCTCGTTCACCGCGCGCACGCTGGTGGCGCTGGTGGCGGCCGATCTCTTCTTCACCGGCGAGGCCGCGCCCGCCGCCAGCCGCGAGCGGCTGCGCCAGCGCGCGCTGGCGCTCCTGGCCGACTGGAACGGCGAGATGAACGAGCATCTGCCCGAGCCGCTGATCTACGCCGCCTGGATGCGGGCGTTGCAGGCGCGGCTGATCCGCGACGAGCTCGGGCCGCTCGCCGCCGCCTTCACCCATGTCGAGCCGCTGTTCATCGAGCGCGTCTTCCGCAACGTGGACGGGGCCGCGGTGTGGTGCAACATCATCCAGTCGGCGGTCGAGGAGACCTGCACCGACATCGCCCGCATCGCGCTGGACGAGGCGCTGCTGCGGCTGGCCGAGCGCTTCGGCCCCGCGGTCGAAAGCTGGCGCTGGGGCGATGCGCATCAGGCCGCGCACGACCACCCCGCGCTGGGCGATCTGGCGGTGCTGCGGCATTTCGTCAACATCCGCCAGTCCACCAGCGGCGACGACCAGACGCTGATGCGGGGCCTGACCGCGGGGACCGAGCCCGAGCCCTTCCTGAACGTCCACGGCCCCGGATACCGCGGCGTCTACGATTTCGGCGACCCGGATTCGTCGGTGTTCGTCATCGCCACCGGCCAGTCGGGGCATTTCCTGTCGCGCCATTACGACGATCTGGGGGAACTCTGGCGCAGGGGCGAATACATCCCGATGTCGCTGGACCCCGGGCTGGCGCGGGCGGCGGCAGTGGGCATCACCCGGATCGAGCCGCTGCCCTGAGCGCGCTGCCCCGCCCGCTCAGGCGGGGCGCTGGACCAGCGCCGCGGCGTAGTGGTTCAGGCCCTGCCCGGCCAGCGCGCGGTCCAGCAGCATCAGGCTGTCCAGCAGCGCCGCATCCTCGGGCAGGCGGAAGTTGGCCAGCACGTCGTTCAGCGCCAGCGCATAGACGACGCCGCCCAGCAGCCAGACGGCATCGGCCGGGGCCAGCCGCCGCAACTCGGGCAGGATCGCCGCGCTGTCCATCGCCTCCGAAGGATCGAGCGCCAGCATCGCCTCGACGGTGGGCCGCGCCACGCCGCGCCCGGCGGCCAGCCGCGCCCCGGCGGCGGGGTCGAAGAACCGCGGCGGCAGCGCCCCGCGCACCCGCCGCGCCCAGGTCAGCTCCTCGTCCGACCACTGGAAGCGGTCGGGCCCCACGAACTCGTAGACCGCCAGCATCCCGCCGGGCCGCAGCGCGCGCAGCGACCGGCGCAGCACCTCGGCGGTGCGGGGCATGTGGTGCAGCGCGTTGTCCCAGTAGACCAGATCGTAGCCGGCCGGATCGTCCAGCGCCGCCAGCCCGTCCCCGGACAGGAACCGCCCCCGGTCGGCCAGCCCGCGGCCCTGCCACAGCGCGCGGCCCTGGACGACGCGGACGGCGCTGATCTCGTAGAGGTCGAAGCCCTCCACGATCCCGGCCTGCACCAGCGCAAGCTCCTTGCTGCCCGGCCCGCAGCCGACCGACAGGCCCCGCGCCAGCCGGCGCCCGCCCAGCCGGCGGCGCATCTGCGCCATCAGCCCCTCGGCCCAGCCGCTGCCCTCGGCCCCCATCACGGCATTGATCGCCCGGATGCAGCCGGCTACCTGCCAGAACCGCCGCGGCAGGTCGTCCGGTCGCACGCCGTCCCAGTGCCGCGCCGCGGCCTCCTTCACGCCCTCGCTCATGCCGGGCAGGCCCCGCCGCGGCCGGCAACGCCATGCGGTGCCGGGCCCTGGGTTCGCGCGGCGGCTGCGGCATTCATGGTCACCGCCCCTCGAACACGGCGGGGCGCTTTTCCAGAAACGCCACGACGCCCTCCTGGAAGTCGCGGCTCCGGCCGCAGTCGCCCTGAAGCCGCCCCTCGAGCGCAAGCTGGGCCTCGAGGTCGTTCGTCAGCCCCTGCCGCAGCGCCTCGCGCGTCGCTCGCAGGGCGACGGTGGGGCCGTCGGCCAGCGTGCGGGCCCGCGCCTGCCAGGCGGCCTCGAAGGCGGCGTCGGGCACCGCCTCCCAGATCAGGCCCCAGTCGGCCGCCTGCCGGGCGGGGATCTTCTCGGCGAACAGCGCCATGCCCATCGCCCGCGCCATGCCCACCAGCCGCGGCAGAAGCCAGGTGCCGCCGGCGTCGGGGAGCAGCCCGATCCGGGCGAAGGCCTGCGCGAACACCGCGCTTTCCGCCGCGATCACGACATCGGCGGCGAGCGCGAGGTTGCAGCCCGCCCCCGCCGCCGCGCCGTTGACGGCCGCGAGCACCGGGGCGGGAAAGTCGTGGATTGCCCGCACGAGCGGGGCGTATTCGTCGTGCAGCGTGCGTTCGAGGTCGATGTTGGCCGGGTTGGCCCGGTCGCCCAGATCCTGCCCCGAGCAGAAGGCGCGCCCCGCCCCGGTCAGCACCAGCGCCCGCACCCGCCCGCCGAGGCCGCGCAGCGCGTGCAGAAGTTCGGCGCGCATCTGGGTGTTGAGCGCGTTCAGCACCTCGGGGCGGTTGAGCGTGATGACGCCCAGCCCCGCGTCCTCGGCCACGTCGATGGTGGAGTAGAGCATCTGCCTCTCGCCTGGCCGCGCGCCTCAGGGTGCGCGCAGGATGTCGTTCAGACGCGCCCGTTCGTCGGCCGTCAGCGGCCGCTGGCCCTGGTCCGCCGCCGTCCGGCGCCGGCGGACATAGACCAGCGCGATCGCCGCACCCGCCAGCAGCATCGCCGGCCCTGCAAGCCACAGCACCAGATTGCCCCCGCGGGCCGTCGGCCGCAGCAGGACATATTCGCCGAAGCGGTCCACGACGAAGGCCACCACCGCCTCGTCGCTGTCGCCCGCGACCAGACGCTCGCGCACCAGAAGGCGCAGGTCGCGGGCCAGCGGCGCGTTCGATTCGTCGATCGATTCGTTGCGGCAGACGAGGCAGCGCAGTCCCTTCGAGATCTCGCGCGCCCGCGCCTCGAGGCGCGGATCGGCCAGCACCTCGTCGGGCTGCACCGCCCCGGCCGGGGCGGCCAGGGCCAGCGCCACGACGAGCAACAGGGGCCGCACCGCCCTCATTCGGCGGGCACCGGAACGGGGCCGGCCGGGCGGCGGGCGCCGGCGGCGATGCGGAAGCGCCGGTCGCTCAGGCTCAGCGCGCCGCCCAGCGCCATCAGCAGGCAGCCGGCCCACAGCCAGTTGGCGAAGGGCTTGATGTAGGTGCGCACCGCCCAACCCCCGCCCTCCTGCGGGTCGCCGAGCACGAGATAGATGTCGCGCCAGAAGCCGTAGTCGATGGCAGCCTCGGTCGTGGGCATACCGGCGACGGGATAGACGCGCTTCTCGGGGAACAGCGTCACCACAGGCCGCCCGTCGCGCGCCACCTCCATCCGCGCCATGGTCGAGATGTAGTTGGGCCCCTCGACCCGCTTCACCTCGGCCAGGGTGATCGCATAGCCCGCATGCGCAAAGCTTTCTCCCGGCCGGGCCACGCGGATGTCCTCGCTCTCCCACGCCGTCAGCGCCGCGATGGCAAAAATCGTGACGCCGAGCCCCGCATGCGCCACCGTCTTGCCCCAGTCGGCCCGGGGCAGGCGGACCAGGCGGCGCAGACGCCGGGCCGCCCCCTCGCGCCCGGTGCGCTGCCACAGATCGGCCACCGCGCCCAGCACCACCCACAACCCCAGCGCCACCCCGATCGGCCCCATCGGCGCGCCCCCCGTCTGCATCGCCCAGACCGTGGCGCCCGAGGCCAGCGACAGCGCCAGCACGCCCCAGAGCGGTTGCATCGCGCGGCCCAGATCGCCCCGCTTCCAGGGCAGGATCGCGCCAAGGGGCATCAGCGCGGCGATGGCCACCACGAAGGGGGTGAAGGCCAGGTCGAAGAACGGCGGCCCGACGGTCAGCTTGCGGCCCCAGGCCATCTCGGCCACCAGCGGCCACATCGTGCCCAGGAACACCACCATGCACGAGACCGCCAGCAGCACGTTGTTGGCCACCAGCGCCGATTCGCGGCTGACGAGACCGAACACCCCCTTGGCCTCGAGCACCCCCGCCCGCGCGGCGTAGAGCGTCAGCGCGCCGCCCACGAACACCGCCAGGATGACGAGGACGAACACCCCGCGCTGGGGGTCGTTCGCGAAGGCATGCACCGAGGTCAAGAGCCCTGAGCGCACGATGAATGTGCCGAGCAGCGAGAAACCGAAGGCCATGATCGCTAGAAGGATCGTCCAGGACTTCAGCGCCTCGCGCTTTTCCACCACGATGGCCGAATGCAGCAGCGCCGCGGCGAACAGCCAGGGCATGAAGCTTGCGTTCTCGACCGGATCCCAGAACCAGAAGCCGCCCCAGCCGAGCTCGTAATACGCCCACCACGAGCCAAGCGCGATGCCGATGGTCAGGAACATCCAGGCGGCGAGCGTCCAGGGCCGCACCCAGCGGCCCCAGGCGGCATCGACCCGCCCCTCGATCAGCGCGGCGACGGCGAAGGAGAAGGCCATGCTCAGACCGACATAGCCGAGGTACAGGAAGGGCGGGTGAAAGGCGAGCCCCGGATCCTGCAGCAGCGGGTTGAGGTCGCGCCCGTCGAAGGGCGGCACCGCCAGCCGCTCGAAGGGGTTCGAGGTGAAAAGGATGAAGGCCAGGAAGGCCACGGCGATCGACGCCTGCACCGCCAGCACCCGCGCCCGCAGCCGCGCCGGCAGCCCGCCGCCGAACCACGCCGCCGAGGCGCCGAACAGCGTCAGGATCAGCACCCACAGCAGCATCGAGCCCTCGTGGTTCCCCCAGACCCCCGTGATCTTGTAGAGCAGGGGCTTGGTGGTGTGCGAGTTCGCCACCACGAGCCGCAGCGAGAAGTCCGAGGTCACGAAGGCCCAGATCAGCACGGCGAAGGAAAACGCGACCAGCAGCACCTGCGCCGTCGCCGCGGGTTCGGCGACCGCCATCCAGCCCGGCCAGCCGCGCTGCGCCCCGACAAGCGGGACGATTGCCTGCACGAGTCCGACGGCGAAGGCGAGGACGAGGGCGAAGTGGCCGAGTTCGATGAGCATGGCTGACAGGATAGTGCGAAGCGCGGCGCCCGCCAATGGCCGATCGCCCGCGCGTGCTGTCGCAGGCGGTCGCGCCGGATGCCACGCCCGCCACAGCCCTTGTCGGGCCGGGCTCAGCCCGCCGCGAAGCGCGGGGCGGGCGGCGTCGCTCGCCGGCGCCGGCTCGGGCGGGTGCGGGCCGGGCGGGTGCGGGGGCGACCCTGGGCGGGCCGATCACGGAGACGGCGGGACCAGCGCCGCCAGCAATGCCGCCCGGTCGTCGGGGTGCATGAGGGCGACGATGGCGGCAAAGTCCACCGGCTGCGCCTGTCCCAGGCTGGCGGCGACGAGCTGCCCGTCGCGCAGGACTTCGGTGATCGTCTGCACCTGCATCCCCGCGATCCGGTCGCCCGTCTCGCTGCGGTCGAGCCGGACGAGCAGTTCGTAAAGCCGAGTGCGTTCTTCGAGGGCCATGGTTTCCTCCTTCAGGATATGATCGCGCGGTCGGTCACCCGCCGCCAGCTGGTGCCATCCGAGAACGCCAGCACCGCGCCGCCGCTTTCGTTCGAGACGTAGATGATCGCCCCTGCGCCCATACCGTTTGCCGAGGGCACGGTGGCGACGGTGAAGCTGCCGACCCTGACGGCACCGTTGACGTGCAGCGGCGCGGTCGGCGAGGTGGTGCCGATGCCGACCGCGCCGGAGGACGCGATCCGCATCCGCTCGCCGTAGGACCCGGCGGCGTTGCGGGTGGCGAAGCGCAGCGCCGCTTGCATCCCGCCGCCGTCGGGCGCGGCCTCGACCGTCGCCACAAGGCCGGCGCCCACGACATAAGCCCCGGTGTCGGAAACCCCGTGGAACTGGATGTCGCCGAGACTGTCGCCCGGCTCCACGACCGTATGGGTGCCGACCGTC